>JBOGLH010000179.1:0-17780 GCA_050746025.1 Terriglobales bacterium | reverse complement strand
CCTTGTTTACCCGCAGAATATTGAGGGCCGAAAAATTGCAATTGTGATTCTTGGACGTTTGCGGTGGAGCGCGATACGAGCGATGTTAGGAAAGATAACTGAGAGCATCGAGAAATCGGAACCTGGTAATTACAGCTTCATTGCAATCCCTGACGACGACGAAACCCTCGGCTAGTACAGCGAGTCATACTTGGTGACCACCCAATCCCCGCTGCGGCTATCGAGTGTTACGGAAAGGAGTTCGTCATAGCTCGACCCGTCTCCCTGGCGCTTAGCTTTGTATTCCAGAATTCTCAGCGGCGGGCGATCTTCCCAGTCCGCTACTTTCCAGGAGATGAGCGGATGCTTGGCTTCAGAATCGCAGATGAAAGCGGCGTAGCGCTTGCGATAATCCTTTTCCCAATCTACAAGTTGAGCTTTGCAATGCCCGTCGCGCATCCCACGAAGGAACTCACTGGCGGCCCGTTCGGAGGAGCGGTCCCGCAACGGGTTCAGGCTGATCGACAATGGAATTTTGGTCAGGGGATCAAAATCGGCCGACTTTTCCAGCACCGGCGGTTGATTGTTCAGCCACATCAGGTAGCCGAAAAAGCCAAAGATGATCAGGCATCCAGCGCCGGCAGCAATAGCGATCTGCACCTTCGAAAATTTCATGGCACGCACACCTTTTTGGCCCGAGTCGAAACTTGCTCAAGTCTAGAACGGTATGCTCTCGCCGCACAGGTTACTTTCGTGACGAGAATGATGTCTGTACCTTTGAGGTAAACGCGCGGGGATTACCTTGGTGCGCAAGTTCGAAATGGATTACCTAAATGAGGCAAAGCGTCGAGAATGAATCGTAGTTCGAATCATTACTTCGATGATCCAGTCGCGGCTTACACGCGCTTGGCGCCGCACTACGCTGACCTTAGTAGCCGGCGCCGCCGTTATCTGCTCAGTATTGAAAATGCCGTGCTTTCGCGTATTTCGCCAAGCAATAGCTCACTTTTGGATATCGGGGCTGGAGACGGCTCGCGGGCATTACGAATTGCGCGGAAATGCGGAATTCCAAACATTGTTCTGGTAGAGCCGAGCCTGGAAATGGCGGCCCCTGCGGCCGGAATAGCCAAAGTATTGAACGTCCGCGTGGAAGAATTGTCCGACGCAATTCTGCGCCGAGCGCTTCGCAAGCATCTTCGATAATGTGAATCGTGCGGTGCGGATTTCGCGCGTGGTGCGGGCGCCCCGGCCGCAATCGACCGGATCTCTCCGTTACCTCGCGCAGCAATTCCACTTCGACCGGGAAGCCAAATGTGTGCACCGCCAAAACCAATCGCGTGCGCGGGGTAATTGCGGCGGCGACAATTTCCGGGGTCATGCTGTAAGTGTCTGGGTCGATGTCCACAAACCTGGACCGCAGCCCCTCCTGCAAAATCACATTGAGCAGTGCCGAGAACGTGAATGACGGCAAAATCACTTCCGCGCCAGGCTCCAGTTCCAGAGCCCGGACCGCTAGCTGCAGCGCCGATGTTCCGGAGTTGACCGCAACGGCATAGTTGCAGCCCGTGTAATCACAAATTTTCTGCTCGAATTCAGCGAGCTTCGGACCCATGCTCAGGTGCGGCGTTCGCAAAACCTCGAGGACTGCGTCGCGATCGGCGTCAGTGATTTCAGGCTTAGCCAGCGGAATGCGAACATTCATGCTGTAGCCGCTCGTTTGAAAAGAAGCTTCGGCCCCAGCGACGCACTCAAAAGCGTCTTAGAAATAATCTGCGAGGCTTTGCCCTCGCCATACGGGCTTTTCAGGCCGCGTATTCCGCGCCGGAAATCTTCCGACAGGGCCTGTGAAATTGCTCTCAGAATTATTGTTCTGCCCGCCTTAACATTGATCACGTTGGCCGCGTGCTCGCGGCCCTGTTGGCGAATTCCGATATTTACTACCGGAACTTCAAGCGCAGTGGATTCAATGATCCCGCTGCTGGAATTTCCCACGAGCACACCCACATGGCTCAACAGGCTGGTGTAAGTCAGGTGATCGAGGTTAGTCAGAAGGCGCGAATCCACATGGGCTGCGGCAAACGCCTCCGCGCGCCGTACCAACTCGCGGCTGCCGGCGTCTGCGTTCGGATAAATGAAGATGACCTGCCCGCCTCTTGCCTGGAGCGCAGCAAAAACTTCTGGCGCTTCTTCCACGGTGTTGTTCAGAAGAGTGACGGGATGGTAGAGGCAGAGCACCGCGTCTTTTTTCAAGCTGAAGCCGATGTTCTTTTCCACCTGCGAGCGGCCCAGCAGGCGTTCTCTTTGCAGAAAATCGAGAGACAAGCTGCCGCTAAATTTGATCCGCCAGGGTTCTTCGCCTAAAGCCTCGATCCGGTGCGCCGCCTGCCGCGTGCAAGCGAAGTGCAGATGACTCATCTTGGTCAAGGCGTTGCGAACGGCGTCATCGATTGCGCCAAACGTTACTTCCCCGCCTTCCACGTGCGCAATGGGAATTCGCAAGGCCAGAGCAGCCGATGCCGGCCCCAGCATTTCGTATCGGTCGGCCACGCGTACCAAAATATCGGGCCGCATTTGGCTGAGTGCATCCGCCAACCCGAGCGTTGCTACACCGATCGTCTTTGCCATGCCGACGTCGCTGTCGGAATCGAGCAGGCATTCGATGATGCATTGTTTGGGAGTGCGAACGCTCTTGCCGGTGTGGCCGAAGGCTGGCGAGAGGTGCGGCCCCAATGTGATCACCTGAAGATCGGCTGCGGGATTAGCCTCCAGATCATGCAAGAGCCAGCGCAAATGCGCATAGTCGGCGCGTGAAGATGTGACCACTGCGATTTTTCGTTTCAAGAGAATTCCAGCAGAAGGTGCATTCTACTGGTTTTTCCCATTACGGGCCGGTTGGTGTCGCCAAAAAAAAGGCGGGCCTAAGGCCCGCCTGCTCACTTCCCTCTGAGAACTTTACTGCATGCCGCCGGATGCCGATGTCCGGGTCGTCCCGCTCGTCTTCGGCGCGATGCTCTTGGCTTCCTTCAAATGGCTCTCTAGAACCGGGAGAGTTTCTTTGGCGAAGTTCTTCACTGCAGGGTCAGTGGCGTTCTTCGATTCCATGCGGAACTCACTCACGTCTTTGGTGTGGTCCTGAACCATGTCGTGCATGTAAGCACGGTCGAAGGCCTTACCCGAAAGTTTTTCCAGGCGCGCTTTGGTGGCCGCATCCTTGGCATCGAGCTTATCGGGCACGGTTACGCCTTCCTCGCTCGCGACCTGCTTCAATTGATCGTTAGCCTTGGTGTGGTCGTCGACCATTCTTTGACCGAATTGTTTTACGTCGGACGAGGCTGCCTTTTCGGTTGCAAGCTGGCCTAGCTGCACTTCAGCTAATCCCCCTTGTGCAGCTTTCTTGACAAACTGGCGATCGGCGGTTGTCAACTTATGAGTCGACGAAGTGCCCGCCATATTGTTGTTGGCACTTTGCGCCGCCGCAACCCCGACCGCGCCCATTGATGAAAATGCCGCTAAAACCAAGGGGAGAGTGGCTCCCCGCACAATCCGATTAATCATAATGAGTTCTCCTTTTTTAACCGATCTCACAGAGTTTCGATGCAGTTCCACGCTCCGGGTTTGGGAATGCGAGCGCGAAATCGTGCTCCGGACAGGGAAGCGGGTCTGCTCTCATGTCACAATGGCGGTATTTGTTGTGGCCTAATGCCGTAGTGTGCCTAAGATCGAAGCCGCGATTGAGAGCAGCGGAAAAGCAGCTATGTCCACCTGAGCAGCCAATATCGACCGGAACTTGATAAACTTGAAGACCTCACTGATGAATCCTTCACGGACTTAGTTTGATCCAAGCTAGGGAGATAACTTTTTATGGCAGTCGGCGATCAGGCGGTACTTACCGGCCAGCAAATCGACACTCTCAGCATCAACACCATCCGCACGCTTTCAATTGATGCGGTGCAAAAGGCCAATTCCGGTCATCCCGGGGCACCCATGGCATTTGCGCCCGTGGCTTACGTTTTGTGGCAACAATTCCTGCGTTACGATCCTGCGAATCCGATCTTGCCGAATCGCGATCGCTTCGTTCTCTCGAACGGGCATGCCTCAGCGCTGCTGTATTCGATGTTGTACCTCACCGGGGTGAAGTCAGTCAGTTCCGAGTACAAGGTTTTGGATCGCCCATCCATTACGCTGGATGATCTCAAAAGCTTTCGGCAACTCGATAGCAGAACTCCAGGGCATCCTGAGTATCGGGTCACGTCCGGGGTCGAGACGACGACCGGGCCATTGGGGCAGGGCATCGGCAACAGCGTCGGCATGTCCGTGGCGAGCAATTGGCTGAAGGCACGTTACAACCAGCCCGGCTTTGAAATTTTCAATTACAGCATTTACGCGTTTTGCAGCGACGGCGACCTGATGGAAGGCGTGGGCAGCGAGGCAGCGTCGCTCGCGGGACATCTCAGGCTACCGAATCTGTGCTGGATCTACGATGCTAACCAGATCACGCTCGATGGGCCTGCAGACTGGTCATTCACCGAAGATGTCGCCCTGCGGTTTGAAGCTTATGGCTGGAACGTCGCTCATGTGCGGGACGCAAATGACCTGGATGCGCTGGCCAATGCGTTCAAGGGATTCCTGGCAACCAAAGACAAGCCGACAATCATTATTGTGAACAGCCATATCGGCTATGGTTCACCGCACAAGCAAGACACCAATGCCGCGCACGGCGAGCCGCTGGGAGAAGAGGAGGTTCGCCTGACCAAGAAATTTTACGGCTGGCCGGAAGATGCACACTTCCTGGTTCCCGATGGCGTGCTGGAGAATTTTCGCGATGGGATGGGCAAGCGCGGCCGTGAACTCAGCCTGAGGTGGCATGACCTCTTCGGCAAGTACAAGCAACAATTCCCTGAGCTTGCCGACAACATCAATCGCATGCAGCTCCGCGAACTGCCAGATGGATGGGACAAGAATCTGCCCGCCTTCCCGGCAGATGCTAAGGGCGTTGCCACTCGCGAAAGCTCAGGCAAGGTGCTTAACGCCATTGCGCAGAATGTTCCCTGGCTGATTGGTGGAGCGGCTGATCTCGCCACCTCGAACAAAACCGATTTGAAATTCGATGGGGCGGGTGTGTTCAGCCCCAGGAATTATGGTGGACGAAATATTCATTTCGGAGTCCGCGAACACGCCATGGGGTCAGCGCTAAACGGAATGGCGATGATCAAGGTACGCCCATTCGGCGGCACTTTCTTCAACTTTACTGACTACATGCGGCCAGCCATGCGTTTGGCGGCGATTGCAGAAATCCCGACGATTTACGTGCTGACGCACGATTCCATCGGCCTCGGCGAAGATGGGCCAACCCACCAGCCGATCGAGCAACTGGCATCGCTGCGCGCCATGCCGCACATGATCGTCATGCGGCCGGGAGATGCTAATGAAGTTGTCGAGGCCTGGAAAGTAACCATGCAGCTTAGACACAATCCAGTGTCGATGGTGTTAACCCGCCAGGCGCTGCCGACCATCGATCGCACAAAATATTCCGCGGCTTCGGGAGTCGCAAAGGGCGGTTACATTCTTGGCGATGCGCAAGGCGGCAAGCCGGAAGTGATCCTCATCGGCACCGGCAGCGAGCTGTCGTTATGCGTAAGCGCTTACGAAAAGCTGACTGCGGATGGAGTTCGCGCTCGCGTGGTTAGCATGCCGTGCACCGAGCTTTTCGATAAGCAGGACGACGCTTACAAGAACTCTGTGTTGCCGCCCAACATCGGAGCACGCGTGTCGGTTGAGGCGGCGTCGGTATCCGGATGGGAGCGCTACGTCGGTCTTGACGGTGTGATCATCGGAATGACCACGTTTGGCGCGTCTGCTCCGGCCAAAGACCTGTTTAAGAAATTCGGATTCACCGTCGATCATGTAATTCAGGCCGCCAAACAAGCTCTGGCAAAAAACAAATAATCAGCTGCCGCAACCGCCCAATCAGGCAGGGCACTCAAAAGCGAGGTATCGTATGCAGCCGACCGGAGTCATCGACACCGCAAAAGCAACTAATCCGCTCAAAGACCTTTTGAAGTTTGGCCAGTCGGTATGGCTCGATTACATCCGGCGTGATCTCATCACCAGCGGCGAACTCAAGCGCCTGATTCAGGAAGATGGCCTGCGCGGCATGACCTCGAATCCCGCGATTTTTGAAAAGGCAATCACCGGCAGCACCGACTATGCCGATATCCTCGCGTCCTTAAAGGACCGGCCCGATCTCGACGCCAAAGCCCGTTACGAGCTCATCGCTATTCGGGACATTCAGGATGCCGCCAATCTTTTGCGCCCCGTTTATGACGAGTCCAAAATGCGCGACGGATACATCAGCCTGGAGGTTTCTCCATATCTCGCGCGAGATACCCAAGGCACTCTTGAAGAGGCCCGTCGCTTGTGGAAAGCGGTCGATCGCCCCAACATTATGATCAAAGTTCCGGGCACGGCTGAGGGCATTCCCGCCTTCGAGCAACTGATCAGCGAAGGCATCAACGTCAATGTCACCCTGCTGTTTTCGCAGGAGGTGTACCAGAAAGTTGCGAAAGCCTACGTTCGCGGGTTGGACAAATTCGCCGCCGCCGGCGGAGACGTGAAACGCGTCGCCAGCGTCGCCAGCTTCTTCATCAGCCGCATCGATAATGCCATCGACGCCGACGTTTCGGCGCGACTGAAATCGGCAAAGAATCCGCAGGAGGAACAAAAGCTGAAGGGCCTGCTGGGCAAAGTGGCCATCGCCAACGGGAAGCTTGCGTACCAGCGTTATCTAAATATTTTCTCCGGGGCGCACTGGGACAAGCTGCGCGCCAAAGGCGGCCACACCCAACGCGTGCTTTGGGCCAGCACCAGCACCAAAAATCCCGCTTATCCCGACATTCTTTATGTGCAGGAGATGATCGGGCCGGACACGGTGAACACCATTCCGCCTGCTACCTTTAATGCTTTCCGCGATCACGGTCAGCCGCGCGAAACCCTGACCGAGGGCGTCGAAGAAGCCAAGCAAGTCATGCAGAACCTGGCTTCGGTTGGGATCTCTATCGATCAGGTCACCGACAAGCTGACTGATGATGGCGTTCGATTGTTTGAAGAGGCCTTCGACAAATTGCTGGCTGCCGTGGAAAAAAGTACCCAGGGCGAAACCGCACCCAAAATCAGCCAGCAGAGTTACAAATTGCCCGACGCACTGGCTAAAGATGTTGCGCAGAATGTAAACGACTGGCGGGCGGCCGGGAAGGTCCGCCGCTTGTGGCAGCGTGATGCGTCTTTGTGGACCAACTCCGATGAATCGCAGTGGCTGGGCTGGCTCGACATCACCGAAAAGCAACTGGAAAAGAAAGCTGAATTCCAGAAGTTGGCCGACGAAACCCGCAAAGAAAATTTCAGCGACGTTCTTTTGCTCGGCATGGGTGGATCAAGCCTCTGCCCCGAGGTACTGGAGAAAACTTACGGCCACGTCAAAGGCTTCCCGCAATTGCACGTGCTCGATTCAACCGATCCCGCTCAGGTAAAGGCGTTCGATAAAAAAATTAACCTGGAGAAGACGCTGTTCATTGTGTCGAGCAAGTCGGGCACGACTTTGGAACCCAACATCTTCAAGCAATACTTTTTTGAGCGGGTGAAGCAGGCAATTGGTGCCGAAAAAGCGGGCAGCCGCTTCATCGCTGTCACCGATCCCGGCTCGAAACTCCAAAAGGAAGCGGAAGCCGACAAGTTCCGCTATGTCTTCAATGGAGATCCCAGTATTGGGGGCCGCTACTCGGCGCTTTCTAATTTCGGCATCGTTCCCGGTTCAGTGATGGGGCTGGACATTGCAAAGTTTCTCGATCGCACCGAAGAAATGGTGCAGGCCTGCGCTGCGTCGGTGCCAGTGGAGAAAAATCCTGGCGTGATGCTGGGAATCGTTATCGGAACGGCCGCGAAAGCGGGGCGCGACAAAATCACCCTGATCACCTCGCCTGCGATTTCTGACCTCGGCGCGTGGCTCGAGCAATTGATTGCGGAATCAACCGGCAAGCTGGGCAAGGGGATTATTCCGGTCGATCGCGAAAAGCTGGCTGCCCCTGAGACTTACGGCAACGACCGCATTTTTGCTTACGTGCGCTCCGAGAAATCGCCGGACGCAGACCAGGACGCGAAAATCGCAGCCATCGAAAAGGCCGGACACCCCGTGATACGCATTTCGCTGGGCGACACTTACGACCTGGGCCAGGAATTTTTCCGCTGGGAGATCGCAACCGCGGTTGCCGGCTCGATCATCGGCATCAATGCATTTAATCAACCCGATGTCGAGGCCAGCAAAGTTGAGACCCGCAAGCTGACCGACGAATACCAGAAAACTGGTTCGCTCCCCTCCGAAAAGCCGATCTTCGAACAGAACGGCATCAAGCTTTTCACCGATCCCAAAAACGCGAGCGCGCTCGGCAGCAAAAGCTCCCTGGTCGAATATGTACGCGCGCATTTGGGGCGCATCAAGGCTGGCGATTATTTTGCAGTGCTCGGTTACGTCGAAATGAATGATGAGCACGAAGCCCCGCTGCAGCAGATTCGTGACGCGGTGCTCGATTCGAAACATGTTGCCACTTGCCTCGGCTTCGGCCCGCGTTTTCTGCACTCAACCGGCCAGGCCTACAAGGGCGGCCCCAACTCTGGGGTGTTCTTGCAGATCACCTGTGATGACGCGGTTGATGTTCCGGTGCCGGGAGCGAAATACACCTTCGGTATCGTGAAAGCCGCGCAGGCTCGTGGTGATTTCCAGGTCTTGGCCGATCGTGGACGGCGCGCGCTGCGGATTCACCTGGGCAAAGATGTCGACGCCGGGCTTGCGAATTTGGCGAAAGCGGTGCGGGAGGCGCTGAGTTAAAGAGGCTGCGTCAAAAAAGCTAACCACAGAGAACACAGAGTTACACAGAGGAAAACGCACAGAGGGAATACTTTACAAAGCCAAACAGCACGGAGGAAGCATGCGTCTGGGAATGGTAGGGCTGGGCAAAATGGGCGCCAACATGGCGCGGCGTCTCATGCGCGGCGGCCATGAAGTCGTGGTCACCGACCTGAGCGCAGATGCGGTAAAAGGCATGGCTTCGGAAGGCGCAGTCGCTGCGTCGTCGCTCGAAGATTTTTGCTCGAAACTTGGTTCTCCACGAATTGCCTGGCTGATGGTTCCCGCCGGCGGCCCTACCGAATCGACGGCGCAGGCCCTCGCGCAAAACATGAAAGCCGGCGACGTGCTGATTGACGGCGGCAATTCATATTTCAAAGACGACATTCGACGTTCCAAAATGCTTCGCGATCAGGGAATCCAGTATGTTGACGTGGGCACCAGCGGCGGCGTGTGGGGACTGGAGCGCGGCTACTGCATGATGATTGGCGGACCGAAAGATGTTGTGGCGAAACTCGATCCCATCTTCAAAACGCTCGCACCGGGGCGCGGCGACATTTCGCGCACTCCTGGCCGCGAAAAGTTGGGCGGCACATCTGAAGAAGGCTACGTTCATTGCGGGCCATCAGGCGCAGGCCACTTCGTGAAAATGGTGCACAACGGAATCGAATACGGAATCATGCAGGCCTATGCTGAGGGTTTTGATATTTTCCGCAACGCGAACAAGTCTGAGCTGCCAACAGATCAACAATATGATCTGAATCTTCCTGACATTGCCGAGGTCTGGCGGCGCGGAAGCGTCATCAGTTCATGGCTGTTGGACCTGACGGCGATTGCTTTAGCCGAGAATCCTACCCTCGCCGAATACAGCGGTTTCGTGCAGGACTCCGGCGAGGGCCGCTGGACAATCGAGGCGGCAATCGACGAAGCTGTTCCGGTGGACGTCTTGTCGGCGGCATTATTCGTACGCTTCCGTTCGCGCCAGGAGCACACTTTCGCGGAAAAGATGCTCTCCGCCATGCGACAGAAGTTTGGTGGGCACATCGAGCCTGCGATGAACAAAAAGACCGCCTGAGATCAACCGCGCCGTCCGGTGAAATTCGCACCGCGATGGTGATTCAAGGGAAAAATTGGCAATGGCACAAGTGGAAACGCCTCCGCAAACTCAGCAGCGTACGCCGGGCCGCCCGGCCGATCCTTGCATCATGGTCATTTTCGGCGCAGCCGGCGATCTCACTTGCCGTAAGCTGATTCCCGCCCTCTACAATCTCGCCAAAGCGCAATTGTTGTCACGCGAATTTGCCATCGTCGGGGTCTCTCATAACAAAATGTCGGACGACGAGTTCCGTAAGAAGCTTGGCGACGACATCCATCACTACGCGGGCGATGGGGTGGATCCAGACATACGGGAGTGGTTCACGCGGCGGTTGTATTACGTGACCGCCGAATTTGACGACAAGAATCTTTACCCGCAATTGAAATCTAAACTCGAGAAGCTGGACAAGGACCACTCTACCCACCAGAACTATTTTTTCTACATGGCTACGGCGCCGCGTTTCTTTGGCCAAATCGTGGAAGATCTTGCGGGCGCCGGTTTGATGGATGAGGCGGGCGGCCAGCATTGGCGCCGCGTAATCATAGAAAAACCGTTTGGGCATGATTTGGAATCTGCTAAAGCGCTGAACCAGAAATTGTTGAGCTGCATCAGCGAGCACCAGATTTACCGCATCGATCACTACCTGGGGAAAGAAACCGTCCAGAACATACTGGCTTTTCGCTTTGCCAACGGAATTTTCGAGCCTATCTGGAACCGCCGCTACATCGACCACGTACAAATTACCGTTGCTGAAACCGTGGGCGTCGAATCCCGCGGCAGTTATTACGATACTGCAGGCGCGCTGCGTGACATGGTGCCGAACCACATCATGCAGCTGATTAGTTTGACTTCGATGGAGCCGCCTATCTCTTTTCGTCCGGATGCAGTTCGCGATGAGCAGGCAAAGATTCTGCATGCGGTTCAGCCACTCAGCTCTGAAGAAGTGCTGACTCGCACGGTCCGTGGTCAGTACGGGCCTGGAGTCGAAGGCGGCCATCGGGTTCCTGGATACCGTCAAGAAGAAGACGTTCCGCCGAATTCACGCACAGAGACTTTCGTCGCCATGAAGCTGGCCATCGACAACTGGCGATGGGCTGACGTACCGTTTTATTTGCGTACCGGCAAACGCCTGGCGGCACAGACTACAGAAATCGTGATTCAATTCCGGCGCGCGCCTTTTGTTTTGTTCCGTGACACACCGGTCGAGAATCTGATGCCCAATCAGCTGGTGCTGCACATCCAGCCGCAGGAGGGAATTTCACTGCAGTTTGCGGCGAAAGTTCCTGGGCCGATCATGCGCCTGGGTGCAGTGGACATGAATTTCAATTACGCTGATTATTTCGGCACTCAGCCTAGCACCGGCTACGAGCGCTTGCTGCACGACTGCATGATCGGCGATGCTACATTGTTCCAGCGCGCTGACATGGTTGAAGCTGGATGGTGCGTAGTGAGTCCGGTACTCGATGTATGGAAAGCGCTGCCACCGCGCAACTTCCCGAATTATCCCGGCGGAAGCTGGGGACCGAAAGAGGCCGACGAGTTGATGGAGCGGGACGGCCGCCATTGGAGGAATTTCGATCGATGATTCTTGCGGGCGACATCGGAGGCACCCACGCAAGGCTGGCCCTCTTTGATGTGAAGAACGGAAAGTTTAACCTGGTCTCATCCACCGTTTTTCCCAGTCGGCACTACTCCGGACTTGACGAAATCGTAAAAGAGTTCGTCGATACTTCCGGCGCGCATCCTGCCCAGGCATGTTTTGGCATCGCCGGCCCCGTGACCAACGGCCGTGTCGAAGCGTCTAACTTACCCTGGGTGATTGAATCCCGGCGTCTAGCCGACGAATTGCAAATCGACAAAGCGCTGTTAATCAATGATCTTGAAGCAACCGGCTGGGGGGTTGGTGCACTGCCGCCGGAGCACTTGGTGTCGCTAAATCAAGTCAGTATCACGCCCGGGAACCAGGCAGTCATTGCCGCCGGAACAGGCCTTGGCGAAGCTGCGCTCTACTGGGACGGCAAACGGCACCACGTGTTCGCATCCGAGGGTGGGCATTGCGATTTTGCCCCCGTGGATGACATTCAGGTCGAACTGTTTCAATATCTGCGCAGCCTTTTCGATCACGTCAGCTACGAGCGGGTTCTTTCCGGGCCGGGGCTGGTGAATGTTTTCAATTTCCTCCGTGACACCGGAAAAGGCAAACCTCCAGATTGGCTGGTCAATGAAATGGTTGAAGCCGATGCAGCGGCTGCAATTTCTGAGGCTGGACTTACCGGCAAGTGTGCCATGTGCGAACACGCGTTGGACATTTTCGTGGCAGTGTTCGGCGCGGAAACTGGAAATCTGGCGCTCAAAATGAAAGCGGTTGGGGGAGTATTCCTAGCAGGCGGGATTGCGCCGAAAATCCTGCCCAAATTGGCCACTTCGAATTTTCTCCAACCGTTTTTAAATAAAGGGCGATTGCGGCGTCTACTTGAAATGATGCCCGTGAAAGTCATTACCGACGACAAACTAGCACTGCTGGGCGCGGCCCGTTGCGCCCAGGTTGAATTGGCGGCTTGAGCATGTCTGTAGAACCCAAAGTAGAAGTTTTCGGCTCGCCTCAGGAATTGTTTCGCGCCGCGGCAGAAAAATTCTGCAGTCGGGGATCGAGCGCTATCAAAGATCACGGCAAATTCACCGTGGCTCTCTCGGGCGGATCGACGCCTCGCGGCCTGCATCAGGAACTGGCAACTCACTTTGCGCCGCGGTTGGATTGGAGCAAGGTATTTTTCTTTTGGGGCGACGAGCGTCATGTCCCGCCTGACAGCCCGGAGAGCAACTACCGCATGGCGAAGGAAACATTGCTCTCAAAGCTGCCGATTCCGGCGGAAAATATTTTCCGCGTTCCGTCCGAGTTGCCGGATGCTCGCGAAGCAGCTGCGAAGTACGAACAGACGCTACAACAGTTCTTCCATTTGAATCCTGATTCATTCCCCAGGTTCGATTTCATTTTGCTTGGCATGGGCCCCGACGGGCACACGGCGTCGCTTTTTCCCGGGACAGCGGGATTGCAGGAAAAAGACCGTATCGTGGTTGCGAACTGGGTTGAAAAGCTAAACACATTTCGCATCACCTTCACTTACCCCGTACTGGACGACGCGGTTTATGTGATGTTTCTGGTCAACGGAGACGAAAAAGCGGAAATGGTACGGCGAGCGCTGAAGGAGCCGGGCGCCAACTTGCCTTGCCAAAAGGTTCGTCCGGTAGATGGCGAATTAGTGTGGTATTTGGATAAGGGCGCAGCGCTGAAGCTGTGAAGCGCAGTTGCCGATTGGCTGAATGATAAGTGCTAAACGCCTCAAAACACCGGCGCTAGGTTGTGCATCTTCTGGTAAAGCTTGCGATCGACGGTACGAAGCACATCCTCCATACTCGTTCCGGTCACATATTCCGCGAGACCCCACGTAAAGGACA
Organism: Terriglobales bacterium; assembly: GCA_050746025.1. Lineage (GTDB taxonomy): Bacteria > Acidobacteriota > Terriglobia > Terriglobales > Acidobacteriaceae > Gp1-AA145. The sequence goes on along the minus strand of JBOGLH010000179.1, from coordinate 4,353 downwards.
GTTGGAAGCGATTTCCGTTCTCCAGATTCCACTGCTCGACCAAGCCCAGCAGCCGTTTCAGGGGTGGTTCAGCTTGCTGCTCGGTCGTGTCCGGCATTACTACCAGGAATTCATCGCCGCCCTGCCTGAACACCAAGTCGCCCCCGCGGAATACTTTTTTAAGGATGCGCGCAAAATCAGTAAGTACGCGATTGCCTTCCATGCTGCCAAGTTTGGTATTCAATTCGCGGAAACCATTGATATCCATGATCAGGAAAGTCAGGGCTCCTCCATTGCGGTTGGCGCGCGCAACCTGGTGCGAAATCAATTCGTTTAAAGCCCGGCGGTTAAACAGCTGCGTAAGCGGATCAATCAGCGAAAGGCTCTCCAGTCGCTCGTTCAGTACCAACTCGCTGATCAGAGCCTTGCGCGTAGAGTTCAGGTTCACGCGTTGCGAAAGCAAATAGATGTTGAACAGCAGCACCAGGCAAATTAGCCCAATGAAAAGTTGCGGCAGATAGCCCTCTTCGATACGAATAAGGCGCTGTTTCATTGCCAGGTTCGGCGCAACCAGGGTTAAAAAACCCGCAGTCAACACTAGAACTACCAAGGTTATGATCGACCACAATTGGGTGTCCCGGCTGGTGAGTTCGTGGATCTGCCGTTGAATGGTTTCAGCCCGAGCCAGCATGGATGGCTGTTCTTGCCTTACTTGAGACATCTCTACCCTCGCGAAGGACACTTCCAGCAGCTTCGTCCGTTTTACCGGATTTGGGCAGTAAAGTCGTGTAAAAGCCGGTTACAGCAATTACCTTCGTAAGGGAGGAGAAACACGTAACTGGCTAACGCTCTTATTTTCTTGAGCTTTCGAGGTTGGTAAGCTGGGCCTCGTCGTGCGCGAGGGCGGCTAAAGTCTCGAGGTATGGAGCTCGGGCAATGCCTCGCTCAGTCACTATGGCTGTGACGTACTTTGCCGGCGTAACGTCGAAGGCTGGATTTTCAATGCCGACACCTTCAGGGGTTATCAATTTGCCGGCGATGTGTGTGACCTCGGCGCGATTCCTCTGCTCGATGGGAATCTTGCTGCCGTCCGGGGTCGCGAGATCGATGGTAGAAATCGGGGCGGCCACGTAAAACGGGATGCCGTGCTCCTTCGCGAGGACCGCCACCGTGTAGGTCCCAACTTTGTTGGCAACGTCTCCGTTGGCGGCGATACGATCTGCACCAACGATTACCGCGCCTATTTTCCCCTGTCGCATCATTGCGCCGGACATATTGTCAGAGATAACCGTGGTGGCGATGCCGTCCTTCATCAACTCCCACGCAGTAAGCCTCGAGCCCTGAAGAAAAGGACGAGTTTCGTCGGCGTAAACGTGAATCTTTTTCCCATTCTCAATCGCCGCGCGGATCACGCCCAGCGCGGTGCCGTATCCGGCGGTGGCTAGAGCGCCTGCATTGCAGTGGGTTAAAACTCCGCCGTTCGCAGGCATCAGGGCAGACCCATGCTGCCCCATGGCACGGTTGATGGCAATGTCTTCCACGTGCATACGTTTAGCTTCTTCGACCAGGGCTTGTTTGATTTGCTGCGGCGGGCATACTCGTAGGGTCTCGAATTTTTTTTGCATTCGCCTGATTGCCCAGAAAAGATTGACGGCGGTGGGGCGAGTTTTACCTATTACGTCACAGATTTCGTCGAACTCGCGTTTCAGTTCGCCCGCAGTCTCAGCCTTGGAATTGTTGACACCCAAGGCAATGCCCATGGCAGCCGCGACTCCGATCGCCGGCGCGCCGCGCACCACCATGTTGCGGATCACATCGGCAACTTCCTGATAGCTTGTGCAGTTTACGTAAACTTCTTCCGTGGGCAGCTTGGTCTGATCGATAAAGCGCACGCCGCGGTCTGTCCATTCAAGAGTTTGGATCATAAGAATTGAATCACTGAATCATCGGAGTATTGAATATCGAAAAATCAAAATTAAATGTCGTCGGCCCTCGGTCGTCGGCTCTCAAGATCAAAGTCGAGCGTGCCCCACTCTGCTTTCATAAGATCGGATTTTTTTAGCTCTTTCTACCCAATGAGCCGCCGGTCTAGAATTGCACCTTCACCTATCTCGCTTGGGGCTGGAATCTTCGGCCGACAACCGACGACCAACGACCGACGACGCTTGTTCCGCTGATGGCTGACTACTGAGAGCTAAGTGTTCCTTCCTTACATCGCCTGCTGTAAACACCGCCACAAACGGTGCAGGCGCGGCAGCCTTCTCCACATCAGCGCGTCCATGCGCTTCTTCTCGCTCTACCAGGCACATGACGCCGGCTACTTCGAATCCAAATTCTCGCGCCGCCTCAATCGCTTGGATCGTCGAAGCTCCCGTGGTGCAAACATCATCGACAATCACGACCCGCGCGCCTATACCGCGAAAACCTTCGATCCGTTGACCGGTTCCGTGCTCCTTTTCAGCTTTTCGCACCAGGAAGCCGTTCACAGTCCCGCTCGTCACCGACACTGCGACCGCGATTGGATCCGCTCCCATGGTGAGTCCGCCAATCGCCTCGGGGTTCCAACCGCGATGCTTAATCTCTTCCAGAAAAACTTGCCCGGTGAGTTGCGCTCCACGCGCATCCAGCGTGGTGGTCCGGCAATCGATGTAATAGTCGCTGTGTCCGCCGGACGAAAGCTTGAAATCGCCCAGGCGAAATGACTTGGTGGCCAGCAAACGCAGCAATTCCTGCCGTGGAGAAATCATGAATTTCAAAGATAAACGATATCAGAGTCACTGGGCCAGCTTCTCGAGATGCTGAAAGCCATGGCTGGCAATGATCGCGGCAATCACCGGCACGCCGTTGTAGATGGAGTGCACAATGAAGCTCGCCCCAACTGACTTCGTTTTGGCCCGCACCGCGGTGAGTACCAGCCCAACCAGGAAAATAATGAGCACGGGTCCCCAGGCCTTGTATTCGAAAACGTGAATGAAGGCGAATATGGACGCGGTGAGGAAAATTGCGACCCCCACTCCGACTCGGCGCGCCAGTACTGGATAGAGAAATCCTCTGAAGAACAGCTCTTCCATGAACGGCGCAAATGCAATTGCTAGAAACGCGAAAGCATAAGCGTCCAGTGGTCGGTTGAAGAACTGATCGAAAGGGCTAGTTTTTGGCAACGGCAACAGGCGCTCTAAGCCCTGCAGGGAAAGCATCGTCAAAAATCCGATTCCCACCATTACCGGCCAGCGATGTGATGGCCAGTTCCAGCGAATCGCCTGCCACAAGGTCCGGTGAAATTTGGCTTTGGCGTAGTCGATCAAAAACAATGCCACCACCGCGAACCAAATGAATTGAGGCGCCAGTAGTACCCACGGTTTGGTACCGACCTGCATGAAAGTCAAATGCGGAAAAAAGAGTTTCTGCACTATTACCACGATGAACGGAGCAGCGAGGATCGGCACCACAAACATCAGCAGTCCGATCTGCAATACTTCGAGTCCCCCGAACGGAGGGTCTTCCGCAGGCGGAGCACTTAAGGGTTCAGTGACAGCCGTTGGGGATGGATCCGCAGAATTGTCCAGGCCTGGCCCGCTCCATCCTGAATTCGACGACATAGTTTGAATTTACACGAAAGCCCGTGAGGGACGGACGGCTCGTCCGCCGAATCTGCCTAGCTCACCGCAGTTTGCTGATGGCTAAGCGCCGCAGCGGCATACTCTGCCAGGGCTTGCCCGGTGTATGACTTCTTGTTCCGCGCCACTTGTTCGGGTGTTCCCTGGGCCACAATGCGGCCGCCTTCTTCGCCGCCCTCAGGGCCAAGATCGATAATCCAATCGGCATTTCGAATGACATCAAGGTTGTGCTCAATGATGATGATGCTATTCCCCAGATCTGTAAGCCGGTGCAGGACGTCGAGCAACTTGCGAACATCGTCGAAGTGCAAGCCGGTGGTCGGTTCATCCAGCAGGTAAAGAGTGCGTCCGGTCTGGCGTTTGCTCAACTCGCGGGCCAGCTTGATGCGCTGCGCTTCGCCGCCCGAAAGCGTCACGGCTGATTGTCCCAGGTGCAGATATCCGAGGCCAACATCGACCAATGTCTGCAGCCGTTGCCGAACCTGTGGGATATTTTCCAAAATCGGCAAGGCTTCTGAAACCGGAGTTTCCAGCAGGTCGGCGATTGAATAGCCTTTGTATTTCACCGCCAGTGTTTCCTGGTTGTACCGGCGTCCTCCGCAGACTTCGCACACCACGTACACGTCGGGAAGAAAGTTCATTTCGATGCGCCGCTGCCCTTCACCCTGACACGCCTCGCATCTGCCTCCGGTCACGTTGAAAGAAAACCTTCCCGGCTTGTATCCACGCTCGCGCGACTCCGGCAGCATGGCATATA
>JBOGLH010000178.1:0-13050 GCA_050746025.1 Terriglobales bacterium | reverse complement strand
GGAGGCAACAGAGCATAGCCAGTCCATCCGCCACTCTTCTGCAAATTAGAAAACACTTTGCCACTACCCGAACCGGAAGAACCGCCGACGGTTAATTTGATTGGCGCAGTTGCCGACCAGCCGCAGTTGTCCCACTCCTGCACGACGACGTTGTAAGTTCCGTTACTCATGCTGAGGTATTTGTCCATCTTGGCTCCGTTCACGGTATAAGCCAGCTGTCCAGGAGCAGTGTAAATGCCCATGGCGGAAACTCCCTTAGAGCAGGCTGAACTGGCGCTAGCAACAAAATGGACTGGCGAGGCAGATGTGCTGCCGCTGGAAGGTGAGCTAACGGATACGCCCGCGACTGCGGGCATTGCGAAAACTGCGCACAGATACACTACGATTAAGAGTTTCCCTAAATTCATTTCGAAGTTCTCCAGCTCTTTCAGACAATGCTGCGAGGAGCAGCTAAGTTGTTATGGATGTTAGGGAGGGTACTACTCACGTTCAAGCAGAATCAGTGAGAGACATTAATATTTAGTTCATAATTGCTGGTTTTTGTAAGGCGAAAAACCTAGAGCGAACGCGGGTTTCGCACTATACATAGGAGGAACAACCGAGGACTCCGTCATGCTTCGCCAAGGTTGTCTTTGTCCCGATCATGGACGCGTTGCCCGCGCTTGAATAGAATCTCTGGTTCGCTGAATGGCTTTATCCGTTGTCATCCCAGGAGGAAACTTGAGCCGCCTTTGCCTATTCTTGTGCGCTGTGGTGCTGACTCCAAACTTGAACGCTCAGACTGACAGCTCCACTAAGCAGCTTGCCCACGATATTTTCAAACAGTTGATCGATATCAACACCACGGATTCTGTGGGCAACGTAACCACTGCGTCGGAGGCGATGGCACAGAGATTTCGCGACGCCGGCTTTCCGAAAACCGACATTTACATCGGCGGTCCCAATGACCGCAAAAAGAACCTGGTCGTACGCCTGCACGGATCAGGAAAACACAAACCGGTCCTGCTGATCGGACATCTCGATGTTGTCGAAGCCCGACGCGAAGACTGGACTAGCGATCCATTTCAGTTCGTTGAAAAAGATGGCTACTTCTATGGCCGCGGCACCGAGGACATGAAAGACGGGGACGCCATCATGGCGACCACGTTGATTCGGTTTAAAAAAGAGGGATATGTGCCTGACCGCGACATCATTCTTGCTTTGACCGCCGACGAGGAGGGCGGCAAATCAAATGGCGTCGACTGGCTTCTAAAAAATAAGCGTTATCTGATTGACGCGGAGTTCGTGCTGAATCACGATGGCGGCGAAGTCACCATGGAAAACGGCAAGGCTGTCGCCTTGGTGGTGGATGCAACCGAAAAACTTTATTCCGACTACCAACTGGTAGTCACAAACCCCGGCGGACATAGTTCGCTTCCGCGTCCGGACAACGCTATTTACGAATTGGCGCACGCGCTTATCAAATTACAGGAGTACAAGTTCCCATTCGAACTCAACAGCATCACCCGGGCTTATTACGCGCACATGGCCCAGGTGCAAACCGGACAACAAGCTGCGGACCTGCGGGCCATCCTGAAGACGCCCCCTGATCAGAGGGCAATTGATGCTATTTCGAAAGACCCTACGGATAATTCCAAAATGCACACCACCTGCGTGGCGACGCGTCTTTCAGCAGGTCACGCCAATAATGCCTTGGCCGGCCGCGCTGAAGCAGTGGTGAATTGCCGCATTCTTCCTGGGCACTCAAAGGAAGAGATTCGTAAAGAACTGGCCGAGGTGATTTCTGATCCTAAAGTCCAGATTCGCTTCATCACCAACTCCGGAGAAATTCTGGACAACATCGCCGATCAGCGCGCATTTGCGCCGCCTCCGCCTCGCCCGAAAGTTTTTGACGCGATCACCAGTGTTGCGGCGAAGATGTGGCCAGGCATCCCGGTATTTCCAACCATGGCAACCGGCGCTTCTGATGGCGTGTACACCATGGCTGCAGGCCTGCCTACCTACGGAGTCTCTGGAGTTGAGGCCGAACGCAATGACCATCGTGAACACGGACGAGATGAACGAGTTCCAGCTGAGGCATTCTATAAGGGCGTGGATTTCTATTATCAGTTCATGAAGACGCTCACCACCGCTCATTGAGTGAGGGCGGGTTATTGTTTCGCGATAGAAACGCGATACAGGACGCTGGCGTGCGGACGCAGACTAAGCTGCACGCCAGTTTTTTTGCCGAGTGAGGTCGTCGCCCAGAGATCGCGAATTTCAGCCGAGTTGGCGTTGATGCCGAGTTTGCCCCACGGCAAATCTATGTTTGATGAGTTTTCAGCCAGATTGAAGATCGCCACATAATGATCCGCGCTCCCAGGAACCTCTGCCGTCCATGCCCGAACTGTCGGGCTTTCGTATACCTGGTGATTTCGAGCGCTATGTTGATCGACCGCCAGCACTTCATCATTGGTGATCAAAGCGTTTGTGGCCGCGTCATTACTAGGAAGATCACCGCCGAAAATTAAGGGTGAGCGAAAAATACACCACAGCGTCATCATGGTTTGCTGTTCGTCAGCAGTGAATTTGGATACCGAGCCGCCGCCTTCTTTCGCGGTCACCCGCAAATGTCCGAGAGGAAGCATGTCGGCGTCTGGCCATGTGTTGTTTTTGCCGACGTAGGCGGCCCAGTCGCGCGTGTAGTCGAACTGCTTTTTCAGCAGCTTCCAGTCGTCCCAGAAATCGTCTGAGATGCGCCACATTTGCGCGTGCTTCTCGAAAAATTCTGCTTCCGAAATCGGCGCCGGACCCGGCGATATGCTCAGGACGATCGGCCTTCCTGTTTTGCGAATGGCAATAGCGAGCGCATTCATCTCTGCGGGCTGATAAAGGTGACTGCCCATATCATCGGCCTTGATGAAGTCGACGCCCCACCAGGCATACAGTTCGGCAATCGAATTGTAATAAGCCTGGCCGCCCGGTCGTGTAGTGTCCACGCCCCACATGTCCGGATTCCAGCGGCAGGCGTTGTTTTTGTTTGCGACGTCGGCGGCGTGATATTGCGTGCCTTTAATTGGAAGGTTCTGTTCGACTGCTTGCCGCGGAATTCCACGCATGATATGGATCCCGAATTTCAGCCCCTTGCTGTGGACGTAGTCTGCGAGCGGTTTGAAGCCCGCGCCGCTGGCGGATGAAGGAAACCGATTCGCGGCCGGAATGAGTCGGCCATATTCATCCATTGCAAGCTTTGCGCCAGGCGCGTAATCGTGGCCCTGTGCGTTCGGCTCGTACCATTGGATATCAACCACGATGTACTGCCAGCCGTGTTTCGCGAGATCACGCGCCATCACATCGGCATTGGCCTTCACCTGATCTTCGCGGACGGTGGTGCCATATGAATCCCAACTGTTCCAGCCCATCGGCGGCGTAGGAGCGGGAGCGGCCTGGCTGAGACACCTGATTGCTAGGAGAAGGATAGCAGCAGTTATTAGTGGACGAGTGTTCATGCCTGCTCTTAACAACCAACGGCGGACGGTGGGGATGCGGATCAGAATCGAGAACATGTCCGACATGTCACGATCAGCTGGCGCGATCGGGACGATCGTGCCACAGCGTGTCCCAGCCCATATAACGAGTGGCGGCTTCATGGACAGCGCCCGCGACTGCGGAAAGATTCGCCGCCACATGATGCTCGAAGCCGTTTTCGCAAATGTAGTGGAGAAGCTTCTGCATCTTTGGAATCTCGACCACGCCGGCGCCGCCGAAGGTGTTCAGAGGATCATCAGTGAAGCGGCCCTCGCCGACGTATCCACGCATCTTCCCCGCGGTGTCGTCGGTTGAGAAGCGGGCGAAGCTCATCTTCTCCGGCTTGATCAGGCCGACTACAGTGCCGTAAGTATTTTCTTTGCCGACCGTGCCGGCAATGATTTGCTGAAAATCCATTTTGAAGGAACGGAAGAAGTGCTTGGGAAGATTGGCGCAGTGGAAACAGACGGCTTTATTGGGGTCGCTCCCGTAGTTGTTGTTCCAGTCAAGCAGGGCAGAAGGCGTGCCGGAAGCGAGTTGCAGAGCATGCATGCCGAGCACGCCAGCGATGTCCACCTCGCAGGCGCTGGAGAGCAAGTGCTCACTCATCATGCTCATCACCGTACAAGGTACGACGCCAAAATTTTCCTCGAGTGAAGTCCAGCACTGCACCGCGCTGATTGCCACTTCTGCCATTGCCATCCATTGGTCAATCACAGCGCCGAGCTTCGCCATTTTCATTAGCGCATTGGCGGGAACGTCTTTTGAATCGACATACTTCTTAATGGAAGCCAGCTTGGTTTGGGCGAGATCGTCATTGTCTTTCATGCGATCGATACGGCCGAGCACTTCTGAAAGGTCGAGCGTCTCGATCGAAATGCCATTGGCTTCCAGAATTTTCTCGCTGTAGCGGACGGTGTTGAAAGCCGCAGGGCGCGCGCCAATTGCTCCCACGCGAAGATTGCGGAAACCATTCACAATGCGGCAAACCGCGGCGAACCATTGCAAATCTTTGGCGAATTCGGGCGAATCGGGCGCTTCGGTGTGGAGCGTGGTAATCGAATAAGGAATGCCATACTGCCGCAGATTGTTGCAGGCGGACATTTTGCCGCAGAAGCTGTCGCGACGAAATGCGATCGTCATTTTCTTGGGATCGTCAGGCGTCGCCTGGATCAGCACTGGAACACGAAGATCAGCTAATCGCAGCGTGTCGGCGATGGCGCGCTCTTCGCCAAAATTCGGCAGGGTAACGATAATGCCATCGATCCGATCGCGGTTCTTTTTGAAGAGCTCGGCGCAGCGACGGGATTCTTCGCGCGTTTCCACAGCCCCATACTTTGTTTCCTCAGGCGTGGGCGCCACCACGTCTATTCCCGCGGATTCGAGGACTCGAAGCATCTCTTCGCGGCCGGTCTTTGCCAAGTGATCAGGGAAAAAGCCGCGGTTCCCAACGATCACGCCCATCGTCATTTTCTTCGTTGCCATAATGTCCTAAAAATTAGCTCTCAGCCATTAGCTTTTAGCTCCTGGCTTGCCTTTCGAAATGGAGGCCTAGTCAGTTGTGGCCCTTCCCGGCCTGAACATCCAGCAATAAACGCTGCCGAGAACGATCAATAACCCACCCCACCACACGGGCGCGTGCAGTTCCGCCAGCACGGTGTCGGGCGGATGCGACCATTCTGCCAATCCGCTGATGAAAATCATCAGGCCATACACCAGCAGGAGCACACCTACAAAAAACCAAACCGGAACGATGTGATGCTTCTCGCTCATATCACCTCACCAGAAAATGATCTGCAGAATCACAAGCAATACCAGAGCAATCACTCCCCACACCACTGGGCGATGCCAGAAACTGGTGTGCTCTTCCTTGGCTAGTGGCGTCAAGCTGTATACCAAGCCTACGAGCTCCGAGTCCGGTTTTGGCTTAGTCACCAGAGTTACAAGCACCGTGACCACCACGCACGTGACGCAAGCCCACAAAGACTGATACATATCTTGCGCAAGTCCTTTGGCCAACGGCGACCGCGCAAAAATCGGTACCCATTTCTGCGGATCCACCTTTTGCATCAATAAAAACATTGTCACCGATGACAGTGTGCCCGCAAGCAAGCCCAGAAAGCCGCCCCAGCGCGTGACCCGCTTCCACAACATACCCAACAGCACTGTGCCAAACAGCGGCGCGATAAAGAAACCAAATAACGCCTGCACATAGTCCATGATGCTGGCAAATCCCATGACCAGGTACGCGGTCCCGATGCTGATGACCAAACCGATCAGCGTGCACCAGCGGCCCATGGAAACGTAGTGTTTGTCAGGAGCGTCCTTGCGGAGGAACGGCCGATAAATATCATAAGTCCAGACCGTGGCAAAGGCGCTCACGTTGCCTGCCATGCCGGCCATGAATCCCGCAACCAGTGCGGTAATTCCCAGCCCCAGCAGTCCTGGCCCGCAGTACCGCGCCAGCATCAAGGGCAACACTTCGTTATAACTGTGCTGTCCGGCCTGCAGCCCACTGGCCGGGAACAGGTGCATCGGTAAAACTGCCAGGCCCAGCAACCCGGGAAGAATAACGATGAGCGGTACCGCCATCTTGAAAAACGATCCGATGATCGGCGCCATTTTGGCGGAGCGAATATTCTTTGCAGAAAGAACGCGCTGAACCACCAGAAAGTCCGTCGTCCAATAACCCATGGATTGGACCGCACCCAACCCAAAGACAATGCCGATCCAGTTAATTCCCATCGGATTATTCGCGAACGAACCCGTTGGCGCCCAGAGGTGAGTGAAATCCTGGCCGGGAAAATTTTGATGAATCCGGGCGACCATTCCGCTCCATCCGCCGGTTTCGATCATGCCAAGAATTGGAATAAGTAGGGCACCGAACCAGATCAGAAAGAATTGCAGAACTTCATTGAAGATGGCGGAAAACAAACCGCCCGCCGCCACGTAGATCCCTACCGTCAGCGATGATACCCAGATACTGAAATTGATGTTCCAGCCCAGCACGACTTTCATGACCACGGCCATGGCGTACATATTTACGCCCGACATCATGATCGTCATTACCGCGAAGGTTATTGCACTGAGCCCACTCGCTTCCGACCCGTAGCGCAACTTGAGATATCCGGGAACTGAATGAGTTTTCGAAATGTAGTAGAACGGCATCATTACCAGGCCAAGAAAAACCATGGCAGGAATAGCGCCGATCCAGTACCAGTGCGCGGCCATGATGCCGTACTGGTAGGCCGACCCCGCCCAGCCCAGCAATTCGAGCGATCCCAGGTTCGCCGAAACGAACGCCAGTCCCGCGACCCAGGCGGTCATTTCGCGGCCGGCCAGGAAAAAATCCTCTCCGGTATTGGCGAAGCGCTTGAGGTAGAAGCCAATCACCAGCACGAGAGCAAAGTAGAAGGCGATGATCGCGAGGTCCACTCCCGAAAGACGCACCAGCCGCTCGGTTACGTACATCGCCAAAAGTGGATTCATTTGGGTTCCTTTGTTTGACCGTAGTAGGCCTGGCTTCCGTGCTTCCGAAGGTAGTGCCGGTCGTGAAGCGGTTGGCCGATCGCGCTGGCTTCGTGATTGATCGTAAGTGTGAAATAAGCCATTCTGGCGATTGATTCGAGGACAACAGCATTGTGGGCGGCGGATTTCACGTCGGGTCCCCAAGTGAACGGGCCGTGATTGGCGACCAGAACTCCCGGAATCGACGCGGCGCTTCGGTCGCGAAACCGGCGGACGATTGCATCGCCGGTATTCTTTTCGTACTCGCCGGCAATTTCATTCTCCGGCATCGGTTCCGTGACAGGAACAGGCCCATGGAAGTAATCAGCGTGCGTAGTCCCGAAACATGGAATATCACGGCGCGCCTGTGCCCAGGCAGTTGCGTATTCGGAGTGGGTATGAACGACGCCGCCAATATCAGGGAATGTTTTATAGAGGACGAGATGGGTCGGGAGGTCAGAGGATGGACGCAGTTTTCCCGCAAGAAGTTTGCCGTCCAAATCAGACACGACCAAGTGCTCGGGCTTCATTTTGTTATACGGAACGCCACTCGGTTTGATTACCACCAAAGCTTTTTCGCGATCAATTCCGCTGGCATTGCCAAACGTGTACAGCACCAGGCCGCGCCGCACCAACTCGAGGTTGGCCTCCAGCACTTCCTCGCGCAACTGCTTCAGTGAAGACTTAGACAAGTTCGCGTGGTGACTCGGCAACTCCGCGATTCTCCAAAACCTGCGAACGTTTCCAGCCCCTTAGCGAGCTGAAAAACGAAATACAGTAATCGTGTGGTATTTCTGCCCCGGCCTCAGTTCTGTTGTTGGAAATTTCGGATGATTCGGCGAATCCGGGAAGTGCTGGGTCTCCAGGCACAGAGCGCCACGGTGCGGATACGCAATGCCACCTTTCCCCTTGACGGTCCCATCCAAAAAGTTTCCGGTGTAAAACTGAAGCCCGGGTTGATCGGTTAGGACCTGCAGCACGCGCCCGCTCCCGGGCTCGTACACTTCGGCCGCCTCAGAAAACTTGCCGCCGCTGTCAAGCACCCAATTGTGATCGTAGCCTTTGCCTTTCTTCAGTTGATCGTTGTCATCGTTAATTCTTGCACCCACAGCAGTAGGCTTGCGGAAATCAAAAGGAGTTCCGGCGACCGGCGCCAACTCTCCGGTGGGAATCAGTTTGTCGTCAACGGGTGTGTAGCGGCTGGCGTTGATCTTCACCTGGTTGTGAAGAATATCTCCGTTGCCCTGCCCGGCTAGGTTGAAGTAAGAGTGATTCGTGAGATTCAGCACCGTATCCTTGTCAGTGGTTGCCGAGTACTCAAGCTTGAGATCTTTGCCCACCAGCGTGTAGCGCACGACGGCGGTCAAGGTTCCAGGGAATCCGGCGTCACCGTCAGGGCTGACGTGCGTGAGTTCGACTCCGTGCGGAATTTCCTTGGCCTTCCAGACAGCTTTGTCAAACCCATGCGGCCCGCCGTGCAGAGTATTTGTACCGTCATTTTGCGGGGTCGAATAGGTCTTGCCGTCCAGCATGAATTTTCCGTTGGCAATGCGGTTGGCATACCGTCCGATGAGCGCGCCAAAAAACGCCGGATTAGGTTTCGGTCCGCCGGTGTAACCGTCGATGGAATCGAATCCCAGCACCACGTCGACAGACTTTCCGTTTTTATCCGGCACCTTGAGCGACTGCAGAATACCGCCGTAGGTAATGATGCGGGCTTCGATCTCCCCACTTTTCAGGGTGTAGATATCGACTTGAGTTCCGTCTGGCGTTTTACCGAACGGCTGTCTGCTGACCTGGCCTTGCATTTCCGCCACAATCGCTGCCAGCGCAAATACGAGAGCAAATACCCTCATTCGCGCAACCTCCGTCTAATTTTCTTTGCCGCTGAAGTTAAAGCGGTCAGATAGAACGCTGCATTATCTCTAATTGCACAGGCTTTGTAAACGTTTACTTGTATTTCACCAACTTGAATTCAAACCGCTACGGTTTTTAATTCCGCGTGCGCTCCGTCGGCGGATGAGCAGACATATATCTCGGGAGAAATTCCGGTCCGCTGGCGATAACGTTCGGCAATGCTTTCACGAAATGCTTCCGCGTGCTCGGATGCAACCAGATTTATGGTGCAACCGCCAAATCCGCCGCCTGTCATTCGTCCGCCATAAAAGCCTGATAGCCCTGCAGCGGCTTCGACCATTGCATCGAGCTCGCTGCAACTGACCTCATAAAGATCACGCAAACTCCGGTGCGAATCGCTCATCAGTCGGCCCATCTGGTCAAGATTGTCGGACCGCAGGCAGTCAACAGCCCGTAAAACTCGCTGGATCTCTTCCACGACGTGTAGACAGCGCTTGTAAATCACAGCCGGCATGGCGTTAGCGGCTGACGATAGTTGCTGCGGGGTAACATCTCTCAGGGCTTTGATACCGGGAACCACCTTGGAAAGAATTCGTACCCCTTCTTCGCATTCCTCGCGCCGGCGGTTGTATTCACCGCCTGAAAGTTCATGCTTCACCATGGTGTTGCAAATCACCAGCTTCACCTGTTCGGGCACGGGCACAAGTTCGAAGTCTAGGGACCGGCAATCCAGTAGCAGGGCGTGACCGGCTTTGCCTAGGCATGAAACAAACTGGTCCATGATGCCGACCCGCGCCCCGACAAACTCGTTCTCTGCCCTCTGGCAGAGTTTGGCAATTTCCGGCAGAGGAAGTTTTGCTCCACTTAAACTGAGTAGAGCCAGGGCGGTCGACACCTCTATCGCGGCGGAAGAACTAAGGCCCGCGCCAATCGGCACCTCGCCATGCACAAGCACATTCGCGCCACGCGGCAAATGTCCTGCTTGCCGCAACAATATCGCCACTCCCAAAACGTAGTCGGACCATTTGCCCAAAGGTTTCTGCGGCAGATTGGCCAGGTCAAACTCAAATTGTTCCGCGAATTCCGCCGAACGCAGAACCAGCTTCTGGTCGCTCCGCGGCGCGACGGCCGCCCGGTTGGAGAACTCAATTGCGCATGGCAGGACGAAGCCGTCGTTATAGTCGAGATGCTCGCCGATAAGATTCACGCGGCCTGGGGCAATGAACACGCCGGGCGGCATGTGGAATTTCTCGCGGAACCGCTCAGTCAATTCGTTGGCGTGCATTCGGGTATCGGTATTGTAATGTGAATGCGACTATGAGAGAACCATAAGGAGAGCGCAGCGAAACGTCAATCATATCGGGCGCTGCCAGCTAGAATCTGATAGTTTTCAGAAACAATGGAAGCATTGGATCTAAAAGAACAGTCGCACCGCAGGTTTAACCCATTAACCAATGAGTGGGTGCTGGTCTCGCCTCATCGAACGCAGCGTCCGTGGCAGGGCGCGGTCGAGAAACTGCCGGCAGCAGCCCGCCCTGCCTACGATCCAAGCTGTTACCTCTGCCCAGGAAATTCCCGTGCCGGCGGTGTTCACAATCCTCAGTATCAATCCACTTACGTTTTTGAAAATGATTTTGCGGCACTGAAGAAAGACACGCCCCAAGCCAGAACCGATGTCCAAAACAAAGGTCTCGTCGTAGCTGAAGGAGAGTCGGGAATTTGCCGGGTTATGTGTTTTTCTCCGCGCCATGATTTAACGCTCTCCAGCATGGAACAACCGGCGATTGAAGAAGTGGTGCGCACCTGGACCTCTCAATTCGCCGAACTGGGCGCAATGCCGGGGATCACTCACGTACAGATTTTTGAGAACCGGGGCGAAATGATGGGCGCCAGCAATCCTCATCCTCATTGCCAAATTTGGGCAACCAGTTCGGTACCGCAAGCGCCTGCACGCGAACTTTCTGCGCAGCAAACTTATTTTGAAAAACATGGAACGTGTTTGCTTTGCGATTACCTGGCCCTCGAGGAAGCGGAGAAATCCAGAATCGTTTGTTCGAACGAAAGCTTCGTCGTGTTGGTACCTTTCTGGGCGGTGTGGCCGTTCGAAGTATTGGTTTGCAGCCGGCGGCACATGCGGACATTGCCTGAGTTCAAAGGAAACGAAGCTTCACAATTAGCTGCAATATTGAAGCAGATCGTTTCGACTTATGACCGCGTCTTCGAAGTTGCTTTTCCCTACTCGATGGGATTTCATCAGTCGCCAACAACTGAGAATCATCCAGAATGGCATTTCCACGGCCATTTCTATCCGCCGCTTCTCCGCTCCGCAACCGTGAGAAAGTTCATGGTCGGATTTGAAATGCTGGGCACGCCGCAACGGGACATCACTCCTGAACTCGCGGCGGAAAAGTTACGCTCCTTAACCGCGAACGCGAAATAAACATGAAGTCAAATTATTGGCTGACCACATGCTCGATGCCGCCAGCCAGTGCAGGCAATCTGCCGGCGCGATGCGATGTAGCCATCATTGGTGCGGGATTCACCGGACTTTCGGCGGCGCTGGGATTGGCGAAAAGAGGCGCAACCGTGGCCGTCCTCGAAGCCAACACCATCGGGTGGGGCGCAAGCTCTCGCAACGGCGGCATGGTTCTCACCGGGCTGAAGTTGAGTGTGGAAATGTTGGCAAAACGCTATGGAATGGAACTTACCCGCCGCATGTACGCGACGTCATTGGAATCGATCGACTTGGTAGAACAGATTGTGCGCGATGAGAAGATCGACTGCAACTTCTCTCGGTGTGGACATCTGGAGGTCGCCTGCAAGCAATCGCATTTTGACGCTTACTCGCGATCCGTTGAAGTCATCGCAAGGGAGTTCGATCATGAACTTCGCATCGTTCCTCGCGACGAGCTTGGGGACGAAATCGGCTCCAATATCTATTTCGGAGGCATCGTCGATGAGACCAGCGCAGGACTAAATCCGGCGCAATACGTCTCGGGATTAGCAAGCGCGGCGCTCAGAGCGGGCGCCTGCGTTTACGAAAATGCGCGGGTGCAGAACATTCAACGCAATTCGCAAAATGGATCGGCAGGATTTTCGGTTTTCACTTCTCGCGGAGCGATCCTTGCTCAAAACGTTCTGGTTGCAACGAGCGGATACACCTCAGCAGCGACTCCTACACTGCAGAAGAAAATCATCCCGATAGGTTCGTTCATTATCGCCACCGAACCGCTGCCGGACCGACTGGCGCGCGAATTAAGCCCCCGCAACCGCATGATTTTCGATTCCAAGCACTATCTTCATTATTACCGCCTTACGCCAGACAATCGCATGTTGTTTGGCGGACGAGCCGCATTCTTCCCCGAGACGAAGAACACCATCCAGCGCAGCGCGGAAATTCTTCGCCGCGATTTGGTTGAGGTCTATCCCCAATTGCGCGATACAAAGATCGAACACACATGGGGCGGTACTCTTGATTTTTGTTTTGACACCATGCCACATGCCGGCCAAGCGGACGGGATTTACTACGCGCTCGGTTACGCCGGCCACGGCGTCGCAATGGCTACTTATCTCGGAACAAAGTTAGCTGATGTGATGAGCGGCGGCAAAAGCGAAATTCCCTACTGCGCAATTCCCTTCCCTGGCGCACCATTGGGCTTGTACAACGGAAAGCCGTGGTTTCTGCCTTTTGCAGGGGCATATTACAAAGTGTTGGACTGGATCAGCTGATCCGGCTTCCGTCGGAACACAAGGTACGCAATCGGCCCGATTAAGAGCGCAACCGGCCCCCACTTCAAGGCAAAGCGGTCCGCGGGCGCGTCTGAAAATGCGGGAACCACTAGCGCGAAGATGCTCAGGGATAGAGGCGCAATCACCGCATACGCCAGCCCTAATTTTCCCCAGGGAATGCGAAAGGAGCCCGCCAAGTCCGGGCGCTTCCTACGCAATTGCCATGCCGAGAGCACGGTCAGCATCGAGGTCGCGATTCTCAACCAGATGTATATAGAGATCAGCTGCAGCACGTCGTGCCATGCCAATAAACAATAAATAGCTCCAGACAAAAGAATCGCCAGCCACGGTGTGCCGAAGCGCGGATGCGGACGCGAAAGAAACGCCGGCAAATATCCGTCTTCAGACATCGCCGCCGGCATGCGCGTGGTAGTCAGGACAGTGCTGTTG
>JBOGLH010000177.1:0-12752 GCA_050746025.1 Terriglobales bacterium | reverse complement strand
GATATTGAACTTCACGCGAATGGCTTCGAAACCTACCGGCACCTCTTTTGAGATTCCCAACGTGCCCGAAAGATCCATATCGCCGTCGACAGTGACATCAATGTGCTGAGTCGGAATGCCCATCACTGTCGCCACCAGCTGGCAGGTAAGTTGTGCACAAGCGGCCAGAGCTCCCAATAAAAGGTCTCCAGAGCATGCTGCCGTACCACTCCCTCCAACCCCCTTGTGAGCTTCCGCCTGATAAAGCGCACGTCCAATGTCCACCGAACAAGACAACGGTGTTTCATTTTCGGAACCTTTAGCCGTCAGGGTGATGCGCGAACTATTGGGATCGCGGCGGTATTGTTCCTTCAATGGTTTCTGAAGCGATCTGATGTCCATTATTTCTCCCGAAAATGTGATCTTAGGTTAGCCGCAGACCGGCTATTTACAGTCCGAATCTCTCGCGATAAGCGCTTGGTGATACCCCGGTGTGACGTTGAAAGAGGCTACGGAAAAACACGGGATCCTGATATCCAACCGCCTCACTGATCTCCTGCATCGAGCGATGATTGCTCTCCAGCATGCGCTTGGCTGCCGCAATCCGCAATTTTTGCAGATAGGTCAAAGGGTTGTCGCCCGTAGCCTCCTTGAATCGACGCACGAAATTCCTTGCGCTCATGCCAACCCGGTGCGCCGGTTCTTCGAGCGAAAAGGTTTTGGCAAAGTTCTTATGCATCCACTCCTGGGCGCTGGAAATATTGTCATCCGTATGATCGGTTTTTAGGGGCACGATGGCGAAACCGGACTGCCAGGCGCGAGGAGTCTCTATGAGCAACGCCTTCGAAGTCTGCATAGCGATCTCATGACCGCAGAATCTTTCAACCAGATATATGCTGAGATCCAGTGACGCGTTGACCCCACCGCCGCAGTAAAAACCGTGGTCTTCGGTCACCATGAACTCGGGCATCCATTTCACTCGCGGATATTTTTCTCGAAAACGCTCAGCTAGCCCCCAATGGGTGGTGGCGCGTTTGCCGTCGAGCAGGCCAGCTGCTGCCACCAGACCCACTCCTGAGCAAACGCTGGCGATTGCCACGCCACGGGTGCTGCGACGCCGCAACCATGGGACGATCGCCGCATTCCGCTCCACTACATCGTCCACGCTCAGTCCAGTGGTGGGAACAAAAATCAGATCGGTCTTGCCGACATCATCGAGTGCCAGGTTCGGACGAATCTGAATGTCTCCATCACACTGAACCGGCCGCCCATCGGCCGATGCCGTGGTCACGTGGAAGCTCGGAGCACAACGGGCGCCGGTGAGAATGTTCCACAGAGATCCCGCGTGCCGGAATACCTCCATCGGTCCAATGGCAGTGGAGGAAAACATCTGATCGAGCAGAAGAACCGTGATTTCTTTCATCGCTGGACCTCAGGTCGAATAAAACTGCATGGCGTAAGTACCTACCTACAATGGCATATCTGCCATCTTGTTGCAAGCTGATTTTGCGCTTACCTTCAGACTCGTCAGAGCAAAACATTCGCACAAAATCACCAGGAAAATGAGGAGCACCAACATGGCAACTGCAAAAAAGTTTTCAACCGTTATCAATGGCGTCATGGTTGACGATCTCTTTACCACGATCAACGCGATAAAAGATACACCAGCGATTGCGAAATTCAACTTTCGGGTCCGCAACCAATGGGAGAGCGGCAGCCGAAATCATTCCACGGTGGAAAACTTTCACGGAGCCACTCAGGAGTTGTCGCATCCCAACCCGTTTGTGCTGGAAGCTGACGAGCCGGCAATCCTGCTGGGCAAGGATATGGCCGCGAATCCGGTCGAATATCTCCTGCACGCGCTTGCTTCGTGCTTGACCACCTCCATGGTCTACCACGCTGCGGCGCGCGGCATTCAGGTCGAGGAAGTCGAATCGTCGCTTGAGGGCGACATCGATCTGCACGGTTTTCTCGAACTCGACAAGAACGTTCGCAAGGGATTGCAGGGAATTCGCGTCAATTTCAAGATCAAAGCTGACGTGCCCGATGACCAACTGCAGGAAATTGTGAAGTTGGGATCAGCGCATTCGCCAGTGTTCGATTCGCTCACGAATGGCGTGCCGGTTTCAGTTTCAGCAGAAAGGCTGTAACTGGCACGAGCTAAGAGGTCCGAACCGGAAGTAGCTGTTGGGGGGAAGTCAAACAAAATTAAGAAAAAGGAGAAATACAATGTTTATTCAAAGTTCAAGTTCAATGTTGAAGCCAGCCTTCGCCGTGCTGCGCGTCGCGGCGTTGAATGCCCTGGTAATTGCCGCACCGATTCTCGCAGTCGCCGGCGATTCCGTTCACGACCATTCTCCATCAACGCTGGTGCAAATCGTTCGAGCCAACACTGCACAGTTCATCAACGTGAACAACCTTCAAGGGACAGGCTATGCTCCACTGTTTGGGTGCGTCAGTGGTCCGGACCACGGAGCCATGGGAATTCACTACCTGAATCTGGGTCTGGTGGGGGATGGAATGCTCGACGAGCGTTATCCCGAAGCTCTGATCTACGAACCCGTTGGACATGCGCGCCGTCTAGTCGGGGTCGAGTACATTGTGGACGCAGCCACTTGGCTCGCGGCTAACGACGGTGCTCCGCCGCAACTCGAGGGCCAGGATTTCCAGTTTGTCAATGCTCCGAACCGGTTTGGAATTCCGTCGTTTTTCGAACTGCATGTTTGGGCCTGGAGAGATAATCCAAACGGCGCATTCGTAGATTGGAACAACGACGTAACCTGCGAGCACCAATGAGTATCAGTAAATGACTAGATGCCCCTAGCCTAATCGAGAATCCTGGTGCCGGACATCGAGAGCCGGCCCCCCCGTTCAAGCCTGGCTTGGGCGGGATTCTTATTGCTCTTCACTATCGCGTGGTGCTTTCAGTTTCTCTTTGTGAAAGTTGGTCATGTACCGAGGATTTCGGAACCCGATCCGAGTCCACCACGAACTCGATTCCGTAGAGATAAAGAGCGCGATGCCGAATAATTCCGCCTATTTGCACACGCTGGGTGGATTGGGGCATAAGAATCTCGATCTGAATCCTGGAATCCACTTGCAAATTCGCGATGGTGAAAAGCGACATGCCAACGTCGCTGACGTTTATCCCTAGAGCTTCGAGAGGGCCATTCTCGCTAAGAACTCGGACAGAAGTGTTCAGCAGTTGTCGCTTGCGGCGACGCCGGTCTGGACCGAAATGGCGTTTCAGAAACATGAGTGGGAGGCGGCTAAATCCCAAGCTAACCCACCCGTTATGCCTGAATAAAATTACTAAAGTTCAATTCAATATTTGTTTGTTGGGGGACGCGCCCTGGCCTGCGCGAATTTGAAGTGCCTTGGGTTCCTTCGTGTACCTTAGTGTCCTTCGTGGTCTAGGTTTCTAAAAGCTATAACCACAAAGGTCACGAAGATCCAGCGGAGACCCGAACTTACTTCATCCCATCCAGAATCGAGCCCACGATCCCACCGACCACGCCGCCCTCTACTGTCCGCCGATCGGTGGTATGAGGCAGGTATTGGTCGATCACATGCGCCAGCCGCGCAATAGGAAGGGTCTGCAGCCATATTCGCCCCGGTCCTGTGAGTGCCGCTAGGAAGATTCCATCACTGCCGAAGATCATGTTCTTGATTCCGGGAACGGTCGTGATCTGGAACGAGACACTCGATTGAAAAGCCCCGACATGTCCGGGATGCACTCGCAAAGTTTCTCCCGGTTGCAGGTCGCGTACTACCAGTTCGCCTGAGAGTTCGAGCCAAGCCATTCCTTGACCGCTGAGCTTCTGCAGCAGAAAGCCGTCGCCGCCGAAGATGCCCGCACCCAGCGACTGCTGGAACCCGACCGAAAGCTGAATCTGCGGAGTGCCACACAAAAATCCGTGACGGTGAATCATGAATTCGCTGGCCGGTGAAACTTCAACCGGCACAATGTGGCCGGGCAATTTGGTTGCAAAAGCCACCTCACCGGCAGCACCATAGGCGCGGTACTCGGTCATAAAGATCGAGCCGCCGCCCGCCACTCGCTTTATGACTCCAAACAGGCCTCCGCCGCCGGCAAACTGAGTATGGGTGGTCATTTGGATCGAGCTGCCCATCCATGAAAGTTCTCCCGCCTCGGAAATGATTGATTCGTTAGGCTCGAGGGCAAACTCCAAAACGGGCATGGTGGTACCGGTGATGCGGCTCTGCATAAATGTCTCCTGCTATTGATACGTGGGGAATCAGATCGTGGTTCTCTGTCCGGCAAGTATAAACGCGAAATCTGACAATCCCATACGGGTCAGTTAGCTTCCCTCAACAGCAAAGCTTTGCAGCTTAATACAGTGCTTCCTGTACTCCTCATAGGAGATCCCATGGTGGTAAGTCAGCGATCTACCTGATCGCAAATTGTCGGTTTACGCGAGAGGATGGAATTGAACATAAAGGTTCAAAGGACGACTTGGGGGTCAAATGCGACGAGACGAGTTGATGAACCCGGATATGTTTAGCGAAGTCCTGCTATTGATATTTGGCACCGCGATATTCCTCGTCCTGGTGTACGCGCTCTGGTTGGCAGTTCGAGCCTAAAAGTTAATCCTTCGCCTACCTTTTGATGGGCGCACCATTCTGCGCCGTTGTCGGGCTCACCGGCACGTTTTCTGCCGCGCTGCTCAGGCGCGTTAATCTCGGAAAAAATGGCGTCAGTTCGAACGGCATTTTGTCGCGAACATTGGTGATCGTCATTGGCGCAGCTTTGATCATCTCGACTCGGTCTTCCCAGGGGTCGAGCTTAACTCTTCCACCCAGAGGCAGCGCCGCCAGCTGATCCAATTTTTCATCGTCAAGACTTGGCGCTCCAGTCATAAGTTCCGACAAGCGAATGACCTGCCCCTTGCTGTCGGTGAAATTATTGCCCAGATGCGCGGTTAGCAGCGCAGCCAACACTGGCGCGCGCACCTGAAGTTGTTTCAGGTAAAGGCCTGCCGAGGCGACCTTTTGTGCGTAGGGTGAATTCTTCAGCATGTCGAGCGCTTTGGCGTCGGCCGCCGCTTCTTCATCAGGATTGTGCTTGAACCCGAAGTTCTGGTATGTCGACTCGTCGGTAAACAGCATACGATCATTGAATGCGAATTTGCTGCCCAGATTGTGCCCGAGCATAATGTGCGCCAGTTCGTGCGAAAGTATCGCCGCCAGGCTGGCCTCGTCGGGCAAAGTATCGATCAGGCCGCGGCTGATCACGATAGTATTTCCCACGCTGAAGGTTTCGAGCGGCGAAGTCAGCATGACCCTGCAACGAACCGGACGCGGCAGATCAATATTGTTCGTAATCGCAATATTGTTGACTACAGTTTGCAGGATATTATCCAGATCGCCGCGGGGTGCCACCAGACCTGCCTCCTGCAAACGCTCCACTACGTTATCTTCCGCCTGCTGTTGCCATTCGCGCTGCGCTTCGAGCGGCGAGAGGTCTTGCGCCACCGCGCTTTCGTCCTTTACCGCGTCCACTTTTAAATCGGTCAGCTCGTCCTCACGATTGTTTTTAGCCAGATCATATCCCCAAATGCGCGACTGAGCCTTGAACGCCAGTTTGTCCTTCGAGCCATAGCTGAAGTCGCCCTCTTCGCTGTAGATATAAGCCGGCAACCAGTAACCCGCGGTCAGATTCAGCCGCCAGCTATCCATGTGAAAAAACTGCGCGTTTTTTGGGCGCGGGACATATGTCCCATTGAGCCGCACAATGTTGAAATCCTGATCTTCCGCCCAGACGCGGCCTTCGAACCGTCCTTTGCCGGCGCCGGTCTTTGGAGTTACGTCGAACACCACACAGCGCACTTCGCCGAGGAATTCGCGGCGAATATATTTGAAGTCGTAATGCGCGCGGTCAAAATTCTGCCGGTCGGCAAAGACCATCCATGAAAATCCCATTGGCTGATATTGAATGCGGAAGAGCTTGGTCACTCCGCCCATCAGCGATTTCTGAAAGCTGGCTTGCGACGCCAGAAAGTCACGACGCTCGATGGTCTCGCCCATGTCGAGGCGGCCAAGAAAATAATGGTCTTCCTTTGGAACCGCGCCGAGCTTTGTGTCGGGCACGAGGTTTTGCAGGTAGGTTTCAACGATTGGCTTGCGCGTCGCGAGGTAGGTGATCAGCGCGTGCTCGCGTTCAATCATTTGATCGATGACTTGGTCCGCGCTGGCCGGAGTTCTCGCCGCCTGCTGCGCAACCGCGCCTCCCGGACTTGTCGCAGAAACCGGCTGCACCGAAGCGGACTGCTCATTCGGAGGTTGTGAAGAATTTGGCGCCTGCTGGCCAGCCGCGCCGAGCGAAAGCAAGAACAAAGCCGTCAGTGTCCAACGCGTCATGGATGCGACTCTCTTTCGTTAAGGCTTATCAAATGGCGCTGATTCTTACGAGGCCGTTTGAAACATCACATGCACGATGGAGAGAGAATCGACAGGCGATCCGTTGCGTTGCGCTGGCTTGAACCTGATTCGGTTTGCCGCGCCCACAGCGGCTTCGTCCAGTCCATGGCCCAAGCCTCGCACTACTCGATTGACGTGTAAGTCGCCATTTGCCCCGAACACGACTTCTAGTAGCACTTCCCCCTCAATGTTCAACTTCCGCGCCTCATCCGTATAGAGCGGCTTTGGCTTATACAGAATCTCCACCTGCGTGGTCAGCGCAACGGTGTCGTCGAGGGTATGCTTTTGAGCGCTTGCAACCTGTTGGGCCGCGAAGCCCGCGGCCTGAACCCCTTGTCCGTTCTTGCGTCCATCCCCTTGTCCCGGTTGCGCGATACCGCTGCCAAACCCGGCACTTGCAATTGTGCCCTTCATTCCTCGGGCCCCGCCAGTGCCATTGCCGGTTCCGGCACCCTCGGGCATGTCGAACGATCCCATCTTCGCGGACATCAACTTCGCTTGCCGCGCCTGTCCATTCAGCCCGTCAGGATCGCCAAAACCTCCGGTCTGCACGTTCTGGATCGGAGTGTTCACTGTAGGCGTGGCCGAACTGCCGAATTCGCCCGTATGAATAATTTTGGCGGCCATAGCAGCGGACACGGGCTCGAGTTTTGGCGCGTCAAAGTGCGCTGGCTGAATTTTTGGCGGCTCGAGTTTCGCTTCCTGTTGATGCGGCAGGTCTTTCGGGACGATCAGCTTTGGCGCTTCCATCTTTATCGCGGGAAGCAACTTGGCTATCTTCGGCTTGACCTCGGCTTCAATCTTTTCCGGGATCAGATCCGGTCGTACGATCACGTCAGTCACCGAATACTTGGCCGGTGTGGTCATGCTCACTGGCCAAATCAATCGCGCCAGCAACATCAGTGAGACCAACGCCGCGCACATCGTATAGCTGAATAAAAACGTGCGCCAATCCCGCTTCTCTTCCGGTAACAGGCCCAGGGTCAGGGCGACATCAGACTGCGAACGCATTTTTTAGCTCCAGCGCGACACCCGGGCCAGGGAGAGACAGACCGGACGAAAACTCAGGTTAAGAGAGAATCGTAACCGGGTAAACATTCCTCGGGCTGTAGTACCTAAGTAACAAAGGGCAAACCAACGGCAGAGGATTCCCGAAGTTGAAGGCGGCTGGTCATGACCTACGACGAAGAGCGAATCCGTAATAAACCGGAATACCCGCCAGGACTACCAGACTTCCCATGGCCGAGTATCGTAAATTGCTGGTGAAGGTGTAGTAGAGAAGGGCCGCCGAAGCCACAATAAAAACTGCCGGGGCCAGCGGATATTGCCAAAACGGAGGCCGCCGCTCCGGCGCCACCAGTTTTTTGCGGAACACAAAAAGCGAACTGCTGGCGGCGATGTAGGAGAGCCACTCCGCAAAAATGGCAAGCGTGAACAGCTGGCGAAAATTCCCTCCGACCAAAAGGAAACCTATCGATAAAATCGCCTGCCACACAGTTGCCACGTGTGGCGTCCGGAAGCGCGGGTGCACCCTCGCTAAACTCGAAAAGAAGTTTCCGTCGCGCGCCAGCGCAAATGCCATTCGCGATCCACTCATGGCAACGCCGTTCAGCGAACTAGTGAGTGAAATCACCATTACCCCCGATACCACAATCGCCGCCCCCGCACCCAGGAATGACGCGTGTACCGCATCCGACATTGGGGACGTTGATTGCGCAACGGATAGTGTCGGCAGCGCGTATTGCACAGCCGCATTGACCAGCATGTAAAGTGCGCCAATCACCACCAATCCGCCGACCAGGGCCAAGGGAACGTTCCGCTCGGGATCGCGTACTTCTTCGGCGACCATATTGACGTCGCTCCAGCCGTCGTAGGCCCAAAGGGCAGCCGTAAGCGCCGCAAAAAAGCCGGCAACCCCGCCGATTGCGCCGGAGTATTTTTCTGCGAAGTGGGACCAACTGCCATGCGCGCTGAACGCGAGCGCAGAAATCGCGACGATCAGCACGATCTTCAAAATCGTGAATGCCAGCTGAAAATTCCCCGCGCGCCGCACTCCGATGTAATTGACCAGTGACACAAAGATCACGAAGCCCATCGCAACCAGCTGCCCCCAGGTCAGCGGAATATTTACCACCCGCGCCGTAAGAAAAGATAGAGTAGGAAAGTTTGCGAGAACACGAACGATGCCGATAGAAATCGCCGCCAGAGAACTTGGCTTGACCACGACCGTCCATGTCCAGCCGGTAAGGAATCCGGCGAGCGGTCCATAGGCATCTCGGATGTAAACGTATTCACCGCCAGATTGCGGCTTCATTGCGCCGAGTTGCGCGTAGGTGACCGCCCCAAAAAACGAGAAAATTCCGCCCACGATCCACGCCAGATAAACCAGCCGCGCCGATCCCGCGGCTTGCATCATTTCCGCCGGTACCAGGAAAATTCCGCTGCCTATTACGACACCGACAACAATGGATGCCGCCTGGGCCCCGCCTAGATCACGCAGCAGGCTCGTGCCGGCTGAAGGTGGGTTCATCAATGTGGCCATGTGGTGGGAAGTATAACGTGTCGCAAATACCGAAAAGCTAACCATAGAGGGCACAGAGTTTCACAGAGGCGAAGACACAGAGAGTGTTTTGCCTACGGATCCCTCTGTGGTTTTGCTCTGTGAAACTTTGTACCCTCTGTGGTAAAGCTTTTTCTGACCCTCATTGTCCCCACTTCCACAGAACTATTTTCGTGTATATTTCCCGCACGCATGTCCACTTTCTATGACCGCTTCGTCGAATGCGCCCAACGCTGGCCCCAGAATGTCGCCGTTGAAGTGCAACGGCCGGACGGAATCGAAAGTTACAGCTATGCCGAACTGCGCCGCATGGCGGAATCGATTGCCGGATGGTTGCTCGACTCCGAGATGGAAGCCGGCACACGAGTTGCGATTCTCGCCGACAATCATCCGCGTTGGGTCGCGGCTTACCTTGGCATCATCGCCGCTGGCGGAACTACCGTCCCGCTCGATACTGCTTATCACGCTGATCAGGTTGGGAAGCTACTCGCCGACAGCGGCGCTACATTGTTGATCTGCGACCAGAACCACCTGGAAGCAGCGCAACAGGCGGTTGCAAACTCAGAAGTCGCAGTTCTGCTGACCAGTACCAATAAGCCAGCAGGGACGGCTCTCCCGGCGAAAGTAGTATCTAACCTTGACGGGATCTTCGCGCAGTACACGGGGCGCGTACGTCCAATCCCGCGCGGACCGGACGATGTGGCCTCATTGCTTTACACCTCAGGAACAACTGCCGACCCAAAAGGCGTGATGCTCACTCACGCCAATCTGCTGGCCGAGGCCGATGCGGTTTTTGCCTGGGCCCACATCGGCCCTGACGATGCAATCCTGGGCGTGCTGCCTCTGTTTCACGTGCTCTCGCAGATGGCCAATCTGTTATTGCCATTGGTCGCCGGAACTCGCGTAGTTTACCTTTCGACCCTCAACACCACGGAACTGCTTCGTGCCCTGCACGAAAGAAACATTACTGCGTTTGCTGTGGTGCCCCAATTTTTTAATCTCATTCACGAGCGCATCTTCAAAGAGGTGCGGCAAAAAGGAACATTGGCGCGCTTTGCCTTCGCTCGCATGATGCGCTTGAACATCGTTTCCAGAAAGTTTGGATTTAATCTCGGACCTGTTCTTTTCGGGAAAATTCACGATCTTTTTGGTCGGCGCATGCGTTTCCTCGTCACCGGAGGCTCCCGCTTCGATCCGAAAATCGCCAGCGATTTCTATGCGCTTGGTATCGACGTGCTTCAGGCTTACGGCCTGACCGAAACTTGCGGCGGCGCATTCGTCAACTCGCCCGGCGAGAATGTGATCGGATCCGTCGGCAAGCCGCTGAAAGGTGTAGAAGGGAGAATTATCAATCCGCAATCATCCGACGACGGCTCTCCCGCGGGCGGCGAAATCCTGATCCGTGGTCCCATCGTCATGAAGGGCTATTGGAACCGCCCCGACGCCACCGCCCAAATTTTGAAAGACGGTTGGTTGCACAGCGGCGACTTGGGACACTTCGATGGTGATGGCAACCTCTTCATCACCGGACGTCAGAAAGACGTGATCATTCTTGCCAACGGCAAGAATGTTTATCCGGAAGAAATCGAAGCCCATTATTTGCAATCGCCGCTAATCAAAGAAATCTGCGTGCTCGGTTTGGAAGAAGGCGGTACGGAAAAGCTTTATGCCGTGGTCACGCCTAACTTCGAGATTCTGCGTCAGCGAAAAATCGTAAACACTAAAGAAGTGATTCGCTTCGACATCGAAGGTTTATCGGCAAAACTGCCATCTACAAAAAGAATCGCCGGATACGAAATCTGGCAGGAAGATCTGCCGCGTACCACCACCCGAAAACTAAAGCGATTTGAAATTGAGAAACGGGTAAAGGCAGGGAAGCGAGACGATACTGGCGCGGAAATCGCCAAGCCGCTCACCCAGGAAGACAGCGCATGGCTTGGACAAGCCGACAACCAGCGCGCGCTAAAAATCATTCGCGAATACTCGCCGAGTCACCCTGAAAATATTTCGCCGATAGATAATCTGGAGCTCGATCTCGGCCTCGATTCCATGCGGCGAGTCGAACTGCTGGTCGCGCTGGAGCACGAATTGGGCGGTGATGTTGAAGAATCACGCCTAGGTGATATTTATACGGTCCGCGAGCTAACTGATGCGGTCCGCGAGAGTGCGGCTTCGGGAAAGGCGTCAAACAAGAAACCGGCGCAAACTTTCGCCGGCTGGGGCACAGTTCTCAGAGAAGATCCCGTTGATCCTGTCGTTCTAGCCGTCACCAAGGCGCACCCGTTGGTTGATCGAATGCTGTTTGTCGTCACCCGCATAATTAAGCTACTTTGGAGCATTCGAGCTCCCGTAACGGTCGAAGGGGTGGAAAATCTTCCGGCGCGAGCTCCGTTTCTTTTGTGTTCAAACCACCAGAGCTTTCTCGATCCCGCGATGTTGCTGGGGATACTGCCTCTGCGAGCCTTGCTGCGATTATTTGCCGTCGGGACCAGCGAGATTTTCGGCTCCGGATTTATGCGTCACGTCGCCCGCATTTTACGGGTTGTGGTAGTCGATCCCGACGCCAATCTGATTCCCGCTATGCGCGCGGGCGCCTATGGCCTGCGCCAAGGCTTGTCGCTGATTCTCTATCCCGAGGGCGAGCGCAGCATCGATGGCCCGCCGCGCACATTCAAGAAAGGCGCCGCAATTCTCTCGATACATCTGCAAGTCCCGATTATTCCTATCGCGATCGAGGGATTTCACGACGCTTGGCCTCGCGGCAAGTCTTTCCAGAAATTCTCACCTTTAAAAATGAAAATCGGCACGCCGATTCAGCCGCCGCCAGAATCTCAAGCCTCAGAAGACGCGTACGCAAAACTTACGGCTGAGTTGAAAGCGAGAGTGACGGAAATGTGGGAGGAATTGCGGGACAAAAAGGCCGAGGGCAAATCAGTTTAAGCTTTGCGCTATCATTATCACGAGAGCGCTTCTAAATGGCCGTATTAAACGAGTTAATAACAAAAGATCCGGATGTACTCGGGGGAACCCCTGTTTTCCGCAACACCCGCGTTCCGTTCCAGAATCTATTGGAGTACCTCGAAGCTGGCCAAACGATCGATGAATTCCTCGATGATTTTCCTACAGTCACTCGCCAAAACGCCATTGAAGCTCTCGAACATGCCAAAGCTCTCGTTCTTAACCAACTGCGATGAGAGTGTTGCTCGACGAGTGCATACCTAGAAAGTTCAAGAACCACCTTCCGGGCCACGAATGTACAACCGTTCCAGAGGCGGGATTTGCAGGAAAGAAGAACGGTGAGTTGTTGAGGCTGGCGGATAACGCGGGCTTTGAATGTTTTGTAACGCTCGACCGCGGTATTGAATACGAACAAAATCTGGCGAACCATAAAGTTGTGATTCTGCTGATCCGATCCAAGTCAAGCAGGATTCAGGATCTCATCACTCATGTGCCCAAGACCCTTGAAGCCCTTCGTGCTCGCCCGAGCAGTCGAGTGGTTCGTGTAGGAAGGTAGTGCACCGGATGTTTGAACCCTACTTCGCCCTCGGATGCGTCCGGTCATAAACATTGATTAAATGCTTCATTGACAGTTGCGTGTAGCGCTGAGTCGTCGAAAGCCGTTCGTGGCCCAGCATTTCCTGGATGGCGCGCAGGTCCGCGCCTTCCTCCAGCATGTGGGTCCCAAAGGCGTGGCGCAACGTATGCGGGTGAACGTCTGCCGACAGCCCTTTCGCGATTGCGATCTTCTTGATGATCCGGCCCACACTCCGAG
>JBOGLH010000176.1:0-12290 GCA_050746025.1 Terriglobales bacterium | reverse complement strand
GGGTATGTCCTAATGATAAACCGGAGAGGCTGTGGAAGGGGCACTTTTAGGCATAAAAAATTCTTCTCGCAGGAAGAAGAATTCCATATTGTTCGATGCTGACCGAAAATACAAAACCGCGCGATGGAATGGCTGGCCGTTGTAAGTGTAATAGCTCAGGCACAAGCGTCGCGCCAACCAGGAATTTCCTTTAGCCCTTCGGCGCGTGTCTGTTCAAAGAGGCGGATGCGGTGTCGCGAGTGCTCGAACTCGTGGATATCGGCCCATACCTCGGCCTGCCACCCATAATCATGCACGGCGAAGGCGCCGCAACTGGCGCAGCGGGTGTGCAGCTTCTCGGCGAAGTAGCGTGGCCGGGCAGCCTCTGGCTGCAATTCAATAAAGATGCAGCGTACTTCTTGAATGTCGTCCTTTTCGCCGATTACATGTTCGTAACGTAACAGGTAACCAAAGCCCAACTTAAAGGCTTCGTGCTCGGCCTCCGCGCGGGTGTGAAACGGACCATATTCTGCCCGCAGTTGTTCGGTTGAATCACAGGCCATCCAAAACATCTCTTTGTAGCTCATGCGCCGCTGCTTTTCCCCAGGAGTTGCGCCAAACGTTTTGCCGGCGCTCTAAATTGGGAAGGACCGATTCCCAAGCCACTGATTAAGCAATTCGAGGGCCGTAAATAGCGTCCAAACCCTTTGTTTTATAGGGAATTGCGGCTCTGTGACTAAGGCTTCTGCAAGCGATTGCAATCCTGTGCTCAATTTTTGAGCACTTGCTTACGCCCTTGGTTTGGCAAGGACCGTAGCTCGCCAGACGACATGCTCAGTAGGATGGCGCAGCGTTCACTCTGTGTATGGGTACTACTAACGAACCGCGAAAGGCGGTGGAAGTTCCGGTCCGTATCTTCGGCACCGATCATGATGGCAAGCCGTTCTCGGAAAATCTAACTACCGTAGATGTCAGTGTTAACGGCGCAAAATTGCGAGGGCTAAAGGCCAGACTTGAGCCCGACGAGATCGTCGGCCTGACCTACGGCAAAACCAAATCACATTTCCAGGTGAAATGGATGGGAGCCGCCGGAACTCCGACCGAGGGAATCATCGGTCTGGTGAACCTCAACCCCACCAAGCCTTTCTGGGATTTCCCCCTGCCGGCACTGGCTCCTGAGGGTGCCGAGGTTACCCCTACTGATGAGCGGCGGCGCTGGCCACGCATCAAGTGTTCGGTCTCCCTCGAAATTCGCCCTACCAAGCAGATGGTGATCTGGGGCAAAGCCC
This sequence comes from Terriglobales bacterium, assembly GCA_050746025.1. Taxonomy (GTDB): domain Bacteria; phylum Acidobacteriota; class Terriglobia; order Terriglobales; family Acidobacteriaceae; genus Gp1-AA145. The sequence continues at coordinate 11,022 of JBOGLH010000176.1, read as the reverse complement.
CCGATATCAGCCAGGGTGGGTGCTTTGCAGAAATGTCGATTCCTTTACCAATGGGCGCCAGTTTGGATATTGCATTGTGGTCGGGCGATGCCAAGCTGCATTTGCGCGGTCAAGTAGTCAGCCTACAACCCGGCTTCGGCAATGGCGTGAGCTTTATCGGTAACCGCCCCAGCCGACCAGGAGAAGTTACGCCAATTTATTGCGACCATAGCACCACTTGAAAGCGCTGGCATTTCCGTTGGCAAAGCTACCGGGCAATAGTTCTGCCTATGCGCTGCGGCCAATCGCCAATGGCCGCGGGCTGGGAGCCACATGCATGCTTTCATCACGGTCAACCCAGGATGCGCCGCCGTGTGCGGCCACATAAAGTGCGAGCTCCAGCCGGCTCCAGACGCCCAGCTTGTCAAACACGCTGCGTAACTGGTTCTTGATGACCTGCTCGGTGCAGCCAACCAGGGCCGCGATCTCCGGGTTGGTTTTTCCTTCCCACACCAGGGTTGCCACTTCAATTTCTTTCGGACTTAACTGCTCACGAGGCGACATGATTCATTTGCTCCTTTTCAAATATGGCAGTGGCCAAGATGACGCGTTTGCGTCCTTGCTTGATCCCCGCGCGCAAAAAAATGGTGCGGAGGTGCTGCTTCACGGTGCGTGCGCTGATGCTGAGTTCCGCTGCAATCTCTTTATTGCTGCAGCCTTGCACCAGCAAATGAAGAACTTGCTGATCGCGTCGCGTAATTTTGATTTGATCGAGGTCCAACATTTTTCTGCCTCTTCTTCTTGCTGGAATACCGACATTTCTGATACAAGCACGTCTTTCGCCAAAGTTTCGCCATGCGCCCGATCATCAAAACACGGCGCAAATACAGCACTTGAGGATTCCGACCGTCGCATAAACTATCGGGTCAAACTCTAACTCCTCCCCTTCCGGGAAAAAGTTGTGCCACAATGAAATCCGACATCTAGAAGAAGGGTTGAGCACCGATGAACGCCAAGCCATCAGCCTTTGCCAAGTTCCCGTCCGTAATTACAACCGCAGTTTTCATTACTCTGAGTTGTGCTTTGGCCGAAGCCCAGGGGCAGCAACCCGATCCTCCTCCTGCGAGCGGACCGATCACCATCACTGTGCAGGACGCCCTGACCCGCGCCCAGAAAAACGAGCCGCAATACCGCGCCGCGCTCGCGCAATACGGAGTGGCGCGTGCCAACGCGGTGCAGGGAAGGGCCGCGCTGTTGCCGAACGTCAGCTTTGCGAGCACATATCTCTACACCGAGGGGAACGGCACTCCGGCAAGCCGGTTCATCGCGAACAACGGAGTCCACGAGTATCTGGACCAGGGCAACGTTCATCAGACGCTCTCCTGGCAAACCGTCGCCGAATACCGGCTGGCGCGGGCGCAGGCGGCGCTCGCCAAAGCTCAAGCCGAGATCGCCACTCGCGGCCTGGTAGTTACCGTGACCCAGGCCTATTACGGCGCGATTGTGGCCCAACGAAAATATTCAATCGCTGAACGCGCCGCCGCCGAGGCGCAGAATTTTTTTGATATCACGCAAAAGTTGGAACGTGGGGGTGAGGTGGCGCACTCTGACACCATCAAAGCCCAATTGCAGTTGCAGCAGCAGCAACGCGCATTGCAGGATTCGCAACTGGGGATGGAACGCGGCCGGCTGGATCTTGCGGTACTGATCTTCCCGAACTTCAATGAGAATTTCACTACGGTCGACGATCTCGAAAATTTGGGAGCGTTACCCTCCTACGCGGAGGTCGAGACGATGGCGGGCAGGGCCAACCCGCAGTTGCAGGCCGCCCTCGCCAGCATGCGGGCTGCGAACCAGGAGGTCGCGGTTGCCTGGAATGGCTTTCTGCCGAGCCTCACCCTCGATTACTTTTACGGAATCGACGCCAATCAATTCGCGGTCAATGGATTCGATGAGACCGTGCTGCCGCACCGGCCGGTGCAGAACCTGGGTTATTCAGCGGTTGCGACCCTCAACCTTCCCATCTGGAACTGGGGAGCGACCCGCAGCAAAGTGAAGAGCGCGGGGCTGCTGCGCGATCAGGCCAAAGTAGAATTAAGTTTTGCGCAACGGAAAATGGCCGCTGACCTGCGCGATTTTTTCAATGAAGCCCAGACTTCGCGCTCCGAACTAGACTCTTTGCGGCAATCCGCGGAGCTGGCCGCCGAGAGTTTGCGGCTGACCACGTTACGATATCGAGCGGGTGAGGCAACGGCTCTCGAAGTAGTGGATTCACAGAACACGCTCACCCAGGCGCAAAATGCGCTAAGCGATGGGCAGGTGCGGTACCGGGTCGCAGTCGCCAGTCTTCAGACGCTCACAGGTAAATTCTGAATGCCAATTTCGCGCGTGGAGTTGACAACCAGCAGCTCTCTTCGTGCCGGACCGATATTCGCGCTGCTCATAGTATTGGCGGCGTTGGCCGGATGTTCAGACAAAAGTAAAGAGCCGGAGCCGGCAGTCCCGGTGCAGATTGTGCAGGTCGCGAAGACCACGCTGCAGCAGAAGGTCACCGCGGAAGCAGTTCTGTTTCCACTCACTCAATCGGCGATCGTCCCCAAGATCACCGCCCCGGTTCAAAAATTTCTGGTGAATCGTGGTAGCCACGTTCGCAAGGGAGAGCTCCTCGCAGTGCTCGAGAACCGCGACCTTGCCGCCGCGGCGCAGGAGAACAGAGGCGCGTACACGCAAGCCGAGGCGACTTACGCCATCACTACCGCCGCCGATCTTCCGCAGCAGATGCAGAAGGCCGAACTGGACACGCAAGCAGCCAAGGCGGCGCTCGACGCACAGCAGAAAATATTCAACAGCCGTCAGCAACTCTTCCGCGAGGGTGCGCTTCCCCGCAAAGATCTGGAACAGTCGGGTGTGGACCTGACCAATGCGCGCAACCAATACGAAATGGCGCAGAAACATCTCGATTCGCTGAAGGGCATGGGCGAGGCGCAACTAGCGAAATCAGCCAAGGGGCAGCTTGAATCGGCGCAGGGCAAATTTCAGGGAGCCGAGGCGCAACTGCAGTACTCGGAAATTCGAAGTCCGATCAGCGGCGTGGTGACCGAACGCCCGCTCTATCCGGGCGAGATGGCTTCCGCGGGAACACCGCTCATAACCATCATGGACATTTCGCAAGTGGTGGCCCGCGCGCACATTCCACAGGCCGAGGCGGTGCTGCTGAAGCCGGGAGACAATGCGACCGTCACTGCACCCGGCATTGAGAAGCCAATTCCAGGCAAGGTGGTGCTGGTAAGCCCCGCGCTCGATCCCAACAGCACCACGGTTGAAATCTGGGTACAGGCGAAAAATCCCCACGAGGTGCTGCGGCCCGGCACCAGCGCCGAGATCAGCATGATCGCACGCACGGTGAATGATGCGTTGGCCATTCCGTCGGCGTCGCTGCTGACTGCGCAGGATGGAACCACCTCGGTAATGGTGGCCGGGAGCGATGGCAAAGCCCACCAGCAAACGGTGAGGACCGGCTTCCGCGACGGCGACCAGGTGCAGATTCTCGAGGGTCTGCACGCCGGCGAAAAAATCGTCGGCGCAGGCGCCTACGGACTCCCGGATAACAGCAAGATCACTACTGCGGAAGCCAAGCCGGAAGCAGACAACAAGACGGAGTAGCGAGGGGAACACGTTGGACAAGTCTCACTGGTTTGCGCGCCACTCCAAGCCGCTCATCTTTTTGATCATCACCCTGGCAGCGCTCGGGGTGTACCTGGCGTTTACGATTCCGATTGCAGTCTTTCCCACTACCAACTTTCCGCGCATTCTGATCGCGGTTGATAACGGGGTCATGCCCATCGATCAGATGATGGTCATGATCACGCGTCCCATTGAAGAGTCGGTCAACAGCGTGCCCGGGTTGCAGCAGGTCAGGTCAAACACCAGCCGCGGCTCCGCCGAGATCGATCTGTTTTTTGACTGGAACGTCGATATGTTCCAGACGCTGCAGTACGTCAACTCCGCCATCTCACGGGTTCAGTCTGAGCTTCCGCCGACCGCAACCATCGTCGCCAACCGGATGACGTTCGCCAGCTTCCCCATCATCGGGTACAGCATGACCTCAGACAAACTGCCCCAGACCCAGCTCTGGGACCTTGCGACTTATGAATTGAAACCTCGCCTCAATCGCTTGGATGGCGTCGCGACCGTGTTGGTGCAAGGTGGGCAGGAGCCGGAATTTCACGTCGTTCCTGACACCGCGAAGCTGCTGGCCGCAGGCGTCACCGTCACCGACATTCTGGACGCGATGAAGCGTACCAACCTTATTGATTCACCGGGATTATTTGAGCGTAATCACGAACTGGTGCTGGGGCTGATTAGTGGCCAGGTGCGGACCCCCGATCAAATTGCCGCCGTGGTAGTCAAAACCACTCCTGGCGGCGCTCCCGTCCGTATCGGCGATCTCGGCAAAGTGGTCGCGGCAGTGAAGCCGGTTTATACCATCATCACTGCGAATGGAAAGCCGGCGGTGCTGCTCAACATCAAACGCCAGCCGCAATCGAACACCATGCAGGTGGCGACCGAGGTCCATGACGCGCTCGATCAGATCCGGAAGTCGATTCCTCCGGGAATTGATATTCAGCCTTTTTATGACCAGTCGCTGCTGGTCAGCGAGTCGATCAAGAGCGTGCGGGATGCCATTCTGCTCGGGCTTCTGCTGGCCTCCATCATCCTGGTGGTGTTCCTGCATGACTGGGGAAGCTCACTGGTTGCTGGGCTGGTAATCCCCGTCACCATTCTCATTACCTTTATCGTGCTCAAGCTTCTCGGGCAAACCTTCAATCTAATGACGCTTGGAGGTTTGGCTGCGGCCGTTGGCCTGGTCATCGACGACGCCATCGTCGTGGTCGAGAATATCGTGCTGCACCGCGACGCAGGTCAAGGCAGAATGCAGGCCATCCGTAGCGCGCTCGCAGAGATCACCGTGCCCCTGATCGGTTCGACCGTGACGCCGGTGGTAGTGCTGCTGCCGCTGATTTCTATCGTCGGCGTTTATGGCACATTCTTCCGGGCCCTGGCCTTAACGCTGGGAGTGTCGCTATTCACCTCGCTCGCTCTGGCTTTGACCTGGACGCCGACATTAAGCAGATTTCTAATTCGCAGAAAGAAAAACAAGGAAGAAGAGGAAGACAAAGAGGAAGAAGATCACAAGGAGTCGTTCGCAGATCTGCTGGCCGCGGAAGAGGCCACCACGGGCAAATTCTTCCGCCGTATCATCGAGTTTCATCAGCGCTGGTTGAAGCGTGCTCTGGATAAACCGTGGTGGCTTGCCGGCTTGAGCGTAATCCTGGTGATCGCCTCGTATTTCTGCTTCCGTTTCACCGGCACTGACCTGCTGCCGGGAATGGACGAGGGCGGCTTTACCCTCGATTACATCACCCCCGCCGGGGCATCGCTCTCTGAAACCGACCGCATGGTCCTGCACGTCGAGCAGATCATTAAATCTGTGCCCGAAGTGGAGAGCACCTCGCGTCGCACCGGCGCCCAGCTTGGACTGGCGGCCGTTACTGAAGCCAACACCGGCGACGTTCTGGTCAAGCTGAAGCAGAAGCGCAGCCGGGGTATCGACGAGATCATGGAAGACATCCGCCAAAAGGTGAATGCGCAAGAGCCCGCGGTGCGCACGGAATTCGTTCAGGTCCTGCAGGACATGATCGGCGACCTTACCGGCGAGCCCGAGCCGGTGACCATAAAACTCTTCTGTCAGGACCCCGAACTGCTGAACAGGTGGGCGCCTAAAATCGCAGATGCAATCGAGTACGACGAGAAAACTCACAAGGGCGTTCCCGGCGTAGTGGACGTGCTGAATGGGATCGAGAACACCGTCAGCGGCCCGGCGGTGAATTTCCAGATCGATCCCGCAGTGGCGGCACGCTCCGGCTTTACCCCGGAAGAAATTGCCACCGATGCGGCTGCCATTGTCGAGGGCGAGCCGGCGCCGGCGCCAGTGGTTTCCAACGATCGTCTTTACACCGTGCGTGTGCGCTTTCCGGCAAACGACCGCGCATCGCTCGATGCTATCTCTAATACTCTGCTCACCAGCGCGAACGGCCGCACCGCAACCTTGGGATCTCTGGCGACCATTACCCAACTGCCGCCGCAGACCGAGATCCATCGCGAAAATCTGCAACGGGAAGTTTCGGTCACGGCGCGTACCGAAGGCACCGACCTCGGCAGCGCTATCCAGGGAGTACAGAAGGCTGTGGCCGCACTGCACGTTCCGCCGAGTATCCGGGTGGAATATGGAGGCACTTATCAGCAACAGCAGAAATCGTTTCAGGATTTTATTTTCGTGCTGGCGTTGGCGATTGTGCTGGTGTTCATCGTGCTGCTATTCGAGTTCCGGACGTTCGCTGCGCCGATCGCAATTCTGGCTTCGGCACTGCTGTCAACCTCGGGCGTATTCATCGCCCTGCTGATCACCGGAACCACCTTCAATGTTTCGTCATTTATGGGGCTGGTGATGGTGGTGGGAATCGTGGCCAAGAACGGCATTCTGCTGCTCGACGCCGACGAGAAAATCCGGCTTACCGGGGCGTCAGCCGAAACCTCCATGCTGCAGGCCAGCCGCCGCCGCTTGCGTCCCATTGTGATGACCGCTCTGGCTACCATGGCGGGAATGCTTCCGCTGGCCTTCGCGCTCGGCGCCGGTTCGCAAATGCTGCAGCCGCTGGCCATCGCTGTGATCGGGGGAATTCTGATCTCGATGGTGCTGTCGCTAATTATTACCCCGGCGGTTCACTTCTTTTTAAGCCACGATAAGCAAAGCATCTGAAAAGCAAGGGCTTATGCTCCCCTGCACTTCTGTGCGTTTGGATCTTGCATGGTGCTTTAGAATGTCCAAACGGAGTCCCCAGCCTGTGACGGTTCCCCCTTCAGGCGCCCGGAAACTGGCGCTCGACCAAGAGTCTTTCCAGCAGTTGCTGGCCGCCGCCTACACCTTGCAAGAGAATAAAGACGTCCTGCAGGCGGGCAGTTCCCCGGAAAACTCGGCCTCGGTATTCTCTGAGATTGCGGCGCTTCGATCGCAAATTATTGCTCTTGTCAACGCTGAGCCTCACGTATCTCCCAACAATGCCGAACCGAAGCCAGCTGCCGAGGCTGCAGCCCTGGTGACGGACTGTCTTAGGCGGCTCACCAAAGCCGATGGAGCCACCGTTAGCCTGATCGTCGATGGCTATTTGAGACCCACAGCGTGCTCGGGAATGGCGGCCCAAGTGTCGGGTGGTTCGGTGGCGTCGAATTCGCTGGTAGCGACAGAGCGCCTGCGTAATGGGCGCGCTTTCCAGTCCGCCAATGCGTGCAGCGATATTCGGCTCGGGCCGTCGTTATGCGTGGAATTGCAGATCGGGTCCCTCCTGGCCTTTCCCATTGAGCGACTAACCGAGATAGCTGGCATAGTCGAGGTTCGATGGACTAAGCCCGGCGCATTTAGCGATGGCGATGAACGCATCTGCCAGCTCATGGCTGACCTGATGAGCGAAGTGCTGGAAGGTGAAGAAGGTAGGGTAAACGTCCAAGTGGGCGGTCCGGTTCAGGTGACTGCGCCACGCCAGCCGGTTGGCGAAACCGCTACACCGGTTAAAAACTCCGAAACCCACGATCGTGAACTGTCTTCAGGTCCGGCGATTGGAGACGCACACGTGTCAGCATCCGATCATACTTGCCGCGTCTGCGGCGAACCCCTTAATGGCGATCTTCATTTTTGCGGAAACTGCGGCATGCTTTCGTCCTCACTCGACAAAGGCATGCAGGGAAAATGGGCGTCGATGTGGTTCATGCAGCAAGCGCAGAAAACCGTTGAAATCACAGAAGGTCGAGGCGAGCGCCTCTGGCCAATTCACGCAGAAAACCCAAGAAACGCGCACACAGCTGGCACCGCTTCCCAGACGGAAAACCCGTCAGACGATATTGGGACAAACGAAACCACGCGAACATTGCCGGAAAGCAAACACAGCCCTCGCGGCGTGTTCGCGGTTTTGAAGTCCCGCTTCCGGGCACGCGCAATGGGCGAATAGCTGCGCCATTCACTAATTCGTACGAAGAATGGTTCGGAACGCCAGCATCCAGGCGCCGCGCTCCCAGAACATCTCGGCGATGTTCTGGGCACGCGAGCCATTGATTCAGGTTGGATTTATTACTGGGCGGGCGCCAAGAACATGCCTTCAAACCGCCGCGCCTCATACCACAAGGCCAGCTCTACACGGTTCCAGAGCCCCAGTTTGTCGTAGATGGTCCGGAGATAATTCTTGATGACGTGTTCGGTTGTTCCGATTTCGCTTGCGACTTCTTTGTTCTTAAGTCCTTGTGCGACGAGGGCGATGACTCGCTGCTCTCGCTCGCTGGGGTAGGTTCTGCCGTTTTCTCCACGGACCATAGTTGCCTCCTATATAAGAGTGTTGCCAGCTTTACTCGTTTGACTCCGCCACTGATTCCAAAGCGCGAGAACAGACGATTGAAATGCGCCTTCACCGTTCTGCGCGCCATGTTTAGTTGTTTCGAAATTTCATCGTTATCACAGCCTTGTAGGAGCAGTTCCACTACCTGCTGCTCCCGTGGCCGCAGTTCTTTTTCCTTCATCAAGTCACCTTCTTACTGGAATGACCTCACCTTGGTGCCTAGTCGGAAGAAGCCAGCCTTGCGGGGCTGTAACTTTGTTTGCACATAGTGTGCCAGCTGAGGCCCGAATTGCAGAAAAATGACCGCGCGGAACTTGCGAAACTGCGGCTTTTTTGCCACAGTTTGAGGTATTCATGGGTGGACTGGAAATCCGCCTATCTTAGCGGATCTAAAGCAGCTACTTACCTCTGCAACCGGCACAAAATGAACTAAATATTCGCAACCTTCGTCGCATCCTGGTCACATTACGGAACCCAGCTTCGACAGGAATGCCATAATTCCTGACTATGCGAGTTGATGTCACGAGCAATTCGTACATACGAAGCTGTGGATTCTTGGGTTCCCTAGGTAAAAGAACTTAGGACAAATTTTACCGGAGTCTCGCATCCTTATGGAACTAATTACACTTTCGTGCCATACCGTGCCTACACACTGTAGTCCTGTCGGATTTCCAGCTCGGGAACAGCTGTACTGAAGCTAAGGTGCGGTAGCGCACATAACCCCCGTGCACCCCGCAAGCTAATTACTGGATGCTACGATTCACTTCTACTCCTTGCATGCCTGAATTTTGCGATGTCGCGGTGCCTGTTCCCCTACACATGGTCCTTACTTACCGTGTGCCAGAAGGGATAAGCGCGGCTGTGGGCAGCCGGGTAATTGTGCCGGTCCGCCGGCAACGATTGTCCGGCGTCATCACCGAACTGCACGACCGCACCCCCAAAGTCACCGCAAAAACTATCCTCGAAGTCCTGGATGAGACGCCGGCACTCTCGGAAGAGTTGTTGCGGCTCGGGAAGTGGATCAGCGAGTACTATCTTGCGCCTATCGGGGAAGTTTTCCGCTCCATGCTGCCTCTGAATGCGGAGTTTCGCCGCGCGATTGTCTATCGAATCACGGAAGAAGGCCACACGGCGTTGTACCTTGCGGGTAGCCATGGGTCTTCAAGGCGATCAAAAAAAATTGCCGAAGAACAGGACACCGAGTACCGGGCGCTGAATTATCTCGTTATGCGTGACGACGCGCGGGAGGGTACGCTGCGGTCTGCGACCGGAGTTTCCCGCGCGCTGCTCGCGGGTATGGTGCGCAAAAAGTGGATTGAGCGTGAAGACGTTTCGCACGTGACGGATGCGACGCGTACGCGGCAAGTGGCGGTGCTCAAAGATAGGCCACGTAGGCACGAACCGGGCGGGCATGAAGAGCCGCCCCTACATGATCAGGTCCGTGAAGGGGCGGACCTCCCGGCCCGCCCACAAGACAAAAGCGAAACGCGTGCACAAACAAGACTCAATTCCAATCAGCTAACGATCGTAGACGCGCTTACCAACGCTGGTGGCAAATTAGACGTCGAAATTCTGCGAGAACTCAACGTTCCGCGCAGCACGTTGACCACTCTGGTGAAGCGCGGCCTGGTCGAGTTGAGCGATGAAGCGATCGCGCTGCCGAAGTCGACGGTCGCGCCACGCAGCTTGCGGCAGGGGATGGAATTCCACGCCGCACAGCAGGCGGCGCTGCAACGCATTCGCGCGCTGGTTGAGGAGAAAAAATTCGCCGGAGTCTTATTGCATGGGGTCACCGGCTCGGGCAAAACTGCCGTCTATCTCGCGGCGATGAAGTCGGTGCTCGACGCTGGAGGCTCAGCAATCCTTCTGGTCCCGGAGATCGGTCTCACGCCGGCCGTGGCTGCAGATGTTCATGACGTTTTCGGAGATGAAGTCGCGATTCTGCACTCGGGACTTTCCGATAAAGAGCGCGCTGAGCACTGGCATCGCATCCGGTGCGGAGAAGCTCGGGCCATCGTGGGCACGCGTTCGGCGGTATTTGCGCCGGTTTCGAATCTCGCGCTCATCATCGTCGACGAAGAGCAAGATTCTTCCTACAAGCAGGAGGAAACTCCGCGTTATCATGCGCGCGATGTGGCTGTAATGCGCGCAAAATTTTCTGATTCAGTAGTGGTGCTGGGGTCGGCGACGCCGTCACTCGAATCGTACTTCAATGCTAAGAAGCATCGCTACACGCTGGTTGAAATGCCGGACCGGGTGGAGAAGCGCCCATTGCCGGTGGTTGAACTGATTGACATGCGTCAGGAATTCCAGGAGACCGGCAATGAGCAGGTGATTTCGCGCAAGCTCATCGAAGAGATCCGGTTGCGGATTAAACGCAAAGAACAGGCCATGGTTCTTCTGAACCGCCGCGGGTATTCACCCGTGGTCCTGTGCCGCACCTGCGGCAAGAAACTTGAGTGCACGAACTGCGCGATTGCGCTTACTCATCACAAATCTCGGCATCGGATGGAATGCCACTACTGCGGATTCATGGCGCCGGTGCCGAAGCATTGCGCTGCATGTGGCAGTGAGTACGTATATTTCCTGGGCACAGGAT
>JBOGLH010000175.1:0-7255 GCA_050746025.1 Terriglobales bacterium | reverse complement strand
GGCAAGATTGCCGGGCTTGACGTAAAGCGAATCATCAACGAGCCGACCGCGGCCGCGCTGGCGTACGGGCTGGACAAAAGCAAAGACGAAACCATCGCTGTGTACGACTTTGGCGGCGGCACCTTTGATATTTCGATTCTCGAAGTCGGCGAGGGCGTAATTGAGGTGAAGGCCACCAACGGCGACACCCACCTCGGTGGAGACAACATCGATCAGCGGCTGGTCGACTGGTTGATCGACGAATTCAAAAAAGACGAAGGCCTCGATTTGCGGGGCAAAGGCAACGAGATGGCGTTGCAGCGTCTGCGGGATGCAGCCGAGCGCGCCAAGATCGAGCTTTCGACCACCATGGAGACGGAGATCAATCTTCCGTTCATCACCGCCGATGCCAGCGGTCCGAAGCATCTGGTGAAGAAGCTGACGCGGGCCAAGCTCGAAGGCATGGTGGAAGACATTCTGCAACGCTCCGTCGGTCCGTCGAAGCAGTGCATGAAAGATGCAGGCGTAGACGCCAGCAAGATCAATGAGGTGGTGCTGGTTGGCGGTCAGACGCGCATGCCGCGCATTCAGCAATTGGTGAAAGAGATGTTCGGCAAAGAAGGCCACAAGGGTGTGAATCCGGATGAAGTGGTGGCAGTCGGCGCCGGAATTCAGGGCGGCGTGTTGGGCGGGGAAGTGAAAGACCTGCTCTTGCTCGACGTGACGCCGTTAACGCTGGCGATTGAAACGTTGGGCGGGGTGGCGACGCCGATGATTCCACGCAACACCACAATCCCAACCAAGAAGACAGAGACGTTTTCAACTGCCGCTGATAGTCAAACGTCAGTCGAAGTGCACGTGCTGCAAGGCGAGCGGCCGATGGCGGCGCAGAACCGCACGCTGGGAAAATTCCATTTGACCGGACTTCCGCCGGCGCCGCGCGGCGTGCCGCAAATTGAGGTGACGTTCGACATCGACGCAAACGGGATTCTCAACGTGACCGCGAAAGATAACGCCACCGGCAAAGACCAGAAGATCACGATTACGTCTTCTTCGGGATTATCGAAAGAGGAAGTGGAGCGCATGGCGAAGGATGCGGATGCGCACGCGGCCGAGGACAAGACGCAGCGCGAGACAATCGATGCCAAGAACCAGCTGGACTCGATGGTTTACCAGATCGAGAAGACGCTGAAGGAGCAGGGCGACAAAGTTGCCGGCTCCGATCGTGGCGAAGTGGAGAACGCGCTGGCCGACGCGAAGAAGGCGCTGGAGTCGAACGATAAAGCGCAGATGGACCGCGCTCGTGAGACCCTGACCCAGGCTTCGCACAAGCTGGCCGAGCAGATGTACAAATCGGCGCAGGCGCAGACTCCGCCTCCGGGCGGAGGCGCGGGCCCGAGCGGCAGCGCCGGCGGACCAACTCCGGACGGCAACGGTGACGCCAGCAAGAAAGACGAGGGCGTGATCGACGCCGAGTACGTGGACGTAGACAAGAAGTAAGCCATCAGCCATCAGCCATCAGCCATCAGCCATCAGTAAAGTCACTTGTGCTAGCGGCTGACTTGGTTTGAGTGGGGGGGACGGGCGTCTCGCCGTCCAATCGAAAGTGCTTGCCACGGATTCACAACGGTGCACGGATTCCAAATCCGTGAAGATCGTTACGATTTGTGGCCGAATTTTTAGAAATGGGGCAAACTGAGTGCAGTTCAAAATCAAGGATCAGGATTATTTTTTAGCATTCGTGGAGCAGGAAAAGCGTTGGTACGTTTTCGCTCCCACATCAGAGGGAGTGAATCGCATTCCGGTTTACGTGGATGCGGCGAGGTATCAGAAACCAGGAATTCTGGAAGCAGAAACAAGTTTGTCATCGTAATTGGGACCAGAGCTTGAACCACAGAGAGCACAGAGGTGCACAGAGTAAAGCCACAGAGGTATGTTTCTGACGTACTCTGTGTTCTTCCTCCGTGAAACTCAGTGCCCTCTGTGGTGAAGCTTTAGCCTGAACGCTCAGCCTATTTCGAACCCATGCCGCCTACCACCAAAAAGGATTATTACGAAATACTGGGCGTAAAGAAATCCGCCTCGGTGGATGACATTCGCAAGGCGTTTCGCAAACTTGCGCGCAAATATCATCCTGACGTCAACCCTGGAGACAAAGCCGCCGAGGAAAAATTCAAAACGCTGTCTGAAGCCAATGACGTTCTCAGCGATCCGAAGAAGCGAAAAATTTACGACCAGTTGGGGTTTTATTCGGACAACATCGATCCCGCGGCCGCCGAAGCTTACGCGCGTGGCGGTCCAACCGGAGCCGGCGGCTTCGGCGGATTTCCCGGCGGTGGCAGTCCGGGAGGAAGCGCAGGCGCTCAAGGCTTCGACTTCAGCGGATTTGATTTTGGCGATATGTTTGAAGGCGGGCGCGGGCGCACCACTTCAGCTGGTAGTGGCGGCGGTGGATTTCGCGACATCTTCTCGAGCATGTTCGGTGGCGGGCGTGGCGGTGCGGCGGCGCAGGAAGGCCCGGAGCCGGGCAGCGATCTCGAATATCAGGTAAATGTTCCGTTCTGGACGGCGATTCGCGGCGGCGTGATGCGGCTGAACATCACGCGTCAGGACATGTGCGGGAATTGCCGCGGCAATGGCGTGATTGAGCAACCCGGCGTGTGCCCGCAATGCAAAGGGAAGGGCACGATCGAGCAAAGCGCCAACCGCATGAAGTTCAATGTGACCTGCCCGCGCTGCCACGGCACCGGAAAGAATGTTTCGACTTGCCCGGTGTGTCACGGAGAAGGTGTGGTCACTCGCACCGAACCGCTCGAGGTTCGCATCAAGGCGGGCACTCGCGATGGGCAACGTATTCGTATTGCGGGCAAAGGGAATGCCGGGCTGCATGGCGGGCCACCGGGCGATCTGTATGTAATCATTCGCACCGAGAATCATCCGGTTTTTCGGCGCGATGGTGATGACATCTACGTGAATGTGCCGGTCACTGCCACCGAATCCGCGCTGGGCGCGAAGATTGAAGTGCCGACGATCGACGGGCGCGCAATCCTGAAAGTTCCGCCGGGAACGCAGTCGGGCCAAAAACTTCGGCTGCGCGAAAAGGGCGTGCCCTCGGCGACCAAAGAGGGCGCGCGCGGAGATGAGATTGTCGAAGTGAAGGTGACTGTGCCCATGCCGCGCGATGAGAAGACCAAAGAGTTACTGCGCGAGTTGGCAAAATTAAATCCGGAAGATCCGCGGGCGGAGTTGTTTAGTAAGGTTTAACTCAAGACTTGCTCATTGCCAATGAATGGTATCTACGCGATTGATCAAGAACGCGTAAGCGTCAAGAGACGCCTGGCCAGAGTTGTTCTACTGGCGGTTCTGGCAGCGATCGGAACGTACATGTTTCGCCGTGTCTGGCCATCCCCGAAACCCGAATCAACACACTTTGAGGACTATGCGGTCGGCGAATTCGGAGTCTTGCTCTCCGCCTTTCTATTCGAGTCCGCACGCGCCGCTTATGCCTTAGAGATTACTGATGACATCATGCAAACGCGTGGCGGAATGCATGGCACACATAAAGTTAGAAGGGGCCGCATTCGCTACTTTCGTGAGCACAGCGGCAATTTCTTTCGAGAGCCAGCGCTGTACCTGTCGGAGCATAGTGGAGTTCCGCGCTTCCTGTTTGGCTATGTCTTGAACCTCGCACTTTGCAGCACTACGAACAAATCAAAGCAAGGGCGATGACTTGGACTGAAATCGCTTGACCTTTTGTCTCGCGTGGCTTTCAGTTCTAGCACCGGTTCATCGATGAATTGCGGGTGCCCCGTCCTTGTCTCGCTGATTTTGCGAGACAGGGCGGGGGATTTTGATTTTGAAGCACCGGGGTCTCAAGATGCCCACCCTGTCGCAAAAAGCGCGACAAGGATGGGGCACGCAGATATCGGGTTCTCGATACTTCGCACCAACCGATAAAAATATCCACAGCTAGACTTGTGATGTATGTCACTGATTCGCACTCTCAACTTAACCTATTCTCCATTCATGTTCTCTGCCCGCATCACGCAAATGCTTTTACGCGGACTCGACCGCCTTGCCGCCAGAAAGTTGGCTGCCCAGAAGACTCCCGCTCACCTGCGCACCGGGCGCCGCGGTGAAGAAGATGCCTATTTTTACTTGCGCAAGAAAGGTTACGTAATGATCGCGCGAAACTTTCGCACGGCGAGGCATCGCGGTGAGATCGATTTGATCGGCTGGTCGAAAGACCGTGGCGAAGACGTGCTCTGCTTTATCGAGGTCAAGACTCGCACGACGCGTGATGTTAAGCCGGCCCACGCTGCAGTCGATCGCAAGAAGCGCCGAGATCTGCGGGCGGTGATTCGTGACTACCTGTATTCGCTGCCGCGACGGCAGTTTCCCGAGTCGCCGCTGTGGCGCTTTGACGTGGTCACGGTTTATTACGACGGCATCCTTGGGGAGCCTACTTTCGAGCTATTCCGGAATGCGGCGCTCTCATCGTAAAATGAATTACCCGGGTGGCAGCGGGTGGAGGATTTAATCTTTGCCCGAACTCAGAAAAGACCCCATTGTCGGCCGCTGGGTAATTATTTCAACCGACCGCGCGAAGCGCCCTACTGACTTTACCCGTGAATCGGTAAAGATGAAGGGTGGTTTTTGCCCTTTTTGCTACGGAAACGAAGCCAAGACTCCGCCTGAAATCCAAGCCTATCGGCCCAACCAGAATGGCGGACAGCCACAGCGCGACACGTCCGGCTGGACGGTGCGCGTTGTGCCGAACAAATTTCCTGCGCTCGGAATCGAAGGAAATCTTGATCGGCAGGCGGAAGGCCTGTTCGACAAGATGAATGGCGTTGGCGCCCACGAAGTGATTGTCGAAAACAATGAACACAATGCGACGCTGGCGTCGATGGCCCCTAAACAAATTGAAGATGTGCTGTGGACTTTTCGTGACCGAATTCTTGATTTAAAAAAAGACCGCCGGCTGAAATACATTCTGATTTTCAAAAATTATGGCGAAGGGGCAGGCGCTACCCTGGAGCACACGCACTCCCAACTCATCGCGCTGCCGGTCGTGCCTATTTATGTCGCGGAAGAAATCGAAGGCGCTAAGCAGTATTACATCTATAAAGAGCGCTGCGTGTTCTGCGATATTGCTCGTCAGGAGATAGAAGCCGGCATTCGGGTAGTGGCCGAGAACGATGATTTTCTGACCATCGCACCTTATGCGCCCCGGTTTCCGTTCGAGACCTGGATATTGCCTAAACAGCACGAGTCGGCTTTTGAGAATTCTTCGTCGCGCATGTTCCAGAACCTGGCGAAAGCGATTCGCACGCTGCTCAATAAAGCCAACCGCGTGCTGGATGATCCGCCGTACAACCTGGTGATCCATAGTTCGCCTACGCAGGACTCGAACAACGATCACTACCATTGGCACATTGAGTTCGTTCCCAAACTGACGAAGGTGGGTGGCTTCGAATGGGGCACTGGGTTCTATATCAATCCCACTCCGCCGGAAGAGGCGGCGAAGTTCTTGAGGGAAGCCAGCGTGGAAGAGCCAGCTACGGCGGCAGCGCGATAGTTCTTTATTCTTGATTCCGAGAAAAACTAGCGCAGTTCTCGAAGTTGCTGCACGGCGTGAATAACCTTATCGGCGACATAATCAATCTCGGCTTCGGTGTTGAATCTGCCAATGCCGAATCGAATCGAGCTTTGCGCAAGTTCGTCTGAAACGCCAAGGGCTTTCAGGACATACGAAGGCTCAATATGCGCTGAAGTGCAGGCTGCCCCACTTGAAACTGCGACATCATCGATCGCGGTCATTATTTCCTCGCCATCAATTCCCGCAAAACTAATATTCAAATTTCCCGGCAGACGATGTTCAATCGAACCGTTGAAGTGAATTTCGTCCAATCCGGTTTTGATTTTTTCGTGAAGACGGTTGCGCAGTCCCGCAAGACGGCATGATTCCTGGGCCATTTCTTCGCGGCAGATTTCGCAGGCTTTCCCCAGCCCAACGATTCCCGGAACGTTTAATGTTCCCGATCGCATTCCACGCTCATGCCCGCCGCCGTCGATGGTGGGATCGACGTTGATACCGTCGCGCACGTAGAGTGCACCTACGCCTTTGGGGCCGTACGCCTTGTGCGCCGAGATCGACAGCAGATCGATATTTTGGCGTTCGACACCAATCGGAATTTTTCCTATTGCTTGGGCGGCGTCCGAATGAAAGATGACCCCGCGCTCACGGCAGAGTTTTCCTATTTCTTTGATTGGCTGCAGCACTCCGGTTTCATTGTTCGCGGCCATGACGGTGACCAGGATGGTCGCATCGTTCATCGCCTGGCGGACGGCTTCTAAGCCAACCAGACCATCTTTTTGCACCGGCAAATACGTCACGCGGTATCCATATTTCTCCAACCGTTTGCACGAATCGAGTACCGCCTTGTGTTCGGTGATAACCGTGATGATGTGATTGCCTTTGCTGCGATAGGCTTCGGCAGTGCCCTTGATCGCCAGGTTGTCGCTCTCGGTGGCGCCAGAGGTAAAAACAATTTCGTCCTTGTTGGCGCCCGTGAGAGACGCGACTTGCGCTCTTGCCGTTTCCACCGCTTGATCGGCGGCCCATCCAAAGGAGTGGCTGCGGCTGGCGGCATTGCCGAATTTATTCGTCAGATAGGGAAGCATGGCTTCGAGCACCCGCAAATCGACAGGCGTGGTCGCGTGATTGTCCATATAGATGGGAAGATTCACGGCGCCAGGCGCAGCTTGCTCCGTCAAATTGGTAAGTTGAACGCCAATATCCCTTGAACAAAATTTTACACATTTCGCCGATCATTCTGTGCTTGACAACCCACCTCGTTGCCGATAAAAATACGGCCAATTCCGGCGCGAGTCTGCTCGGGGCGGTCTGACCCGAGAAAGGATAGACCGGATCTATGACCACATCCCGCCTTGTGCAACCTCCTTCGATGAACAACGACCTGACCAAGTGCAAACATCCTCGTGTGCGGATAGTCGCCCGCGAAGAAGACGCGGAGTTTGTCGAGTGCCTGGAATGCAGTGAGGTGTTCGAGTCGAGCGAATTCAAAGATATGCAGATCGAGGAGAGCAAACTCGAAGAAGCGGAATAGCCCGGATCACGGCCGTCAGGCCCCAGACATTAGCTGGAGGCATTCAAGATGTCATCCGAGCCTATTTGGCGGTGTCTACGTTTAACAAAATGAACCGCGCTCGGAACATGAGAGCTGATAACTGATGACTGACACCTGGAGCT
>JBOGLH010000174.1:0-3077 GCA_050746025.1 Terriglobales bacterium | reverse complement strand
GCTGGCTTTCCAATGGGTATCGGAATTTTGTTCGGGGCGTGGAGGCCGGCATTCGCGGAACTGCGAATGGTTACGGCAAAGCCATCTGCCGGGTGCTCAAATACCGCTACGTGATGATTGTGCTGTTTCTCGCGGGGCTCGCGGCCACGGCCTACATGTATGTTCACGTTCCCACGGGCTTCGTTCCGCAGGAAGACCAGAATTATTTCATCACCGTAATTCAGGCGCCTCCGGGGGCATCTCTTTCCTACACCACGAACATTGCGAGACAGGCGGAGCAGATCTTGCGCGCCGATCCGGATGTGTTCGGTACCTTCGCTGTCCCGGGATTTTCGCTTTCCGGCGGCAGTTCACCGAATTACGGTCTGGTCTTCGCTCCACTGAAGCCGATCGACGAACGCAAAGGAGCCGGGCACGCTGCCAGCGACATCGTCGCGCGGGTGCGGCCGAAGTTGTTTGCAATTCCCGGCGCCATTGTGGCGGCCTTTGAGCCGCCGGCGGTAAACGGCATCGGCAGCTTTGGTGGATTCCAGTTCCAGTTGCAGGATTTGGGGCGCAATACGCTGCAAGACCTTGACTCAGTCGCGCACAAGATCGTTGCCGGCAGCCATCAACGTCAGGACCTTACTGGATTATTTACCAGCTTCACCGCCAATGATCCGCAACAACTGGTCGAGATCGATCGCGAAAAAGCCAAGGCCATGGGAGTTCCGATCAGCCAGGTTGCGCAGGCGCTGGGCGTGTATATGGGATCGGAATACGTGAACGATTTCGACTTCAATAATCGCTCTTACCGGGTCTATGTGCAGGCCGACCAGCCGTTCCGCATGAACGCGCGCGACTTGCGGCAGTATTACGTGCGTTCTGATACAAACGGTTTAGTGCCGCTTCAGAACATCGTTTCGCTGAAGGACGCATCGGGCCCGCAGGTTATTAATCATTTCAACCTGTTTCGCTCGGCGGAAATCGACGGCGCGGCAGCTCCGGGTTTCAGCTCGTCTCAAGGGCTGAAAGCAATGGGAGAGCTGGCGAAGCAAAACATGTTGCAAGGGATGAAATTCACATGGTCGGGCCTGGCCCTCGAAGAAGTTGAGGCCGGCGGAAAAGCCATCATCATCTTCGCTCTCGGCCTGCTGGTGGTTTATCTGACACTTTCTGCGCAATATGAAAGTTTCGCGCTTCCGTTCATCATTTTGCTGGCGGTTCCGATGGCGGTACTCGGCGCGCTGTTATTCATCAACATGCGCGGACTCGTTGACGATGTGTATGTGCAAATCGGCCTGGTCATGCTTATTGGACTTTCGGCAAAGAACTCAATTCTTATCGTCGAATTTGCAGAGCAGCTACTCGCGCAGGGCCGTACCATCATTAATGCCGCCATCGAAGCAGCTGAGCTGCGGCTACGTCCCATTCTGATGACCTCATTCGCCTTCATTCTGGGCGTGCTGCCGCTCTACTTCGCAAGCGGGGCCGGCAAACTGGGCCGCCATTCGGTGGGAACCGCCATCGTCGGCGGCATGCTGTTTTCCACCGTTCTTAACCTGTTCTTTATTCCCGTACTGTACGTTATCGTTAAAACCCTGTTGACTTCGTTCCGGAAGAAAAAAGGACCGGGCGCTTCCCATGAAGACAGCCGGCACGTGATCGACCTGAATGGAGAAACGCGCGATCGTGAGTTAAGAGTTTCCTGAGCTGTTCAAAAGTCCGAATATGTTTGAGAGCATTCTCTGCCAGGTTACCGAATACGATTCCGAGGTCCTCGAAGCATTAATCGAGCTTGCGGTGGAAATTGCACGCGAGGGTCGCGAAGGCCGCCGCATCGGAACGCTTTTTACTCTGGGTGATGAGCAAGCCGTGCTGGCGAAATCACGAACGTTGATTCTCGATCCCCTCGCCGGGCATCCGGAATCTTTGCGCCATGTAACCAATCCGAATCTGCGCGGCACCATCAAGGAGCTGGCACAATTGGACGGCGGATTTGTGGTCAGCCGCGATGGTGTTGTGCTTTCCGCTTGCCGCTATCTCGACGCCTTTGCCTCGCAGGTTGATGTTCCGCTCGGTTTGGGCAGCAGGCACCTGGCCGCCGCAAACATGAGCGCGGTAACCAAGGCGGTGGGCATCGTAGTCTCTGAGAGTTCGGTGGTTCGGCTTTTCTGTCACGGAAAGATGGTAGGCGAGATCATCCCGGAGTTGTGGATGATTGACCGAGCAGTCAGGCTGCGCGGCCCGGTGAAGAAGGAAATGTTCGGCGACTTGACGGTGCTAACTCCCAACGCCAGGGGCACGGTCGCGGCGAAATAATTCGACCTACCAGCCGGTTTTCATTCCCTTGTTCTGCTCATCCAGCCACTTCTTCAGGGGCGCGAAATATTCGATGATCGCGCTGGCGTCGGCTTCACGCTCACCGGTCAGGGCTTCCATGGCATCCGGCCAGGGCTTGCTCTGGCCCATCTCGAGCATCTTGTTTAGTTTGGCGCCAGCTTCTTTCGATCCAAAGAATGTGCAGCGGTTGAGCGGGCCTTTGTAGCCTGACTCGCGGCACATGGCGCGATAGAACTGGAACTCGTAGATATCAGCCAGGAAGTAGCGCATGTAAGGTACGTTGCCGGCCACGTGATATTTGGCCCCGGGATCGAAGTCGGATTCACTACGCTCGACCGGCGGCACCACGCCCTGATATTTCAGCCGCAGGTCCCACCAGGCTTTGTTGTAATCGCCGGGTTTGATCTCGCCCGAGAAAACTTGCCAGCGCCATTTGTCGATCAGCAGGCCGAAGGGAAGAAATGCCACTTTATCTAATGCCTGCCGCAGCAGGATCGGGATGTCGGCTTCCGGTGGCGGAACTTTTTCGAGGAGGCCAATTTGTTTTAAATACTCCGGCGTAATCGACAGGGCGATAGTATCGCCGATGGCTTCATGGAAGCCGTCATTAGCTCCGTTTTCAAATAGAAATGGCTGGTCTTTATATGCGCGCTGGTAAAAGTTGTGGCCGAGTTCGTGGTGAATGGTTACAAAATCTTCGGCGCGAATTTGGATGCACATCTTGATCCGCACATCGTCTTTATTGTCGATATCCC
>JBOGLH010000173.1:0-5195 GCA_050746025.1 Terriglobales bacterium | reverse complement strand
CTCCTGCGGTCCGCACAAGACAATCTTGGCGCCGAATTTGCTCAGCAGATGAATCGCAGAGCGCGCCACCCGGCTGTGGTAAATGTCGCCGATGATCGTAACTTGCAAGCCCACGAGTTTTTTCTTATGCCGCAGGATGGTGTAGGCATCGAGCAGCGCCTGAGTGGGATGCTCGTGCATTCCGTCGCCGGCATTGATCACAGGAATATCGAGATGACTGGCCATCAAATGGGGCGCGCCCGCATTGGGATGCCGCACCACCATGACGTCAGCGCCAACTGCGCGCAGGGTGTAAGCGGTGTCGAGCAGAGACTCGCCCTTTTCAATGCTGGAGCCGCCTGACAGCACGAGTGTGGTGGTTGCTCCCAACGATTTCGCCGCGATTTCGAAAGATGCCCGGGTGCGGGTGGAAGCCTCATAAAACAGCAGCAGCACCCGTTTGCCACGCAGCAGCGGCCGCGGTTTTTGCGGATTCATTTTTCGCGTCAGCTGCAGCAGTTTGGTGATCTCTGCCGCCGGGACGCCTTCAATGCCCAGCAACGACCCCCTGGCTGCTTTCCCGGTCGCGACTTGTTTTGAAACGGCTGGCATCGCGATTAGTCCTGCTTCTCCATCAGAAGAACTTTTTCGTTCTCGTCCACTTCACGCAGAAGCAATTCAATGCTTTCCCGGTCGCTGGTTTGCACCCGGCGGCCCACGTAAGTAGCGTCAATCGGGAGCTCGCGGTGCCCCCGGTCTATCAAAACGCACAACTGCACCTGCTTTGGACGTCCCTGACGGAACAAAGCATCCATGGCGGCTCGAGTAGTCCGACCGGTGTAGAGAACGTCATCCACCAGCACAATCTTCTTGCCGGTTATAGGAAACCCTATCTCCGTCTTGTGGACAACTGGCTTGGCCAATGGCGAAAGGTCGTCGCGATAAGAGGTGATGTCCAGAGTACCGACTGGCACCGGCGTCTTTTCGATCCGCGAGATCATTTGGCCGATCCGCTGGGCCAGGTACACCCCACGGCGGCGTATTCCGACCAGGCCGAGGTCCTTGGCACCGTCATTTTTCTCAATGATTTCGTGTACCAGGCGAACCAGGGTACGCTCGATCTCCGAGGGAGCCATGATTTGCGCCTTCTGGCGCAAGCCGTGCTGGGGGGAGTTCTTGGAAGTCATGAACGCTGCATGATAATTGGGCAGGCCATCTGCGGGCAAGGCGGCGAAGTACTGGGTAGTGTCTCAGTTTAGGTGGCGTAGAAAATTCGTGCTCCGCATGGCATACTCCGTCGCGGATAAGAGACCGCATGACCCGAACCACCCCGCAAATTGATGGGACCACATGGCTGCGAAGAAATTATCAATTGTTTTACTAGCGCTGCTTATTGCTATCTCTGTCCTGTACGATTTCTATCGCGGTTATTCCCATGAGAAATCCACTACAGAAGGCGGCCTGTAAGTCATTTTTGGCCTTTTCGTACTGGGATGCTTCTGATGGATGTTTTCAAAAAGAAATTCAAACTGAGATCCTATCAACTACTGCCCAGGGGGAGCTTTCCGACGCAGTAGTGAAGCAGAGATTGCGCCACCGACTCCCGACAACAGCACAAAGAGAACGCCCACAAAGACAAAGCCGAAAACCATCATGAAGGCCATTCCCTGTGGCGTTTTGAAGTACTCAAAGACCTGTCTGGCCTGGGGATCAGGATTGCGTGCCTGAGCTTGCTGAATAACCTGAATCACCTGAGCATGGGTGTCGGCCTCGCTGTGAAAGGCGAGGGTGCCGGCCGCGATGACAATCATCATCAAGCCGAAGGCGAATAACCCGCCCATCGCCCCTAAGCGGAAGCCGGTCCGCGGCGAGGGTTCGCTTTTTAAGCTGAAGCGGCGGTATAACACGACCGAAAGAAATCCGGCTACCGGCAACGCGATGACGAAGCCCGCTTGAGGCTGAACCAAGCTGAGAACCGCTCCAACTATGGCCGCATAAAATGCCGCACGAAGTTCGGCTTTCGCGTCTTTGTTCCCGGTTGACGTGGGAAAGGTTCCAGCGTTCAGGAATGCCGATGTGCCTTCGTCCGCTACCGTGACTGGGGAGCGTGCGTATTCCTTGGGAGCGACAAGCACCTGAGCTGCCTCACAAGTCGGGCAGAAAGGAGAATTGTCATCCACTGTGGAATGGCATCGGGGACAGGAGTGTTCCACTGCCTCCATTATCTCACCTCGGATTGGATACCCGGTCACCCGCGGCGGACGGCTAAAATCCCTGAGTGCCATCTTCTGATAAGTATCGCGGCCGGGTTGCGCCTTCGCCGACCGGGTATCTGCACCTGGGTCATGCGCGAACTTTTCTGATCGCAGCTGAACGGGCGCGGCAATTTAACGGAGATCTCATACTTCGCAACGAAGATCTTGATCCTGACCGCCGCCGGTCGGAATTTGTTTCTGCCATGTATGAAGACCTGCGCTGGCTGGGGATCTCGTGGAGCGAAGGTCCGGACTGCGGCGGTGCATACGCGCCTTATTCGCAAAGTCAGCGACGACAATTTTATTTAGCTGCCTGGGAAAAACTGCGTGATGTAGGCGCGATTTATCCGTGCACCTGTTCGAGAAAAGATTTAGCAGCCTCTGCCAGCGCACCCAACGATATGGACGGTGAGCCGCTCTACCGTGGAAATTGTCGAAATCGAAATGACGCGCTCAGTTTTGAAAATCCGGCTGCAGCGAACTGGCGATTTCGCGTTTTCGATGCTGAGGAGGTCATGTTTGATGACCAGCACGTGGGACTACAAAGGTATGTTGCGGGCCGTGACTTTGGCGATTTTGTGGTGTGGCGCAGAGATGATGTTCCGGCTTATCAGCTTGCGGTGGTTGTAGACGATCACGCGATGAAAATTTCCGAGGTGGTGCGCGGAGCTGACCTGTTGAAGTCGACGGCGCGGCAGTTGCTGATTTACCGGGCGCTGGGATTGCACCCTCCGGAGTTCTATCATTGCGACTTAGTTCGCGATGAAACTGGCGCACGATTAGCAAAACGCCATGATGCCCTCAGTATCCGTAAGTTGCGCGAGAGTGGCTGGACGGCAGATCAGGTCAGAGCACGTGCCTTGGACAGCGCGGCACAAAGCGGCAAACTCCCCGGCTGTTTAGGCCATCGAACTTAAGCCCTACATGGGCTCGAGAGTTGATGATGGCCACAAATCCCAAGCTGCCTGACTTTCCTGATATGCCGCGGCGCAGACCAGAAAACGAACACGCCAAAGTGCAGATAATTCGTAAAAGCAAATTTCCCTGGCCTATTTTGATTTTGATCGGCGCGGCAGCCTTGCTGATTGCGATCTTTGCCTTGCTGCCCAAGGCGCCGCACCTGACGACGCCACCGACTGGCGCGCAAGTGCCACAACAACCCACAGCCGACCAGGTACAGCTCACAAATCTAAAACTTGCGCCGGCTCCGGTTGGGGGCGCAGCATACATGACGGCAATTCTTCACAACTCCGCAAACACAGCAATAACTGGTGTGCAGGTGCAGGCAAAATTTCTCGGTAGGAATGGGCCGATCCTTGACACCCTGACTGTGCCGGTGCAAGGTCTGGCAGATATGGCGACGCCACAGGACTTGACCAAATCGCCAATTCAGCCGAACGAATCTCGGCCGGTGCGCATTTACTTCGAGCGCACTCCTGCGGGATGGAACCACCAATTGCCGGAGCTAACGGTCACAATTGTGACCGGCACGACCCCGTAAAGCACTTGGGTTCAGCGGGTGGGCTGTACAGGCTCACCCACCCTTCGGCTTACCTCGAACTTTATTTTTCCGCTGCGCTTGTCCGCATCAGCCACCACATGGTCGCCATGCAACACCTCGCCATCGAGAATCTTCAAGGCGAGTGGATCCTGAATCAATTTTTGGATGGCGCGTTTCAATGGCCGAGCGCCGAAATTGGGATCATAACCTTCGGTGAACAGAAGGTCCTTGGCCGCATCGGTGAGCTCGATAGAGATTTTGCGTTCTGCTAAAAGACGGCGCAAATCTTCAAGCCGCAGGTCAATGATCTTGACCAACTGCTCCTTGCCAAGCGGAGTGAAGACAATAATGTCGTCCACGCGGTTCAAGAACTCAGGCTTAAAGTGCCCATGCAGCGCGGTCATCACCAGTTCTGTGGCCTTCGCGAAATCTTCGGCGCTACGCATGTTTTCCGCCTGCAGGTAAGTAGAGCCGATGTTCGAAGTCATGATGATGATCGTGTTTTTGAAATCCACGATTCGGCCCTGACCGTCGGTGAGGCGTCCGTCGTCCATGATCTGCAGCAGGATGTTGAAGACGTCCTGGTGCGCTTTCTCGATTTCGTCGAATAGGATGACAGCATAGGGACGGCGGCGCACCTGCTCGGTGAGTTGCCCGCCTTCTTCGTAGCCGACATATCCTGGAGGCGCTCCGATCAGGCGTGATACCGCATGACGCTCCATGTATTCGGACATGTCGATGCGGACGAGCGCGTGCTCATCATCGAATAGAAATTCGGCCAGAGCGCGTGCCAATTCAGTTTTTCCCACACCAGTAGGGCCGAGAAAAATAAACGAACCGATAGGCCGCTTGGGATCGCTAAGGCCGGCGCGCGAACGGCGGATTGCGTTAGATACGCGCTCCAGCGCGACATCCTGTCCAACTACTCGCTGGCGCAGGCGGTCCTCCATTGTGACCAGTTTCTTTACTTCGCCTTCGAGCATCTTTGAAACCGGAATTCCCGTCCATTTCGAGACGATCTTGGCGACATCTTCTTCGTCCACTTCCTCTTTCAGCATGCGCTTGCCGCTGGAGCTCTCGATCTGCTTTGTGACCTTGGCCAGCTCTTCTTCCGCCTGACGAATCAAGCTGTAACGGATTTCAGCGACGCGCTGCAGGTCTCCTTTTCGTTCTGCCGCTTGCTCATCGATGCGCAGCTGCTCGATCTTTTCCTTCAATTGCCGCTGCCGGGCAATTAAGTCCTTCTCCTGTTTCCAGCGGGCCTTGAGAGCATCAGAATTTTCCCTGATCCCAGCAAGCTCTTTATCGATGACTGCCAGACGCTCTTTGGAATTCGCGTCATCTTCTTTCTTCAGCGCCTGCTTCTCTATTTCAAGCTGAGTGATGCGGCGCTGAAGCTGATCGATCTCGGTCGGCATGGAATCGATCTGGATACGCAGCGAAGCCGCGGCCTCGTCGAT
>JBOGLH010000172.1:0-57365 GCA_050746025.1 Terriglobales bacterium | reverse complement strand
ATTGTCGCCAATCCGACCATGATCGCCGCGTACAAGGCCGGCATTCCGGGCAACGGGAAGCCTTTCCCGGATGGTTCCAAAATCGCGAAGCTTCAGTGGAAGCCGAAGAAGAGCACTGAGGCCGCCCCCTTCGTTGTAGATGTGCCAGATGTCTTTACTCAGGTTTTCATGATCGAAAAGGACAGCAATAGATTTCCGAAGAGCGGGTGGATGGGGATACGCGGTGTTCAATTACGAAGCCGCATCGGACAAGTTCACGGCCGATCCCAACAGCGCCTCAGACTGCGGACTAGTGCCTACCCAAGGCAACCATTCTATCCCCCGGAAGCAACTAATGAATTAGTTCAACTTTTCAGAGTGTGCTGAGTCTAAGGATTAGAGAGGATTTGAGTGCCGCGTAAGCAGTCCACAACATTGACCGAAGCTGAGTTGCGCATCATGAACGCCCTATGGCAAAAGGGCCCCGGCACGGTGCAGCAGGTACTCGACTGGATGCCCGAAAAGCCGCCGCTGGCCTACAACTCTGTGTTGACCACGGTCCGCATTCTGGAACGCAAAGGCTACGTCGGACATGTTAAGGACGGCCGCGCACACGTCTACGAGCCGCTCGTCGGCCAGCAAGAAGCGAGCCGTTCGGAGATCCAGAACCTGGTAAGCCGCTTTTTCAGAAATTCCCACGAGGCGCTGCTGCTGAACCTTCTTCGCGATGATGAGATCAATGACCATGAACTAAAACGACTGCGCCAGATGTTGAGCACGAATCATGCGGCGAAGGGCGAGGACGGAAGTAAATGATCATCGCCGATTTCCAAACTGTCGCTCAAGTGATCGCCGGTCGCGGACTGAACACCGTCATCGAAGGTTTCGCGCTCGCCACTCTGAGCTGGGGCATTCTCCGTGTTTTCGGGGCGCGCAGTTCGATGACACGCTTCGCCGTGTGGTTTTCAACTTTGCTGGTTATCGCCAGCCTGCCTTTGCTCTCACGGACAACATCCCCGGTGCTTGCGTCCGGATCGCACATTCCGGAACTAACACTTTCCGGCGGTTGGGCGGCTGGGATATTTGCTTTTTGGGCGCTCATTGCCAGTGTGCTGCTGGTCCGCTTGGGATTGTCATTGCGCCACGTTTCTGGGTTGCGGCGTGATTCTTGCGAGATCGACGTTAAAGCTTATCCGGCTCTGATGGAACTTACTAACAGTTTCGCCGAACAACAATCGCGCCGAGTGAAACTTTTGGTTTCGAATGACGTTCGCATTCCGACCGCACTGGGATTTTTTCGTCCCGCAATCATTATGCCTTCATGGACACTGCGTGATCTCTCTCAGGATGAGTTGAGAGTAATCGTACTGCACGAACTCGCGCATCTGCGGCGGTGGGACGACTGGACCAATCTCGCGCAGAAATTTGTGAAGGCGCTGTTCTTCTTTCATCCCGCCGTATGGTGGATCGACAGCCGGCTCGCACTCGAACGCGAGATTGCCTGCGACGACATGGTCTTGGAGCAGACCACCAATGCGAGGATATATGCAGCCTCGCTGGTGTCGATCGCGGAAAAAGTGGTGGCGGAGAAAATGCGCATGGGAAGAGCCATTGCCCTGGCGCAGAGCGCGCTTGGCCGGGTGAAAGAAGTGTCGCAGCGGATTACGCAAATTCTCGACACCAAGCGCGAGGGTCCGAATCGCGGCCTGCGGCCCGCTCTGGCGATGATCGGCACCTTGAGTGTGGTCACATTCGCGGCGATGCCGTATGCGCCGGAGCTGATTTCGTTTCAAAACAAAACGCAACCGGTATTTTCGGCGAAAGCTGCGAGCGATACTTCTCTGCCGATCAAAGCGACTCCGGTCGTATTCAAGCAACGTGTTAGTAGGACTGAGAGAAGTCTCGCCCGAAGTGCATATCCCAACAGTCGGGGAAACTCGCGCACCGATGTCATTCCGGCGAAAGCAACGCTACATAAGCAAAATCGCGCGCCCAAGGTCATGATGGCGAAAGCATTCGATCGCAGTGCACCGGCGAATACTCTCCTGGTATGGCATTCGTCGCGTCTTGATGAACCAGATGCAACCGTGTGGACGTTGGTGTGGCGCGTCAGTTCCGCAAGTGGGGAGCAGCAAATGATCCAGGAGACCATCGTGGTGAACTCACTTTAATCAGCAAGTAGTGGTAGCAAAAAAATTTGACCGCAATAACTAAATTCTTAGTTACACAAAGGAGAGAAACCCATGAATTGGTTTAATGACTTAAGAAAGAAAGCAACCCGTCGCCTGCTGGTTCCAGTAGTGGCGATTGGAGCAACGATTTCGCTGGCGACCTATGAATTTGCCAAGCCCGCCAGCGCCTCGGCACCTGCGCCTGCCCCGGCGGCAGCGGCGCTCGATGACAATAGCGTCAGCGCCCTGCTTGCGCTCGATCATGCCATGGAAACGGTGGCAGCGCGGGTTACCCCTGCCATCGTCAACGTGACTGTGACCTCGAAGGCTTCGCCTGACAACGACGCGGGCTCTGCGCAAGACAACAGTGACAACGACAATGACGGCTCGAATGGCCCGCAGCAATTCTTCGGCCCCTTTGGGTTCAACAAGAAGTTCTTCCAGATGCAGCCGCAACAGCCGCAGATCGAGCACGGACTCGGCAGCGGCGTAATTATTTCGCCTGACGGTTACATCGTCACCAATAACCACGTCGTCGATGGAGCGACCGACATCCGCGTCACATTGCATGATCGCCGAATTCTTGCCGCAAAACTGGTCGGCCGAGACAAACTCACCGACCTCGCAGTGATTAAAGTTGACGCCTCGAACTTGCCCAGTGTTCCTTGGGGAGATTCGACGAAACTGGAACCGGGAGAGACCGTTCTTGCCTTCGGCAATCCGCTGGGATACCGATTCACGGTCACGCGCGGAATCGTTAGCGCATTGAACCGCCCGAATCCGGCAGAGGATCGGCGTGCGCCGGGCGAGTTCATTCAGACCGATGCCGCCATCAATCCAGGCAACTCTGGCGGTCCGCTGGTGAATGCACATGGCCAGGTCGTCGGTATCAACACGTTCCTGATTTCGAGCACGGGTTCATTCTCGGGCATGGGATTCGCCATTCCCACGCAGATTGTAAAACCCACGGTCGATGGCTTGATCCGCAACGGTAAAATTGAGCATGGGTACATGGGCATCGGAATCAGCGACGTCACTCCTGACGAAGCCAAGTTCTTCAATGTGAAGACCGCTACTGGAGCCGTGGTGAGCCAGGTTGAAGCGGACTCTCCGGCATCAAAGGCCGGGTTGAAAACTGGTGACGTCATCACCGAACTCAACGGCAAAACCGTGAACGATGCAGGCGAACTGCAGGTCGAAGTAGGACAGAAGCAGCCCGGCACGAAAATCGATCTGACCATCATGCGTGATGGAAAGAGCGAGCAAGTCCCGGTGATTCTAGAAGCCATGGGAGCACGCGACAAGGGTTCTGAGACGGCGAGCACACAGAATGGCAAGCCGCGCTGGGGTATCGGACTGGAGGACCTGACGCCGCAAGTCCGGCAGCAACTAGACGCCGGCAACGATCTCCATGGTGCTCTAGTTGAGAAAGTCACCCCTGGCAGCTCGGCGGATAATGCGGGTCTGCGGCGCGGTGACGTGATCACCGAAGTGAATCGTCACCCGGTGCACTCGGCTGCCGATGTGCAGAGAGAACTTTCCAGCGTGCCAAAAGGTGAGGACGCACTGGTACTGGTCTGGTCCAATGGCGGAACAACCTTCCGTGTATTGCACCCGACGCAAGGGTAAGTTGGTTGTCCAGCAGGATGCCGCCTCCGAAAAAGGGGCGGCATTTTTTTCGTCTGCAAGAATGATAGACAGATGACTAGTCAGTAGATCTGCTCCGCTTTGGGCCTCGCTTGCTCATTTACCGGGCGGACGTCCATAAAACCGAACCTTCCCATCAATCACGTTCGCCACATACTTTCCGTCGCACAGGAACTGCATTACTTTTTTCCCTTCACGCGCAAGTTTGGCCCAGTTAGAACGCGTGTCAGCATTCTGCTCAAGGCCGCGCAACTTCTCGCCATCACACTCAAAATCCACTTCGCGCAATTTTGAGCGGCTGGTTTTCTGCACGCGAACCTTCTGCCCGCAGACGTTTACGGTGGGGACTTCGTCAACTAAAACCTGTTGCCATACGGAAATGAGTACTGCTTCTAAGTCGGTGGGCATTGTCTAAATTCGAAGCGAAAGTTTGGCGCCAACTGCTTTAGTCTATTCCGTATGACGCTGCAAGAATTTCGTAACTCATTGTCGCAAGATCTGCCGCCGCAGGAGCTAAGCCCGGCGCTCGCTGGTTTGTGGTGGGACGCGAAGGGTGACTGGAAACGCGCGCACGAATCGGCGCAACGGGACGAAGGGCGCGCCGGATCATGGGTGCACGCCTACCTGCATCGCAAAGAGGGAGATTCATCGAACGCAGGTTATTGGTACAACCGCGCTCAGAAATCGGCACCCAGCATGTCACTACAGCAGGAGTGGCAGGAAATTGCGGAAGCTCTACTCGGAAGCTAATTGATCTTACTCGAACTGCAGCACCACAATCTCCGGATTTGATCCCAGCCGCAGTGGCGGGCCCCAGGTTCCCGCGCCGCTCGAAGTGAATACCTGCATCTTCCCTATCCGGCTCAGGCCGTACACAAACTGACGGTAGATCCGGCGCGCGATCCAGCTCCACGGAATGAACTGACCGAGATGTGTGTGACCTGATAGTTGTAAAGAAACGCCGGCAGCTTCAGCAATTTCTGGATAGTCGGGGGCGTGTGTCACCAGAATGCTCGCACGATCGCGATCGAGAGCAATCCGGTTCAGCGTGGTCTGGAAACCTTTCGGCTGCGATGCGTCCCCGTAGTGCACGCCCGCGATCTGGAGGCCGTCGACTTCGACCTTTTCGTTATTGAGTACTCGAACCCCAGCCCCCTCAACCGCTCGCAAATAATTGCTGTCGTCGCGGAACTGCTCATGATTTCCCGCAACAAAATAGACGCCGTTGGGGACGGAGGTCAGCTTGCTCAGCGGCGCCGCCGCCTTGGCTGCGTCGATCGCAGTACCATCGTACAAATCTCCGGCAATAAAAATTGCATGTGGTTCTTCGCGCAAGATGGTGGCGATCATGCGCCGCAAAAAATTACCATTGCGCACCGGCCCCAAATGTAAATCGCTGATCAGCGCCGCTTTCCGTCCCTGCCACGCTGCTGGCAAGTTCGCCAGTCTGACGCTGATTCGCGTGACCCGCGTCCAGCTTGCGTTGATCACACCGTAAATCCCAGCCAGCATCGCAACCCCGAACAGCAGTTCGACCAGGCGATGAAAGTGCGCAGGAAATCCGATGAAAACTGCTACTGCATACAGAATCCAACTGAAAACCGTCGCAATGAAGAGAAAACTTAGCAACCCCATCCACACCGCAGCGGTCCGGTAGAACACACGTACCGGCGCGCTAGTGTACCGAAAGGCAAGGATTGACGCCGGAAGAAAGGTGAAGGACAGCACGCCGAGAACCAATTTGAGCCACAGTGGCCCGGGCATACGACCGTTCACGGGTGAAAATGTCCAGGTCTGATAAAGAAGAAAATGCGCCAGGAAAAGGATCGTCTGGGCGACCGCAATAAAAGGAACAAAGCCTCTTCGTCTCACCCTACATTGGATTCTTCAACCCGGATGTTTGGTGATTTATTTTGTGTGTGGCCTACTTCTCGCCTCTGAACTGGTGTATTTTTCGACGATCGCGCTTAGATGGTCTACCCTGCGGAGCAGGACTAAAAATCATATTCGCCTTGCGTTCTCGAGCAGCCTTAATTCTCAATTCGCGGCCGGATTCTGTTTCGACGGGTCAATTGTTCATTTAGGGCGGATGGTGCTCGGAAGTGAACAGCTCACGAAGTCCTGGGAACACATTTTACGATGCCAGAACTGCCCGACATTTCCGCTTATATTGCGGCGCTTGAGTCTCGAATAGTTGGCCAGCCAATTGAACATGTGCGGCTGGCCAGCCCATTTTTATTGCGCACAGTGGAACCACCACTGGCGAGTGTTGAAGGACGGAATATCCGCGAGTTGCGGCGCATTGGCAAGCGCATAGCGATCGGGGTAGAAGATGATCTATGGCTAGTCCTTCACCTGATGATCGCCGGCCGCCTGCATTGGCGGGAGATGGGGGCAAAACTCGCAGGCCGCAATCAGCTTGCGGCTTTCGATTTTCCTAACGGCTCTCTCGTGCTTACTGAAGCTGGCGCTAAACGCCGCGCTTCCCTGCTGGTGCTGCGAGGCGAAGACAACTTGCGGGATGTCGATCCCGGTGGCATCGATGTTTTCGCGAGCGATCCGGCATTGTTTCAGGCCGCACTGACAGCGGAAAACCGAACATTGAAACGCGCTTTGACCGATCCGCGGATTGTGAGTGGCATCGGCAACGCGTACTCCGACGAGATTCTGCACGCCGCACAGCTATCGCCGATTACGCTTACGCGAAAACTTTCGCCGGTTGAATGGGAGCGGCTGTTCACTGCAACTCGCTCCACACTTCAACGCTGGATCGATCAATTGCGTTCTGAGGCACAGACGAAGTTCCCTGAGAAAGTTACAGCCTTCCGCAAAGATATGGCAGTACATGGAAAGTTCGGGCAACCGTGTCCACGATGTGGCGAGAAGATCCAACGCATTCGGTATGCCGATAATGAAACCAACTACTGCGCGCACTGCCAAACTGGAGGCAAGGTGTTGGCCGACCGTGGCCTGTCGCGTTTGTTAGGCTCGGACTGGCCTCGCACATTGGACGAGTTGGAAGCGCTCAAGCGACGATGAGCTTTGCTAATTGAAGAAAGCGAATTCTCAGCGAGAGGTTGCCGCCCACGCCAGCCCGTCGGCGCCTTTGCCGGCATCGATGACCTTCTCGACCTTCCAGTTCGTCAGATTGATGGCGGCGACTTTTCCGTCTTGATCGCACGACACATAGGCGGTCTGACCGTCGGGCGCGAGCAGCACCTCCTGAGTCCGCATGCCTACGTCAATCGTATGCGCAACTTTCATAGCCTTCAGATCCACGGCTGCGACCTGATGCACTGGTGGCAGCGCGATGATCAGCCACTTGCCGTCAGCCGTCGCCGCGCTTCCATAACCCAAGCCAGGCAATGGAATCCAGGTTTTGACCTTATTGGTGGCGGTATCGATGACCGCAAGCTGCGGCTTGGTGACGTCGGAAGTGAAAGCAAATTTGTCGTCACTGGACAATGAAATTCGTTGGATCTGCGGCGCCACGGGAATGACCGTGATCACCTTGCGGGCATCGAGATCAAGAGCCGAAACCGTTCCCGGCCCAACATTCGCGGTGTAGGCGCGATGGCCGTCGTGCGTGATCGCGAACATGTGGGACTGCTCTTGCCCAGTCGGAACCGAGCCAACAATTTTCAGGGTCGCAGGATCGATGATTGTTATCGCGTTTTCGAGTTCGGTACTGACATAGAGCGATCCATTTTGGGGACCAAGAACCGGAAGATGCGGCCTGACGCCTTTTCCGAAATCGAGATTGCCAACCACTTTTCTCGCGGCGATATCGATAACGACCATGTTGCTGCCGTCTGTTCCCGGCTGGCCGACGCCGGAGTTGCCGTAGAGCGGAACGTATGCCAGCTTTCCATCGCGCGAAGTTGTGATTTCGTGCCCGGTCACTCCGCCTTCGGGTATCTCGGCCATCTGTTTCCCAGCAACTGGATCGATTATGCCAATGCTGTTGTCGCCTTTATTGGCTACCAAGACCAAGCCGTTCGCAGCGGACCTGGCAGTGGACTTGGACCAGGCAATGAACGCGAAGGGTAAAGAAAGAAGGAAGATCAGGAAGACAACACGCATATTTGGCTCCGGGCTTCTGTTTCAATGTCCGATATCACAGGAGGCCATCATATTACCTTATGAGCCGAGGAACAGGTGGTACGTGAATCTCCCCTGATTTAAATTCGCGGTTCTTTTTAGTGAGGCTTTGTTACCATGAACGCAGTCGGTCAAACTGCATGGAAAAGGCCTTTCACTTTGATTCCGCTCCCGATCCTTACGTAGCTGATGCGGCCGTGCTCTGCTGCTTCGATCAGCGCATTCGTCAAGCTGTGAACAAGTTTTTGCAACGTACGGGAATTCTGCGGCCAGACATGATCATCGTCGCTGGCGGTGCGAAAACTCTCGCATCGCCACGCAATGACTTTGAGCGCGACTTTATTCTTGAGCAGGTGCGGATGTCGATTCTGCTGCACAAAACAGCGCAGGTCTTTTTGATGAGCCATTCCGATTGCGCCACCTATGGAGGCCTGGCGGCGTTCGGTGGGGACCGCGAGCGCGAGGCCGCGCATCACAAGGGCGAACTGAATCGTGCTGCGCAGTTGATCAAGGACAGGTTTCCAGAGGTCGAGGTCCGATGCTTCTTCGTTAATTTTGAAGGAGTATTTGCGGCGTGCGGTGAGAGCGCCGAGAATGCTGCGTGAAGCCGCGCATTAAGATTGATAGGCTTCCGGCAATGCGCTCTCGATTGCCACACGAACTTTTTCCATCAACGTTTCCCTTGATCCAAACTCTGCGGGCTCAATCGCCGGATGGAAGGTGACAGTCACAAGTGTGGGTTTAATCGAGAATCGGCCCTTCGGCATCGCATGATGAGTTCCGGCAATAGTTATTGGAACCACCGGCGCCTTGCAGTCTTGCGCCAGATAAAATGGGCCCTTCTTAAACGGTAAAAGCTTGCCGTCGTAAGAGCGGTGGCCTTCCACGTAAATCGTCATGTGAATTCCCTGCTTCACTACGTCTTCGGCTTTGGTCACCGCGGCGATGCCCGCGTCCCGATTGCCGCGATCCACCGGCACCAGCGACCCCATGCGCATGGCACGCCCGAGGATTGGAATTTTGAACAACTCGCGCTTTACCAGCACCGAGGTCCGCCCGGGAATGATCGGCAGCAGCAATGGCGGATCAATATTGGAAACATGGTTAGACATGAAGACATAAGTTCGTCCGCGATCAAGCGTTTCCAAGCCGAGGACTCGGGTACGTACGCCAGCTAACCGAACTCCCGCCCCTGCTCCCCACATCGCGACGCGATACAAGGGCAGCACATCACCGGTGATAAAGACCCACGGAAAGAAAAACAATGCGGCGATGGGCAGCAGTACCGCCCAAAAACTCAGCATGAGAATCGTGCGGATCATTGCGGCTGAGGTACTCGGTCGCTGGAGTTGCCAAACAACCATGAGGCACGGCGCGATTTCTGTTCTGAGGTCATGCCGGCCACATCCTGAAGGCGAAATACTTTCTGTTTGCCGGCCCCGATAGTCCATTGCAGTTCGTGATCAATGCCATCCCGTGAAACTGTAAGACGCAGCACCGCACCGGGGCTGAGGTCAGCCAGAGTTTTTGTAAAGTCTCGACCGGCGTGTTGGCCATTGATGGTCAGAACTACATCACCAGGCTTGAGGCCTGCGCTGTCGGCAGCGCTCGATTGATCAACCTGCACTATGGTGGGCGATTGATCGAAGGCGCGAGTCGCCTGGAAGCCAGGATCGGCAAACGTGACCTCAGCGCTCGTCACTCGCAAACCGACGCTCCGCAAGTAATTGTCCCACGGAATTTCGTCCACGCCGCTTACGTATTTCTGAAAGAAGTCGCGGAAGTCGGACTTGGATAAAATTTCGGCGGCTTGGCGAACGCTCTCCGAGTCATGAAAAAACTTTCCTTGCTTCGCGTAATGTTCATTCATCCAGCGAAATAAGTCTTCCAATGAGATTCGGTCGCGAGTCGCGTCCCGCATTTTCAGGTCAAGCAACACGCCAAGCAACTCACCCTTGTTGTAGTAAGAAATGCTGCGAGCAGGCAGATTGTAATAGGGATATTTTTCCAGCCATGCATCCAGGCTGGACTGCTCTGCCGATTGTGTAAGGTGAGCGGGACGGATTTCTAGTTCGGTGATTTCCTGCCCGAGGTGATTGAGGTAGCGCTGCTCATTGAGCAGGCCCGCCCGAAGCAGGATGTAATCCGCAACAGTGCTGTCCACTCCTTCGCTGAACCAGAGTGCCGGAGTGTAATTCTCTTTGGTGTAGTCAACCGGCTCGAGTGATTGCGGACGAATCCGCTTCACGTTCCACAGATGAAAAAACTCGTGCGCGGTAATGCTGATGAACTGGTCGAAACCAGCATCCATATCTTTCCTGGACAAGGTAATTGCGGTTCCGTAGGAGTGCTCCATCCCGCCACCACCGGCCGATTCGGCGAAATGATAGATGAACATGTAATTGTGAAATGGGCAGTCATGCATCCAGGTTGACTCGGTGGAAACGATGGGCTGGATTACCGGCATGATTTTCGCGAAGATGGGTTGAGCATCGTCGGCATCTACGATCACGCGATATTTCCCGCAGGTGGCATCAAAGTCCCGCTCGTTGAAGTTGCTGATTTCGACGGGCGAATCAACTAACTGGTCATAGTTGTCCGCTGAAAAAGCGCTCCCTTGTGGCTGGAGGGGCGTGGCGATTTTCCATCCAGCGGGGATGTTGTGAAATTCAACTTCGACTGAGGCACGTCGTTCACCTTCGATATAGCACAACATCTCCGCGAGATTAAAGAACGCGTGTTGCGAGCTAAGTTGAAAGCCATAAGGGCCACCGAGGTCGCTGAACATTTCGTACTGAACGCGGGCTCCGTTTTCAGCACCGCTAATTTTCCAACGGCTTTTGTTCAGCTGCATGAGGGCTAGCGGCTTGCCTGCCGATTCGGCACGAATCCAGTTCATGTATTGCGAGAAATCCCTCACCTGATAGAGCGCGTTCCACACTGGCAGTTGCAGTTCCCGCTCGCCCGATCCAGGAGGGACGTCAATAGCTACCACGACGAGGTGTTTCTCTGGATGTGCCAAAGAAATTGTGTAGTGAACGCTATCGGCGGCAAATGCGAATTGCCCAAAAACAATTGCCGTGCTTGCCGCGAGCGCGGCAAGTCGAAGGCGCGAATGGACAGAATTCATTGCGGGACAGCCGCCTGAACGGGGCTCGCTGAATCTGAGGACTTCAATGCTTGTGGCAGTTTTTCATAAATCCCGCCAAAGCCGCCGTTGGACAATATCGCAATCACGTCCCCGGAACGCATTTCAGGAGCCGTCATGCGCACGATGCTCTCGACGTCCGCAATCACTCGCGCCCGGCGCCCAAGCTTTGCGATGTGGCTGGCGACGGCGGCAATATCCAGGCGCTCAGACTCTGGAATGGATTCCGAACGGAAAACATTGGCGATAACAATTTCGTCAGCAACGGCCAGGCTCTTCGCCAGATCATTCTGAAAGACATTGCGGCGAAGAGTGTTCGAACGCGGCTCAAGAATCGCCCACAAGCGACGGTCGCGATAGCGCGCCCGTAAAGCGTTCAACGTGGCGGCAATTGCCGTGGGATGGTGCGCGAAGTCGTCGACGATGGTAATGCCATTGACCTCAGCTTTCACTTCCAGACGCCGCTTCACACTTTTGAAGTTTTTAAGAGCAGCGGCAATTACGTCCACCGCGATTCCATAATTCGCCGCCAAGGCCGCCGCCGCCGTGGCATTCCAGACGTTGTACTCGCCGGCCAGAGAGAATTCGAAGTTCGCCCAGACAGCGCCGTTTCGCAACGTAGTCCAGGTGGTGCGGTCCGGTTCGAACTTTAGATCAGCAATCTGCCATGCCGGGTTGGCCGTTGGGCCATAACGCTCCACCGGGCAAAACGCACGCGCTACACAGCGTTCGATGCTCTCGCCGAAATCGAAAGCGAAAATGCGTCCGCGGCTGGGAACGAGATTTACCAGGCGCTTGAAAGCAGTCTCGACGGCGTCAAGATCTTTGTAAATGTCGGCATGGTCGAACTCTACGGACGTGAGTATGACGGCATCGGGAAAATAGTGCAGGAACTTCGGACCTTTATCGAAGAACGCGGTGTCGTATTCGTCGCCTTCGAGGATGAAATACTTGCCGTCGCCTAGTTGAAAGCTCCGGCCAAAATTTTCCGCAATCCCGCCGATCAGAAAAGAAGGATGCGTGCCAGCATACTCAAAAATCCAGGCAAGCATAGACGTGGTCGTTGTCTTGCCATGGGTGCCTGCTACTACCAGAACTTCTTTGCCGCGCAGAAATTCATCGTGAAGAAGCTGCGGCAACGAGCAGAACGGGATGCGTTGATCGAGAATGTGTTCGAGTTCAACATTGCCGCGCGAGATGGCATTGCCGACAACTACGAGGTCAGGCACAGGTTCTAAATTGAGGGCTGAGAACGGCTGGGATATGGGAATTCCCAGCGATTTAAGGAACTCGGACATTGGAGGATAGGCAGCCGCATCAGAGCCGGTGACGCGAAAACCACGCTCGGCAAGCATTCCGGCGAGAGACGCCATCGCGGTGCCGCAGATGCCGATTAGATGGATGTGTTTGGCAGATGTCATTGCTTATGTTTTCACGCGCTCGCTGCTTTAAAATCATCAACCACAAAGGACACGCAGTTACACGAAGACATTCACGTCGTCGTTGCCGGTTCCAGAATCTCCAGTGTCACGCCAGTCCCGCCGACGTTTAACACCGCACTCACTCCGATCGGCAAAGTTATGTTCTGATGCGAAACATGGCCCGATCGCAACCCATAAGCAACCGGAATTCCAAGCTCCCCAACTACTCTGGTTACGACTTCTTCCAAAGTGTAGCCTTGACCCGGGGCTTGCGCGCAATCCAACATCTCGCCAAAAATAAGCCCGCGAACATCTTTGAATTTGCCTGACAGTTTCAGGTGCATGAGCATACGGTCGATCTGATATGGCTTGGCCGCGATATCTTCAATAAAAAGTATGGTTCCTGAGGTCCTGATTTCGTAGGGAGTGCCAAGCGACTCAACCAGCATGGAAAGGCAGCCGCCATAAAGAATTCCTTCGGCTGAACCTTGCGCCAGCGGCTTCACTCCCGAATTTGAGTCGAAATCAAAACGCCAGTTTTCGCGACCGCTTAGTGCCGATTGCCAAGAGTCGATATCCACACCATCGCGCTTGGCAAAATCCTTCGCCACCATGGGCCCGTGAAAAGTCACGAGATTGGCTGCATCACAAAAATAAGTCTGCAGTGATGTGTTGTCGCTGTATCCGATGAATGCCTTGGGGTGCGAACTGATCTTGCTTATATTGAGCGTGGGCAACAAATAATTCGATCCATAACCGCCGCGCGCGCACAGGACCGCTTTCACGTCATCGCGGGCAAACATATTCTCCAACTCGCGGACTCGGCGAGCGACTGATCCAGCGAAGTAGAGATCGCGATCGAAAATAGATTCCTCGTAAACCGGGTTGTATCCCATTTGCCGAAGCGCCGTGCAACCGGATTCAAAATCCTCGCGCCTGAAGTAACTAGCGGGTGCAACAATTCCAATGCCGTCGCCTTCCCGCAGAGCCGGAGGCTTGACGCGTTCAACTTGGGAGCGGCGAGGCATGAGGAATTAGAGGAGGAATTCTCCGCGACAGACGAGTTGCGCAGGCCCGCGAAGAAATACCTGGTCTTCCCAGCGCACGGTCTGCGGACCTCCCGGGGCGTGGACGCGCACCGGCGACTCAGCACGCTTGGAAAAAATGGAAGCTACCGCTGCGGCGCAAGAACCGGTGCCCGAGGATTGCGTTTCCCCTACACCGCGCTCGTAGAATCGTACTTCCAACTTGCCTTTATCTCTCACCACAACCAGCTCAACGTTAATCCCATACTTGAAGTCATGATGCTTGGCGACTTCAGCGGCATCGGCTTGCCACGCAGGGCCAAACTCTTCCACAAAGACTACGAAATGCGGATTACCCATCGACACCGGAATTCCGCGCACTTCGCCAAACGCCACCTTGATCGGAAACTCGTCGCCCACTTGCGGCTCGCCCATGGCAATTTCAAATTCAAAGGCTTTGTGATTTTTAGAGATCAAACTACAGTTTTTAATTCCTGCACCTGTACGAATGTTTACGTGCTGGCGAGGATTTTCTGAACACAAATAAGCGGCGACGCAGCGGGTGCCATTACCTGAAATTTCGGCATCGGACCCATCGGCGTTAATCAGGCGAGCACGGATGTCCGCGTCTTGGGCCGGAAAAAGCCACTCTACCCCATCCGCGCCGACCCCGTTATGACGATCGCATATTCCCTTACTGAAAGCTGGAAGGTCGGGAGGCGCGTGCATGCCGTCGATGATGAGAAAGTCATTGCCGCAGGCCGTGGCTTTAACAAACGGAATCGCGGCATGATTCGTACCATCTGCAGCGTTCATTCGGTGTGCACCGGACCTAACGGGGTGACCGCCTCAAATTTTCCGCACTCCCGCAAAGATCGCAGCACGGCGATCTGTTGCCGGCGCGTGCCCTCGCATTCGAAGCGAACCCGAACGTGCCGAGGCGTGGGCGCGACCTGCAGATTGACAGCAAAAAAATGGAGCGGTTCGAGGGCTTCGTTTACGTCGACGGTAGCTTGCTCGGCACTCGAGCCAGCCACCTCGTAAGCGTGAACCATGGTCTTGAGATTGAGCAGTTTTTCGGTGCTGCCGAGGAGGAGTAAAACCCCGATGACCAGCAAGGTTGCGAAGATCGCAATCAGATAACGGTCACCGCCAATGGCCATACCGATGGAAGCGACAACGAACAAAGTGGACGCAGTGGTGATGCCAGTCACCAGATCGCTGCGTGCGTGCAATATGGAACCTGCACCAATGAATCCGATGCCGGGGATTATCTGGGCCGCGATGCGGGTGTGATCCCCCATGTGTAAGACAGCCAGTTGATCCGACAACAGCGTAAACATCGCCGCGCCCACGCAGATAAAAATGTTGGTGCGCAGGCCGGCCGAGCGATGCTTGGCCTCGCGCTCCAAGCCGATCAATCCGCCCAGAAACGCGGCCAGTATCAACTTTTCCACATCTACGACGATCAATGGCATTCAGTAACCCTAAATTTGCTCGGATTCTATCACTCTGCGGTGCGCTGTCTCAGATTCCATGAGCCGCAAGCGTTAACGCGCCTGATTACTCTTAAGCGTGCGATAGATAGTGGCCTGCGACTGACCGGTCACTCGAACGATGACAAGCGAGGCAAGGTCCTTCTTGTTGGCCGACGATGCGACCGGGTCGGCGTCGAAGGCTACAACGTAATCGGCGTAGGCGGCAGGGTTTTTCAGCGCGCGTTCCCATAAGCCTTCGGGATCGGAAGCGCCTTTCCATTGCCGGTGATTGCCCTCGTTAATCACGTGCGAAAGCGAAATGCCTGCCTGCTGCAGGGCCCCCACGTGATTGCCTACGTACATGAGAAAAGTCGAATCAGCGGGAAGTAATTCGAGCCTCTTCGCAATCGCGGTCTCCAGCGCAATGCGAGAGCGGGAGTTTACAACCGCTTCTTCAAGGCTCACCGGATCTTTACGCCAGACCTGAATGTAGCTGGCCGAGACGAAGGTCAGGAAGACGATTGCGATAACCCGTCTCGGCTTCACACTGGATGCGAAGCGTATCAATCCGTAGGCCCCGATAGCGGTGAAGACGGCAAACGCGGGCAGCATCTCAAGACCATAACGCACGTTGTAGTAAGAGAACGGCCACCAGCTTGGCACAAATAGGGGAACGCCGCTGTGCGCAATGGAGAGCATGTAAAACGGTACGGGGACCCATAGAAAAAGTACGGGCCAAAGCTTTCTTCGGAACAGCAGCACAATCGCCGTACCCAGCAGCAGTGAGCAGATCCAAAAGATTTGCCACTCCCCTTCCGCCAGGTTCAATTCGGCGGATTTGAAAAAATATTGAAATGCCACGGGTAAATTATTTGTGCCGGGGTGAGGCGGCGATCCTGCAAGAATCGAGTTGTGCTCAATCGTCTTTGCGGAATAGGCGTCATTCGCGAACTCCATCGGATCGCGGTAAACAGCGGCGTTGTAGGCAAACCACAGTGCTGGCCCGGCAGCCGCGAGCAGCGCCAAGCGTTTCATTCCTGGGCGCAGGTGAGCAAAAGTCCTAAGCCGAGACAGGACAAATACAACTGCGACAATTACTGCCGCGAGAAACCAACCGTCATAGCGAGTCAGGCACGCACCTGCGATGCAAAGGCCGGCCCTGGTCAGAGATACGGTTGCAACTTTTACATCTGCCGCATAGCAAGCCCTAATCCCTCGGCAGACGAAAACAATTGTCCAGATGAAAAACGCCACATAGATAGGCTCGGTCATCGCGGTGGTCTGCAAGTAAAGAAGATTGGGATTGAAGGCGAAGATCGCAGCGGCAAACCAAGGAACGAATCCTGACCCGGCTTGGTCTTTCGAAGACGGCAAAACTACCTTCATCAATCGGAAGATTCCGGTCACGCTGAAAACATAGGCGAGCATCGACGGAATTGAGCCTCCGATTCCAGTTCGCCACAGCCATTTCGAAATCAGAAACGGCAGCATCAGCAAATGCGGAAGCGGAAGCCAGACCGTCCCGAGTTGCAACAGGCCGGGAGTGCGCGAGTCAAAAACGCGGCGGGCGATGTTAATGTGAGCAACTGCATCGCCGTACAGCAGCAAGTCGTCGTGCCGCAGATAATAGAAAAAAGCGGCGATGGATAGGATCGCGGCGATCTGCCCGACCAGAAAGGTTTCATTACCGGGCGGGCTCGGCTTCGGCCTAGGCTTCTTCATTCCAGATGAGTAAGTTCGCGGAAGACTTGAAAACGCGAGTCGATCTCGCCGCGAGTGAGTGTCTGCAGGCGTTCGGTAC
This sequence comes from Terriglobales bacterium, assembly GCA_050746025.1. Lineage (GTDB taxonomy): Bacteria > Acidobacteriota > Terriglobia > Terriglobales > Acidobacteriaceae > Gp1-AA145. The sequence goes on along the minus strand of JBOGLH010000172.1, from coordinate 40,594 downwards.
CGAACTTCTCTACCGCAAACGATCCCATTACCCCACCGTAAAACAGAGCACGCTTGATGACTTCACGATTCACTTCTTCCTGCGAAGCAATGTATCCCATAAATCCGCCGGCAAACGAATCGCCAGCTCCGGTAGGATCTTTTACTTCTTCGATGGGCAAGGCCGGAGCGCGAAAGGGATGGCGCCCGACGCCAAACGCGCCTTCGCGAAAGAAAATTGTCGCCCCATATTCACCGTGCTTGATGACCAAGGCCTGCGGTCCCATGGCAAGCACCTTCTGCGCCGCCCGCGGCAAATTGGTTTCACCGGCGAGCATCTTGGCTTCGCCGTCATTGATGAGAAGAATGTTGACCAGGCGCAGAGTCTCCCGCAGCTCGGCGTTGGCACCCTGGATCCAGAAATTCATGGTGTCGCCACCGGTGAGCTTCACGCCCGAGAGCTCGCGGCGCACCGTGGCCTGCAGGCTGGGATGAATATTGGCGAGGAATAAAAATTGAGAATCCTTATATTGCGCGGGAATTTGCGGATGGAAGTTTTCGAAGACGTTGAGGTCGGTGAAGTCGGTTTTGGCTTCGTTCAGGTTATCTAGATATTGTCCGCCCCAGCGAAACGTCTTGCCTTTTGCGTGCTCGATGCCGCGAGTGTCGATACCGCGTTTTTTGAGCACGCTCTCATGCTCGGCGGTGAAATCTTCGCCGACAACCGCGACGATGCGAACATCAGTGAAATAACTGGCAGCGAGCCCGAAGTAGGTAGCGGCACCCCCGAGGACGTTGTCGGCGTGACCTGAAGGAGTTGTGATGTTGTCGAATGCGACGGAACCTACGGCAAGTATGCTCATTGTTTGTCTATCGTCCAGAAATTGGCGTTCCGGATTCCGAAAGCCGTGCCCTTTTCGTTCCCAGCAAAGCTAACGAGGCCGAGCATCACAGATATTTCCCGATGATTAGCTTCAATTTCTCGCGTGTGGCCTGCGGAATCTTTGCACGATCAGTCAAAATGGCATGCGCCAGTGCAGATCCACATTTACAGCTCCGCTCCTTCGGCATTGCCGCAACCGCCTCGCGCACAACGTTGCAGGCATTCTCTGCATTTTTCGTGAGCACGGCAACGATCTGGTCCACGGTGACCGAGTCGTGATGCGGATGCCAGCAGTCGTAATCTGTCACCATCGCGACCGTGCCATAGCAAATTTCAGCTTCACGCGCGAGCTTAGCTTCCTGAAGATTGGTCATGCCGATAACGTCCATGCCCCAGGAGCGGTACAGGTTTGACTCCGCCTTCGTCGAAAATTGAGGTCCTTCCATGCAGAGGTAAGTGCCTCCGCGCTTGCCGACGACTTTTGCTTTTTTGCAAGCGGCGACGACGGTTTCGGATAACTGCGGACAAACTGGATCGGCAAATGCGATATGCGCGACCACACCGCTGCCAAAAAATGTATCAATGCGATGCCTGGTGCGGTCCACGAATTGATCGGGGACCACAAACTCCAGCGGCTTATGTTCTTCCTTCAAAGATCCGACCGCGGAGACGGAAAGAATTCGCTCCACCCCGAGTTGTTTGAATCCGAGAATGTTGGCGCGGAAGTTCAGTTCACTCGGCAGAATCCTGTGGCCGCGTCCATGGCGAGCTAAGAAGGCAACCTTGCGGCCTTCGAGCATGCCCAGCACATATGCCTCGGAAGGCGCGCCGAACGGGGTTTCCAGAGTAGTCTCTCGAATTTCCGACAGCCCGGGCATGGAATACAAGCCACTGCCGCCAATGATTCCGATCTCTGCTTGTGACAAATTGCCCTCGGGTAAGGATTAATGAAGACGAAGGTTGATTATACAAAATGAATTTTGTCGGCTGCGATCAGCGCTATTGCCCGCCGCTTGCGCTGTCTAACACCGCATGCCGGAATTGCTGGGTGAGCGCGGGCTCAAGGCTTTCAGTCACCAGAATGGTGTCGCCCTTCACGTCAATCACCACCGCCCCTTCTTCGGTGTTCCAAGTATGGTCGCCGCCCAAAGTTCTCAGGTCTTTTAAATCCGCGGGCAGGTTTGAATCTGCGGAAGACGAGACCTTCTTATATCTCTGCTGCATGCCGCGCGCGTAAATGGCGGCAAACTGGTCCGCCGCTTTTGGGGTCGCCCACTTTGAAACAAAGACCAGTTGCAAAGGGGCGTTGGGATTACCTTTTGGATGGACGGAGTAGTAATATCCGCCGCGCCAGTTGGGATATATCCGTTTCGAGGTTTCCAGGCCGGCGTACTGCTCTGCCAGTACGGCAACGTCGAATTCGCCGATCGCGCCGATGTCGAAGCGATCGTAAGACTTAAAGATGTGCTTGAAGTCTGGCAGTGGAAGCGGCGCCAGATGCTCGCGTGTGATGTACGTCTGCGGCTCCATAATTTCGCGGCTGGTTTGCGGCGGGTTTTCAAAAGTTGATTTAAACGCCTTGTCTTTTCCCTGTTGGCGTAGAACCTCGGCTTCGAATTCCACGCCGTAGCGATAAGGAAAAGTCAGCGCTTCTTTCATGAAGACCGGCGCATTCTGATAAATCTTGGAATCGGCCGAGCCGTTGGCCATACTGTCATTCATCATCTGGACAACCTCGGGCGAGTTTGCAACGGTGCGATGCATCGGCGCGAGCATGTAATCCATCAGCACCACCATCGCCTGCCCTTCGGTCACTGCCTGCCGCGCTTCACTGTTCTCGTCTTTGGTGATGTCGTCTGGTGTCAGATCTCTTTTGGTATCCAGATCTTCACTACCCTTCTTCAGCCATTTGTCCAGGTTGAAGGATTGGTCCTGCAAGGCATGGGTTAACTCATGCGCTAATACCGGGCGTTGCAGGTCCGGCGCAACCCAATCCAGCAGGTTTACGGTTTTTGTTTTCGCATCGTAGTAGCCGGCCACCTGTTCTTCCAGCAGGCTTACTAGGAAAGTCTGCAGATCGAAATCTTTGGGCAACAGGCCGAATTTTTTAAGCACGAGCTCGGTGCGGCGGAGGCGCTGCACGTCTTTGTCCTCAGCCATATTTTTCTGGAGATAACTGACAACCTCCTGGCGACTGGCGAGACGGCGCTTTACGTCGTGCTTCTGGGGAAGCGAAGAGTCATTGCTGGCGAAGTCGAGGATGGTATCTACATCGTGGAAAAGTTGCTCGGCCTGTTCCGGAGTGATTTTGGTTTCGGGCTGGGCTGAGGTGGATTTATCAGGCTTCTCAGTATCTGATTGATCGGATTGATCGGCATCAGGCTTCGAAGTCTTCGGTTTTTGCTCGCTTGACGAGAGTGCAGTTTGTTCCGTCGCGGACTGACCAGAGTCCTGCGCGAGACACGAACCCAGCAATAATAAAGCGACCAGCAGAGTAATTAAGCAAGGATTCAGGTCGCGCCCAGGGCAACGTGACATTCATTAAACATACCGGGGAAAACGGGAATGAACAAGAACGCAAGCCGACTATGATTTCGTACGCGTCCCTGGAAATTTCAGAATTTTAAAGACTTTAACCGCAGAGAACGCTGAGATTACGCGAGAGCGCAGAGTAAAAGTCCGGAGTATTTCGGCTTGGGCCGCTATTTCGGCACCTCACCGAGTTTCTTCACCTCGGCGTCGGTACGGCGAATGTAATTGGCATCCAGCGCCTCGGGTGCAATTACTCTGCCGGCCTGTATTTGTTCAAAGCCAAGGCGGGCGATAACGTCGGCGCGCGGGCGATCGATCTGACTAACGCGCAAGCCTTTTTCGCGAATGAAATCTGCAATCTTGACGTCGGGCGTGATGATCCGCCGATCGCCGGTCGCGGCAACCAATTCCGCGAGCGTGAAAAGTTGCTGATGGCTGGATTTCGTTTGTGGGCCCGATATCTGGAAATCTGCGGCGTAAACTTCGCTGCGCCCGGCGTCGAGTGCGGCGGTTACGTCCCCCTGCACCTCAGACACGCGCGCAATGGCTTCCAGTAATGACACGGCCGCGATGGGTTTTTGCAGCACTTCGGCGAGGCCTTTAATGGCGGCAAGTCCTATACGCAGACCGGTGAATGAACCCGGGCCGGACACGACAGCGAAGCCATCAACGTCGCGCTTGCTCAGACGACGACGGTTGAGTGCGTCAGAAATCTGCGGAACCAGTTGCGCTGAGAAAGTGCCCCCTTCGAGCGCGATGACCTCGAAGGTGTGACCCCTTCCCTGCTCGAATTTCACCAGGGCGATGCTACCGTCTTTGCCGGATGAGTCGACTCCCAGGATGAGCATAAAGAGCAGACTAATGGCTGGCTTCGACCAGTTCAATCAGGACGCCTGAAGTGCTGGAAGGGTGCAGGAAAACATAGCGATGGCCGCCGGCGCCGATCTTGATTTCGTCCGAAACCAGGCGAGTGCCATCAGCTTTCAATTTTTGGACTGCACCTTCCAGATCAGGGACACGAAGGGAAATGTGATGCAGGCCTTCGCCACGCTTGGCGATAAATTTGGCGATCACCGAATCGTCTGAGGTGGGCTCGAGAAGTTCAAGCCGGGTTTCGCCGACCGGAACCATGACCACGCGAACGTTTTCCCCAGCTACAACTTCTTCGGGAGATAGTGACAGTCCTAGCCTTTCGTATATGGCCTTTGCATCCGCGAGTGACCTTACGGCGATGCCGAGATGGTCGAGGGTAAAGGACATGAGGTAAAAGCATACAACTGCGCCCTCTGCAGTCAAAAAACTTAACCACAGAGGGCACGGAGAACACAGAGAAAAACCACAGAGACTCAGTACTATTTTACTTTGGCGAAAATAATGACCAGGGTGTACAGCGCCAAAGATTCAATCAGCGCCAGACCGAGAATCAGCGCGAATTGAATTCCGGCGCGGGCGGCAGGATTTCTGGCCAAGGCTTCGGTGGCTGAAGCGGTGGCGCGGCCCTGGCCAATGCCGCATCCGGCAGACGCAATCGCCATGGAAAATCCGGCCGAAATCGCCACCCAGTTAGTGGCATTGGAAGTACCGCCTTGCGCAAATGCCGGCACCGCAAAGCAGAGCGCCGACAGCGCCATAAACACATTGCTCGAAACTCGCAACAGATTACGCATTTTTGTTTATCTCCTATGAAATGCCGCCAGTAGGTGGTTGACGTTACCGTGCAAACGCCCTCACGCTGAACGGCAGAAACCGGTTCGGGTTTCAAGATTCCGGTTTCGAGAACTCCGAAACCTGAAACTTGACACTCGAAAATTTCAGTGTTCCGTGGCTACTGCTCCCGCCAGATAAACCGTGGTCAACAGAACGAAAATATAGGCCTGCAACAGCGCTACGCCAATATGCAGCCCAAGAAAAAGCACCGGCACGGCCAGCGGAATAAGCGAGAAAAAAACCAGTGTGACCATGTCGCCGGCAAACATATTGGCGTAAAGACGAATGCTGAGCGACATTAGCCGCGCGAGGTGGCTGATGATTTCGAGCGGCAGCATGAGCGGGGAAAGCCACCACATCGGTCCGAGAAAATGTTTTAGGTATCCGATGCCGCTGGTCTTGAATCCTTGAAATTGATAATAGATGAAAGCGCAGATGGCGCAACCGAGCGGAACTACCGGCGAGGCCGTCGGGGATTCGAGTCCTGGTACCACCCCGAACAGGTTGGCGATCAGAATAAAAAGCCCGAGCGTCGCCAGAAATGGCGTAAACCGTTCGCTGTGATGCCCGATCACATCGCGGCTCTGGCCTTCGATGAATCCATTGATGCCTTCAAACATGTGCTGTAATCCGCCCGGGCTTTCAACCGATAGGCTGGAGCGCACCATGATGAACACTATCAAAAGAAAACCTGCGACGAGCACTTCCATGGCGACAGCATTAGTGATTGGCGCCTGCGGATATTCCGGATGAATATGCAGCGCGGTCAGCAGCGCAGTCACCGGCGCGGCGAACCAATGGTTCAAAAGTCTGGTAAAGAGAAGTTGCTCGGGCATGGAAAAATCGCTATTAGCTTTTAGCTATTGGCTTTTAGCTTAAGCCTGATCATTCTCAGCTAAAGGCTAAGAGCTAAAAGCCAAGAGCTGATCTCTCACATCTTTCGTATCACCGCCGCATACGCCTCGTATGCGGCCTCGCACAAGATCGCCGCCACGGGCAAAAACAAGCCCGCAAACAATCCGTAAAGGCTCTCGCGGGAAACCGTAAGTATAACAAAGGCGATGATGGCCATCAAAAGGTAGCGGAGCAGGAAACGATGGACTACGCCTCGACTGGAGGCCGGCGTCCCGGAGCCGATGGTCAGTTCCGCCAGCCCAGCCACAACTTTTTTGAGCCAGTGGAAATTCACATAAGCGATGGTCGCACCCAAAGCAAAGCCCATCCCAATACGCCATCCAAAAAAAATGCAGGCAGTGAGGAGCGCGGCAATGCCGAGCACCAGCATTAAACTCTGGATTCGATTCAAAGAGCGGGCGTAGAAATCGTCGCTAGAGGGCTGGATCGAGAAGATCATGATTTGCCGCGAAGATAACCCGAACACAAAATCATCAACCACAGAGGACACGAAGGTCCACGAAGGAAGACCAAAGAGAGTTTGCAAATTAAGAGCTGTTTTTTGACGCGGTACGTATCAGCTCCACAAATCCAGCGACAATGCCCAACAGTAGCCCCGCGATGTAAAGCCAGGTGGTGTGCAGCCAGCGATCAAGCGCCATGCCGACCAGCCATCCTACGACGGTGGCTGCGGGAAAGATAACCGCCAACTGAGCATAGTTGGCTATCTGCACCCAGGAGTTTTTCTCTCGTGGTTCTTTAGAATCAGAAGCCATGGCTGCCCAACTGAAGGTGAAGTTACTTCCCGCCGAAGAACACTGTAACAGGACTGCCGTGTATGCACACTCGTCTGAAATGAAAATGGGTCTTCATCGAGATTTCAGGGGACCCAGTCATTGGCGACATGCGGCGCTCGCAGGCTGTCTAGTGTGCTTTTTAGTGCCGGCATGGTGTGCGTCTGCGCGAGGGCAGCAAACTGCAGGCGAATATCAAGTCGAGGCCGCGTACCTATACAACTTCGCCAAAACAACGAAGTGGCCAGCAGAGAGCTTGCCGGATCATGCGTATTTGATTATCGGGGTCATGGGTGGCGAAGAAGAGTTCGTCAAGGTACTACGTGATGTTTTACGAGGGAAAGATATTAACGGTCATCCTTCCGAGGTCCGTCATCTTCGCTCCGCCGAGGAGGTGAAATTTTGCCACGTAGTATTTTTTCGGGTACCAGAGCCCGCTACACGGGCCGTGCTCGCCCAAATTCAGAAATCAAATGTTTTGCTGGTTGGCGAGAACAAGGACTTTCTGAATGATGGTGGAATGATCAACCTGACGTTAGTTGACGGAACCATCAGTTACGACCTAAATGCCGCCGCGCTGGAACGCGCTAATGTGCGCTATGGGGAGCCGAGAGCAGTCGCGGCGAAGACTGACCAGCAGATTCCCGCAGTCCAATCGGAGAGCTCCCGGCCGATAGAGTTTCGCGTCGCGCCGGAGTATCCGAGGTTGGCGACGTCTCTGAAACTGGCGGGGTCGGTGCAATTACAGGCTGTCGTAAGGGCGGACGGAACAGTGAAGCGAGTAAAGGTGATTGGCGGCCATCCCGTGCTGGCGGAAGCGGCTGCGGCAGCGATCATGCGGTGGCGTTTCGAGGTGGGACCCAGGGAAACGACCGAATCAGTGAAAATCAGTTTCGGGGATTAGCCGGAGCGCCACGGCTGGCTTGATAAGTCTCGATCAACTCGCGAATGCGGATGGCATCATGCTTGCGATGACCGTGGCTGGTGATGGGATCAGCCCCGCCAGTTGATTCAATCGTAATTTCGGACCAGATCATACCGGTTGAAATTTCAACCGAGGCGACTTGCAAAATCGCAATACTCTCTTCGGTGCTGCCAAAAACGTGACGTTTGACGCGGCTCACGTGCAGTGGAGTCACTACAATCCCTGTGGGAAAAAATACATTGCCGCGCGTCCAGCGGCTCGCGCTAAATATTTCGCCGGCTGATGCCGGATTTGGAGACATGCTTTCCTCTCAGACTTGAGTAGTCGCGGCCCGAACATCGTACTTCACTGCCGAAGTGTCCAACAAGGAAGATTATCCACGCTTATCGGGAAGAATAAAGGTGCGGCGGGCCAGGTCTGATTTCAAGGTGGCGTCTTCATAATAGCGAGTGAGGATGCCGTTTTTCCAAACCAGCAAGTCCGGATTTTGCTCAGCGAAGTGGTCCCAATCATGTTCTCGTGCACCACAGCGAGCTCTGCGCTCAGCAATGAGAAAAGTATAAGCGTAAGTGATGGTTTCGTTATACAGCATCGTTTTTCCATGCCGAGCGGCAAACTGCTTGAGCGCGGCGGAAAATTTCTCGAGAGCGGGGAGAACGGGATAACTCCGCAAATAGGCGAACGCCAGCCGGACATGATCGGCGTGATGAAATCCACTTTCCGGGACTTTGCCGGATTCGAATCGATTGATGAGTTCTTGGTCAGTCATTTCTCTGAAGTACGCTTCCTGGGACTCTTGCCGCGAATTTCTTTCAACCGATGACTGGCAGCCGAATCGAGGTCGAGTCCGTAGAACTTCTTCAATTCCTGAATCCGAGCAAGTGACGCGGCGGAAAAAGGCGTTTTGCCATCAAAGGCATGCAGCACAATTCCTTCCAGCAGGTCGCCCAAAGTCATGTCATGGAATTCGGCGAAGGCTTTCAGTACTTTGAGCAGGCGCTTTTCCATGCGTACGCCGGTTTGTACCCGTTCGACCAGGAATTCATTGTGTCCAGACATTGGTACCATTGTACCACGGTACCTAAGATTTCTCCACAAGTGCGGAAGATGCGCGGGAGGGTTGGTTATAATCGGCTTTCACTTTTGAACAGGACACCTTTTGGCTCTCGACGAAAATATCTATCAATTACGGCTCGATAAGCTCAAGCAGATTGAAGCTCTGGGCCAGCGTGCCTATCCGACGAAGTACGATTTCACCCACACCATTCCGCAAATCCTGGCAGAACACTCGCCGAAAAATGCCGAGCAACTGGAAGCTTCCCGGGTGAATGTACGAGTTGCCGGGCGGATTATGGCGATTCGCCTGATGGGCAAGGCGGGATTCGCCCATCTGCAACAGGCTGGGCAACAGCTGCAGATCTATGTGAAGAAAGATGCGGTCGGCGAAAAGGGATTTGAGCTGTATAAGCTGCTCGATCTTGGTGACCACGTTGGGGTGAGCGGATACCTGTTCCGCACGCGTACTGGTGAGCTGTCCATACACGTTGAAGAGATCACGTTCCTTTCGAAGGACCTGCTGCCGCTTCCGGAGAAATGGCATGGTCTTACCGACGTGGAACTGCGCTACCGACAAAGATATGTGGACCTGTTCATGAATGCTGAGGTGCGCGAAGTTTTCTTGAAGCGCGCCAAACTGGTGCAATCGATACGAAATTTTCTCGATGCCAGGGGATTTGTAGAAGTCGAGACGCCGATTATGCAACCGATCGCGGGAGGCGCGGTCGCGAAGCCCTTCATCACCCATCACAACACCCTCGACATCGATCTTTTTCTGCGTATCGCACCGGAGCTTTATTTGAAGCGGCTGACGGTTGGCGGATTCGACCGGGTCTACGAAATTAATCGCAACTTCCGCAATGAGGGCATTTCGACCCGGCACAACCCTGAGTTCACCATGCTGGAGTTTTACCAGGCCTACACCGATTACCGAGGCGTCATGGACCTGACTCAGGCGCTGATCACGCAAGCGGCGAATGACGTGACTGGCGGGACGAAAACAAAGTGGGGAGAGCAGGAGATCGACTGGTCAGACTGGCGGCGCATGACCATGCGCGAAGCAATTATCGAATATTGGCCTGAGAGTGCAGGGGCAAATCCCAGTCTTGCGGATTTTGCGTCCCACGATTCAGTGAAGGCGCTGGTACAGAGATTCAATTCCGCACACTCGCATATGGCATACGACCCCAACGAACCGGCAGGTAAGACGATTGCGAGTCTGTTTGAAGCAGTGGCGGAAGAGCATCTGATCCAGCCCACGATCATTTACGAATTCCCCACCGCGGTGTCGCCACTTTCGAAGCAAAAGGCCGACGAGCCGGACTGGACCGAGCGCTGGGAAATTTATATCGGGCAGATGGAAATTTCCAACGGCTTCAGCGAACTCAATGACCCCGAGGACCAGCGCCGACGGTTTGATGCGCAACTGCAGGCCCGCGAGCGTGGAGACGAAGAGGCTCACCAGATGGACGAGGATTACATCCGGGCGCTCTCGTATGGCATGCCGCCGGCGGGCGGGGTGGGAGTGGGGATTGACCGCCTCACCATGCTGCTCACTAATTCACAATCCATCCGCGATGTAATCCTGTTTCCTCTACTGCGGCCGGAAAAGAGGTCCGATGCGGAGTAAGACTCCAAAATCTCGACGGGGCCGACTGGGACGTCCCTCAGAATGCGCTGACAGTAGAAGAAGATTGGAGAAAGCCACAACCGAGTATTTCGAATCGCTCCCCCACGACGCATTGGCAGAACAAAGTTCCATCGCCGTGGCGCTGTCGAGAGCCGCAGAAAATATCGATATTCACGGTCTGACTGAGTAATGAAGGTCAAGACGTATGAAATTCCACACCGAATATCTGAAGTTTCACACCCGAAAACACCGCGAGTACATCCACATCACGCCGCAGGTTGAAGCGATTTTGAAAAAGAGCGGCATTAAGGAAGGCATGGTGCTGGTGTCGGCCATGCACATTACCGCTGGCGTTTATGTGAACGACAATGAGTCCGGACTGATCGAAGACATTGATAAATGGTTAGAAGAACTGGCGCCGTTTCGCGAAGATTATCAGCATCACGGCACCGGCGAAACCAATGGCGACTCCCACCTGAAGGCGCTGCTGATACATCACGAAGTGGTCGTGCCGATAACCGCGGGCCGGTTGGATTTTGGCCCTTGGCAGCAAATTTTTTACGCAGAGTTTGATGGGCAGCGGGATAAGCGCGTAATAGTCAAAGTGATGGGCGATTGATTTATCCCTCAGATCATTCGAACCGAAGCAATCGCATGGGGTCAACTGACGCTGCGCGTTTGGCCGGAAGCCATGCGGCGATCATCGAGCAAACCAGCAGCAACGAAACCGCGCCGGCCATGGCTGCAGTATCAAGCGGCTTAACGTTAAACAGAAAATCCGCGATCAATCGAGTAAATGCAAGCGACAGCGCCAGACCTCCGGCGATGCCCAGGCCCGTGATTTTCAGGGCCTTGCCGAGAGTACCCCGCAAAATGTTTTCGCGACTGGCGCCGACGGCGATGCAAATGGCGATCTCGCGATTGCGCTGTGCAACGGTATAAGCCATTGTTCCGTAAATTCCGAGCAGCGACAAAAGCAGAGCAGTTGCGCCGAATGCAGTCACAATCAAAGTATTGAAGCGGCGGGACGATTCTGTAGCCGAAACCACCTCGTCCATTGTGTTCACCTCTGAAACCGCTAGCTGGGGATCCAGTTGGCGAACAGTTCTCGCGAGAATACTTCCCAGCGCAGAAGGATCGCCCGTGGTGCGCACTTCGACATTCATACCTCCGACCACTCCGATCATGGCGCCGTAAGAGCCGAGATCAGCCACGGCCTGGGTTAGAGGCTCATACATCTCCGGCACTGTCGGCTGATCGAGACCGCCCTGCTTGATATCTCCGACAACGCCGATGATGGTCATGGCCGGCATCGGCGAGTTGAAGCTGGGCCCGACCTTGATGTGCATTCCGACGGGATCTTTCCCGGGGAAATATTCGTGCGCCAACTTCTGACTGATGACCACAGCCAGCGGCGCCCCCAACTGATCGTCTCTGGAACTGAAATAACGTCCCTGAATCAGAGGAATATGCATCCCTTCGAAGTAGTTGCCATGGACCAGATAGTTCGATGCGACGAGCCAGCCTTCCCCTGATTTTTTTACGTATCCTTCCGGTGCGATCAACCTTCCTGATTTCTGTCCCACTACTGGAATGCTCGAAGAGAAACCTACCGATTTCGTGCCTGGAAGGGCTTCGAGTTTGCTCTGCAACCTGTTCAGGAAATCATTCACTTTCGACTGGGTTGAATATTCGTGCACCGGCAGAGACAGCGATGCCTTGAGAACATGGGCTGGCTCGAAGCCGGGATCAACTGCCAGCATGCTGGAGAGTGACCGCAAAAAAAGTCCGGAGCCTACTAGCAGCACCATCGCCAGAGATATCTCGGTGACCACGAGGGCGTTACGCATTAGATGTTGGCTGCGCTCTCCCGTGCCCCGCTCGCCTTCCCGCAGTGAATCCAACAGGTTGATGCGAAGGCTCTGGAAGGCCGGAGCGAGCCCACAGACCAGTCCGGTCACGGCAGTGACCAAAGCGGCAAAAACCAGTACTGGCCAGTTCACGCTCACTTCACCCACCTGCGGCAAAGACTCCGGAAGCAATGTAGGACTCAACCGGGTCAACACTACTGCCAGGCCGGTGCCGCCGATGCCGCCTAACAAACCCAGGAAGAGGCTTTCGGTAATCAGCTGTGAGAATGTGGCGCGCATATCCGCCCCCAGCGCGAGTCTCACCCCGAATTCACGTTTGCGACCAGCCCCCCGCACCAACAGAAGATTAGCGAGATTGACACATGCGATCAGAAGAATCACCGCCACTGCGCCCAGCAAGACCCCTAACAGTTGCCGGGAGTGCTGCACGGTTTCATCTTTCAAAGTACGAAAATATGCATGGAGCCCGATACGCGACATGAAAGGATATTGCCGGTCGATCGAGGCCGTGACCAGGTCAACATCCTGCTGCGCCTGCGTTTTCGAAATCCCCAACTTTAACCGCGCGACTACACCATAATCAAAGTTATTGCCTTCACTCTGTTTTTCAACCGGACTCAAACTTAGCGGCACCCACAGGTCACGACCACTCAAGCGACCGCCATCGAGCGGAAACGCAAAACTGCGAGGCATGACTCCGATGATCGTGTAGGGCCGACGATCGAGGTCGATAGTGCGACCGAGGACGCTTGCGTCCGAGTGAAAGTGATCTCGCCATAATGCATCGCTGATCACGGCCACCGGTGCGCCGTTATCATCCTCCGGTTGCGAAAATGCTCGACCCAATCGCGGTTCCGATCCAAGGACGTCAAACAATGAGGCGGACACTCGTTCAGCCTTGGCTTCGAAAGGGTCTCCGGCTCCGGTGAGTTCATAAGCTGACGAAATGAAGCCGGCCACTCCGGAAAAGGCATGGCTTTCATGCTGGAAGATCAGCAAATCCGGCGCAGTGACCCGGAGCTCATGTTTGTCCTCATCGGAACGCTCATGCAGGCTTACCAGTTGGTCGGGTTGCGTGAATGGCAGCGGCCGTAACAAAACTGCGTTTACCACCGAAAAGACTGCCACGGTTCCACCAATGCCGACGGTAAGGGTCAAGATGGCCGTAAGGGCAAACCCTGGCGAATTGCGCAGTTGGCGAGCTGCATAATGAAGATTGCGGAAAGCAGTAGGCATCGTGGCTTGTCCCCCGGCTTGCCGCTCGCATTTTTGCGGCCAAATGTGAATAAGATAAGCCTTGGAAATGGCGTGATCGATGGGACTCGGAATAGCTGAAAATGTCCAAAAATGGAGCCGGGTGTTCAGAACCGAACATGCAACCAGGTGAACAGGCTGGTTGCATTCAAGCGATTGCAGCCGCTAACATCTCAACACGTTTTTGCGATCCAAACAATTTATGAGCGATGAACTTCAGGAATTACATGAGCACGCCGAGCACGCAGCGCACGATCGTTCCATGGCTCCGGTGTTGCTGACCATGGCGATACTGGCGGTGCTCGTTGCGGTTGCGTCTTTGCTAGGTCATCGGGCGCACACTGAAGAAGTGGTTTTGCAGAATAAGGCGACTGACCAATGGGCTTATTATCAGGCCAAGAACATTCGCCGCCACACAGACGAATTGTTCGCCGACTTTGCCTCGGTAATGGCGACGACCGATGCAGCGAAGGCTGCCCAGTTACGACAGAAATATCAGGCAGAAGCAAAAGGCTACGCCGATCAACAAAAAGAGATTGATGCAGCGGCGAAAAAATTCGAACAGGAGACCGGCCACGAACGCGACCGCGCCGACCGCTACGATTTGGCGGAAGTCTTTCTCGAGATTGGACTGGTGGTAACTTCGATCACGCTGCTATCAGGCCGCCGAGTATTCTGGAAGGCGGGCATCGTGCTCGGAGTTGTTGGAGTGGTGGTCACGGCATCGGCGCCTTTGGTTCGGTAGTCTGCCTTGGTGTCATAGATCGAAAGCTTTTAACCGTAGAGAATGCAGAGAGAAGATCTAAAGCAGAAAACGCGGAGGAGACACAAGCTCCTAGTCACTCCTGGCGATAGCTCCGGGAGTTCTCCTACTCCGGAAAGCAGTTTTTCTGCTCTGCAGAACTTGCTTCTACTCTGGAAAAACGCTTTCACGCTAACGGTTCGGGACTATAATCGTCCATAACATCTCTGCCCGGAGCTGAACCAATCAACCTCTCCGGTTGAATCCAGGTCAACGGCCCTTGACGGAGGCCAGAACAGCCTGCCTGTAACGAGGTGTCGTATGTCGACTCTGTTCGAGCTTCTGATCGCATGGGGAGCCCTCACAGCTGCCCTGATTGCATTGCTCATTTACCGTGGCACCCTCACAATGCAAGAGGATGACCAGCTTTTTTTAGGTGAATCCGAATCCCACATGGCGCGGGAACAAATGGAAATCATGAATCGGGTGCATAAACTCGCCCCGTTTGTGAAGGTCCTTGGCACAGCTTCGGCGGTGCTGATCCTGACCATTGCGGGAGTTGCGATCTATCAGAAAGTGCTGGAGCAGGCCGCGCAGTAATGCGGCCGTGAGCGGACGCGGTGGAAACACGAAGGCGGTTGTGTGTTCGGGACCGCTCCAGTAGCATCAAACACAAAAAACAGTGCTTGTGTCTGACTCATGCCAATTCTTCAGCGCATCGCGGTAATCGGTGGCGGACCAGCAGGGGCTCTGTGCGCGGCGGAACTGGCCGGTGCAGGCCGCGAAGTCGTTGTCTTCGATGAAAGGCTGGCGTGGGAGAAACCCTGCGGCGGGGGGCTGACAGACAAAGCCCTGATGCAATGGCCGTTTCTTCGCGATGCACAGGTGCAGCGTAACTGGGTCACCAACTGTGAACTCACTGCTCCCTCTGGACGGCGTATCCGCTTCCCTCTCGAACGGCAGATCGCCATCTTTTCCCGTCTCGCATTGAATGGATTGCTGCTCGATCGCGCCCGCGATGCCGGAGCGAAACTTCTGCGCGAACGGGTGCTTCACATCGATGCGAATGCCGACGGATGGGCCGTTCGGACGGCCAACGGAAGTTATTCAGCCGAGTTTGTCGCGATCGCGGCCGGCGCACGAAGTTCATTGCGTGCTCGATTCACTCCGGCACTCGGGGCAGAGAATTTTATGGTCGCGGCCGGGTATTACATTCCTGGCCATCGCGATACGGTGCAGATCAAGTTTCTGAAAGACCTTCACGGATATATTTGGATTTTTCCAAGGGCCGATCATTTTTCAGCCGGCATCTGCGGACGCATGCAGGGGAAAAGCACAGCAGAGCTGCGCCGAATATTGGAAGATTCGCTGCCCGAATTTGGGTTGGGCGTGGATGGAGCGACTTTTTACGCCCACATAATTCCGTCACTCACCGTGGATGCATTGCGCAATAGTTCATTTGCCGGAACCGGATGGGCGATGATCGGGGACGCGGCTGGATTCGTGGATGCGATCACCGGTGAAGGACTCTACTATGCATTGCGCTCGGCGCAGTTGTTGAGTGAGTCAGTGCTCGCGGGGGCGCCGGAAAAATATCCTGCACTGGTGAAAAGCGATTTTCTTCCTGAGCTCGAGCATGCGGCGCGAATTGCGAACCGCTTTTATGGCGGCGAATGGATGGGCGGAAATGTACTCGAAAGAATGATCCAGTTCACGCAGCGCAGTCCGTGGTTTCGCGAAATCATGCGCGATTTGTTTTCAGGAGCGCAGGAATATTCGGATTTGCGCCAGCGGGTGTATGACATGCTTCCCCGAATCGCAATGGAAGTGGTATCGAGCACATTGCGGACTACACTTGGCAGAACAGACGCAAGTAGACAGGGCAGCTTAGGGAGGTTGGAGGCATGATGAAAAGAGTTCCGACGTGCGCACTGGCGATCCTGAGTTTAACTTGGTGCATTCCGAGTCAGGCTCAAATCTACCGCGGTCCGAATAGTGCGCAAGAAGCACAGAAGGCGGCCAGGAAAGATCAAAAAAGGGCGGCCAAGCGCCAGCGGAAAGCCAGTAAGAAACTATTGAAGGCGCAGCGCAAGGCCGCCAAGAGAGCGAGGCACCGTGGTTGAGGGGTTCTCCACGGGCGAACCTATCCGGTGAACTCCTTGAAATGAGTCAGAGGCTTAAGCGACCGATCGAATTTCGGGCCGGGTGACATTTTTGTTCCCGACAATCGAAATCGCCAATGGAATCGTCGTAAATCCACCTACCACCGCGAGAGCTAATCCGGCGGCCTTCATGGCGTCCTTGCTAAGTCCTCTCGAGACCAACATACCTATGCCGACGCCCAGCGCCACACGTGTACCCGTCCAAAGAATCATTTCCGGTAAAGTAATATTGCGTTCGATCATGGCTCCTCCCGGGTGAAATGAGATTTAGTGTTTGGATGCGGACACACAACGATGGGATCGCTACTAAATGCCTCAAATCCGTATCCGTAGCACACTGGCGAGATCCTGAGGGACCTCAAAGCTGGTGCCGGGAACAGGACTTGAACCTGCACGCCTTTTACGGCACTGGATCCTAAGTCCAGCGCGTCTGCCAATTCCGCCATCCCGGCCTGTGCTCATTTTAAATCACGGTTTAAATTTGATCATTCGCCGTGCCCACAGCAACTAATTCCACTTCCCCTCCCATCCATCAGCATAGTCAAAACAGTCAGGCTGACTCCCAGACTTTCCGGTACACTTGCTAGCGCCGAATCAGATCTGCTGATTCAATCTACCCCAGGAACCGGCCCTATGCGTCGTCCTGTTTTTCGCTGCCTTCCTATTTGCGTTTGCCTTGCTGCCATTGGCGCGAGCGGTCAAATCCTCCAGCATCGCCCGGAGAAACCGCCGGCAGCGCCGACTCCGGCGCAGGCTGCGCCGATTCCCGAGATTCCGCTAAGCGTGCCGGTTGGGACACCACTAAAGTTGGCGCTCGAAAAGGAAGTGCGGATTCGCAAAGTTGGACAGCCGATTCGCGGCAAGACGACGGAACCGATCTATTCGTTCGACAAACTGCTGGTTCCGGCGGGCACAGAGGTGACGGGCAAAATTTCTGAGATTGATGACGTCTCAGTGAAGATCAGGACCCTGTCTGCGATGAATGCAGACTTCTCGCCGGAGCATAAGGTGAGCGTCGAGTTCGATGAGTTGCTTATGCCCGACGGGCGCCAGTTGCCGATTCACACCGTGGTTACGCCCGGGGCTGGGGTGCTGCAGTTTGTGCCGGCAAAAAAAACGAAAGAAAGCAAGGTTACCGCGGGCAAGGCCGCAGCGAAAGGAAAAATCAGCCAGGCCCGCCAACAGCTCAAGCAGCAGATTGCGGACATGAAGAAGCAAATCTCCGAGCCGGACAAAATGCGTCGCCTGGAACGGTTCGCCCTGACTCAGTCGCCTTATCGCCCGCAATATATCGACCCGGGCACCACCTTCAATGCCGACGTGCAGGAGCCGCTGGCTTTCGGCTCAGAGCAGCTAACGCCGGAGATGGTCACGGACATCGGAACCCTGCCTCCTCAGGGTGGAGTGGTGCACGCCTGGTTGACTAAGCCGCTCGATTCGGCAAGTAGCAAGAAGGGTGATCCAATCGAGGCGGTGGTGAGCCAGCCGCTGATGGTCGGGAACAAACTTTATTTGCCGGAAGGAAGCGAACTCAAAGGCACCGTGTTGCAGGTAAGGCCGGCGCGCTGGTTCGCAAGAAATGGGCAGCTGCGTATTACGTTTCACCAGGTTGTTCCTCCGAATGGAATGGAGCAGAAGATTGAGGCCACACTCGAAGGCCTGGAGGTTGCGAAAGGCGAGAACCTGGCGCTTGACTCCGAGGGCGGCGCGCAGGTGAAGGCGCCGAAGACTCGATATCTGGCGACCGGGGTCGCGGTGATGCTGGCTGTATCATCGTCCAACCCGGAGGGAGACCATGACCACGACGGAGTTCGCGGTGGCGGGTCGGGCGGAGTTGGCGGAGGCGCAGCCAACGGCGCTCTTGGATTCCGGAACTCTGGTGGGCGCGTTTGCGCACTCGCAGGTTCTGACTGCGGGATTCGGCGCCTATGGGGCTGCGCGGTCAGTTTATGGGCATTTCCTGGCGCGCGGCCGGAATGTGGTTTATCCCAAAGACATGTCAATGGTGCTCGCGCTCGGAAATGGCGCGAAGGCGGCGCCGTCGGGAATGCAGTGAAGTACCTTCGGCGAAACGCTCTGCTAAAATCCGCCACATGCCAGATAGCAAGGCGCGCGCCAAAAAAATTAAACTGCTGCTTTTTGATGTGGACGGGGTTTTAACCGACGGCAAACTGTATTTCTTTCCTGCTCCCGCCGGAGCGCAACAGACGGTTCGTGACCAGTCGGCCAAACACGGTGGCCAGGGCGGCTTTGGCCTGCACAGCGAAAGCTTCGTTGAAGCCAAGGGGTATAACGCGCACGACGGAGCCGGAATATCAATGGCGCGGCTGGGCGGAATGAAGACCGGACTGATCACGAAAAGAATTTCGGAGACGGTGGCATTGCGCGCGCGCGATCTGAAGCTCGATCACGTGCATCAAGGGATCAATGACAAGCTCGGTGTCTTCAAAGAGATTCTGAAGCAGGAAAAGATGACCGCGGACCAGGCCTGCTACGTGGGCGACGACGTCATCGATTTGCCGGTGATGTGGAATTGCGGACTGGCGGTCGCCGTAGCCAATGCGCGCGACGAAGTAAAGCGCGACGCTCACTACGTGACCAAACACAGCGGCGGCGGCGGCGCGCTGCGGGATGTGATCGAGTTCATTCTCAAAGCACAGGGCAAGTGGAAGAAAGTTGTGGAGCAATATATTGGGGAGCGGAGCCCGGGAAGTCAATGAAGAACAAGTCCCGTGTGGCGCAGGCGTCCTCGCCCGTGACATCTTGCGGAGCTTCTGGACGGCCATGGGCGGCCGTCCCCACATGAATTCTTGCCACCATCTAAACGTAGCAAGCTACGTCTCTACAGAGGTATCTAACCTTCTCTGCTCTTGCCCGTCGAATGCTTCTAGGCCTAAAATCGCCAGTTCATCAAGTCTTACATGAGGTCAACCGTGCGCCGATATTTAATTTTCTTTCTGCTGCTCTCAGTCGTTCCCTGCCTTACGTTCGCCCAGTCGAACAGTTCGCCATCGGAATCGAACGCGGCATTCAGCGCCGTGGATAAAACCGCCGATCCATGCGCCGATTTTTTTCAATACTCGTGCGGGAACTGGCTGAAGACCGCGAAGATCCCCTCCGACCAGTCCTCGTGGGGCACCTTCCCCGAACTACTCGAACGCAATGAGACGATCATGAAGGGGATTCTGGAGAAAGCCGCTGCGAATAATCCGGAGCGGGATTCGGTCGACCAGAAGATCGGCGACTATTACGAATCGTGTATGGACGAGAAAGCAGTGGATGCGAAAGGCCTTGAGCCGCTGAAACCTGAACTCGATCGCATTGCGGGAGTTAAGGACAAACAAGCTCTCATCGACGCAATTGCGCGGGTGCACATGATGGGTCCGAATCCACTATTTAGTTTTTATAGCCAGCCTGACTTGCACAATGCGGACATGGTAATTGCCTACATCGACCAAGGCGGTCTGACGCTTCCCGACCGCGATTACTACCTTAAAGATGATGCTCACATGACGAAGATCCGTGGGCAATATATCGCGTACGTGACCCAATTATTCACGCTTGCCGGCGAGACACCGGCACAGGCTGCGGAATCGGCAAAAACCGTGTTGCGTATTGAAACCGCGCTGGCCAAGGCCGCGATGGACCGCACCGCGCGGCGTGATCCGAAGACGCGCGATCACAAGATGAGCAGCGACGAGGCATCGCAGTTGGCGGCGAACTTTCAGCTGGCTAGATTTCTCGCAGATGTGAACGCGCCGAAGATCTCTGAGTTGAACGTGAGTAACCCGGAATTTTTTAAGCAGGTGAATCAGTTGCTTGAATCAGAGCCGCTGGATGCGTGGAAGACATATGTGAGCTGGCATCTGATGGATGGAACCGCGCCCTGGCTTTCGAAGCCATTCGTAGACGCGAATTTCAAGATGGAGCAGGCACTGACCGGACAATCCGAGATCAAGCCCCGCTGGAAACGCTGTGTGGCGGCAGTCGATGACGAACTGGGCGAGGCCCTGGGGCAGCGCTATGTAGAGCAAACGTTCGGCGTTGACGGAAAGCGGCGCATGTTGAAGATGGTAGAAGCGCTGGAGAAATCGTTGTCAGACGACATTCAGAACCTCTCTTGGATGTCGGATGTGACTAAGAAACAGGCACAGGTGAAGCTGAGCGCGATCCGCAACAAAATTGGATATCCCGACAAGTGGCGCGATTACAGCTCGGTGGACATCGTGCGTGGCGATCTGTTGGGAAATTTTCTCCGGGCCAATGAATTCGAGGCGAAACGGGATGTCAACAAGATCGACAAGCCGGTCGACCGCAACGAATGGGGCATGACTCCGCCGACGGTGAATGCGTATTATTCGCCGCCGCGCAATGAGATTGTGTTCCCCGCGGGAATCCTGCAGCCTCCATTTTTCGACAAGGAGGCCGATGATGCCACCAACTTTGGCAGCATCGGCGTGGTCATCGGGCACGAGCTCACGCATGGGTTCGACGATCAGGGCCGCAAGTATGATCCGCAGGGAAATTTGCGCGACTGGTGGACGCCGGAAGATGGAAAGAAGTTCGAAGAACGTGCCAGCTGTGTGGCCAACGAGTACAGCGGGTTCACCGCGATCGACGATCTCAAACTGAACGGCCGGCTCACGCTGGGCGAGAACACGGCAGACAACGGCGGCGCGCGGATTGCGCTGGCGGCGCTGCATCATTACATAGCGGACAACAAGGGTGGAAAGGCATCACAAACCATCGACGGCTATACCCCCGAGCAGCGGTTTTATCTGGGTTATGCACGCATCTGGTGCGAACTGCGGCGGCCTGAGCTGTCGCGCGCAATGGTCACCACCAATCCGCATTCTCCAGGAAAATGGAGAGTGGATGGCGTGGTGCAGAACTCGACCGACTTCGAGCATGCATTCAGCTGCAAAGCCGGAGATCCCATGGTCAGCAAGAACGCGTGTAGGGTTTGGTAAAGCAGTAATCAGCAGCGTAAATGGCTGCCCCACCCTTCGCGGTGTTCGAAGGGTGGGTACCACCGACTTTGGGAGTTATGGTAGGGACAGAGATTAAGAAACCGGAAATTAAAGATCCTGAAACTGAAAACATCATATGACGCAAGCGTCCGAAGTTCCCACCCTTTGAAAAACGCAAAGGGTGGGGCAGTCTCAGTTGTGGTGAAACGGACACCGAAGGATGAGCCAGCCCGACTAGTCAAGTTTGCCGCTCAATAATCAATCATCACTGGCCTTTCTTTTTGCTAACATCCTTACTTCCCTGCTCTGATCATGAATCACATAGGTGAGAATGTGGTGCGCATCGAGGCTCAAGCCCTGTCTGCTTTGGCTGACAGGATTGCTGGACCAATGGCGGACGCGTTCAATCGTGGAGTCGAGCTCTTATATTGCTGCGCCGGTCGCGTGGTGGTCACGGGAATGGGCAAGAGCGGATTGATCGCACGCAAAGTCGCCGCTACGTTGAGTTCGACGGGAACGCCGGCATTGTTCATGCATCCGGTGGAGGCATTGCACGGTGACCTGGGGATGCTGGCACATGGAGACCTGGTGGTTGCGCTTTCCGCAAGCGGCGAAACGGACGAGATTCTGCAACTGCTGGCGACGATAAAGCGCCTCCGGCTACCCCTGATTGCTGTTACATGCGACGAAATCGAAGTCGGGGTCGGGGAAAAAAGGCATGCAACGCAGTCCACTTTGGCTTCGGCGGCAGAAGTATCTCTGAGCTGCGCGGTCGCAGAAGAAGGATGCACCATGGGATTGGCGCCGACGGCATCAACCACAGCCATGTTAGCGCTGGGTGATGCACTGGCAGTCGCAGTGGCCGAGAAGAAAGGATTCAAAGAAGAAGATTTTGCGCGGCTGCATCCGGGCGGGAAGTTGGGAAAAAGGCTCGCGCGGGTGGAAACACTGATGCACAAAGGCGAAGCAGTGCCGCGAGTTTCGCCGAAAACCAAGATGCCGGATGTGATCTACGAAATGTCGCGCAAGAAACTGGGCGTGACTGCAGTGGTGGAAGGCCGGCGACTGGTAGGGATCATCAGCGATGGAGATCTGCGGCGGTTATTGGAGCGGAAAGGAAAAGACGTTCTGGATATGAGCGCCGAAGAGTGCATGATCCGCGATCCGAAGACGGTTTCCGGTGCGGAATTTGCGGCAACCGCCATGGCGATCATGGAGGAGCGCAAGATTACCTCGCTGGTCGTAGTCGATGCGGATACTAATCTCGAGGGCATCGTTCATCTGCATGATTTGTGGGGAACGGAGATGGTGTAGAGAAGTCAGAAAATTGTAGATTTCAGATTGCGAACATCCGCTGGGATCATCGAAATTGAGGCGGAGGACTCACGACGCGCGACCGTGTTATGACTTGGCAAATCTGGTTCCTATTCGTGATGACCGAAGCGGTGCTCAGCGTCACGCCAGGACCTGCGGTGCTTTATGTTTTGTCGCAGGCGATTCGGCGCGGCCCGGGCAAATCAGTTTGGGCAAGCTGGGGAATTTTGAGCGCCAACGCGCTTTACTTCACGCTCTCGGCGACTAGCCTCGGGGCGGTAATCGTGGCTTCGTACAAATTGTTTTTTCTGATCAAATGGCTGGGCGCGGGTTATCTGGTGTACCTGGGTCTCCGCAGTTTGTTGGCAAAGACTTCGGTGTTGTCGCTGCCTGAATCGGTGGACGATTCGCGCGCAGGGCCGAGGATTCTACGGGACGGCTTTGTGCTGCAGGCTGCCAATCCGAAAGCGATCTTGTTTTTTACCGCGATCCTGCCGCAGTTTATCGATGCTCATCACAATGTTGTATTTCAAATTCTGCTGCTGGGAATCAGCTCGATCGTGGTGGAGTTTGTGATTTTGTTTGCCTATGGACAGCTTGCCGGTCGGGCGCTGAACACGGCGCGTAGTCCGCGATTTGAAAAAATAGCGAATCGAGTTGCGGGATCGTTGCTGATAGGCGCAGGAGTAGGACTGGCGCGGCTGAGAAGGACGTGATCGTTTATGGGTGCGCCCCCTTACGGGAATCGTTTCTTTTTTGCTTCCCGCCCGGGCACTGCCGCGCCTCTTATGCCGCCGCTTTAACGTCCAATCAGGATAAAATCAGGATTTGACAATGGGAAAGAAGCCGTGAGCACCCGATCATCTATTTGGCTTGCAGACGCAGCCGGCAAGTGCGTCCACATTTACTGGGAACTAGCCGACCGTGACATTGAGCAGGGGAGACCAATGCGTCGTATGGTGGCTCCCGTCTACCTATCCATCGACGAGGGCGATGCCAACAAAGAAATTAATGTCCGTCTACTGAAAACTATTGCGGAGGAGATGCTTAGAGTTCTCTCCCCAAATTGGCGCGAGAGTTACCAGGTGATTTGAAGTTCTGTGCGTCTCAGGGATGTGACCGCTTAAGCTCGTATCTTTCGCTACAATATCCAATTCCCTTTCATCCAGGACTTTTAATTATGCATCGCTGGTCACAGCTTTTTATTCCCACATTGCGCGAGGCGCCGGCGGATGCCGAGGTCGCCAGCCATAAATTTTTGGTACGCGCCGGATATGTTCGGCAACTGGCGGCAGGGATCTACTCTTATCTGTTTCTTGGACAGAGATCGTTCAACAAAATCAGCGCCATCGTCCGCGAGGAGATGGACCGCATCGGACAGGAGTTTTATCTGCCGGCGCTCCACCCACGGGAATTATGGGAGGTAAGCGGTCGCTGGTCGGTGATGGGCGAAAACCTTTTTCGCCTCAAAGATCGTAAGGGCGCCGAGCTGTGCCTAGCCATGACTCACGAAGAGAACATGACCGCGATCGCGCGTAAGGAACTGCGCAGCTACAAGCAACTTCCGCAAATCTGGTATCAGATTCAAACCAAGTTTCGCGATGAGCCACGGCCAAAGGCAGGACTATTGCGAGTACGGCAATTTCTGATGAAAGATTCCTATTCGTTTGATATCGATGATGCAGGTCTGGATTTGTCGTACCACAAGCATCGTGAGACTTACCAGCGAATCTTTGACCGTTGCGGGCTGAATTATTTAATCATCGACGCGCACTCGGGAGCGATGGGCGGATCGCAATCGGAAGAGTTCATGGTGTACACGCGGGCGGGAGAGGACCAGGTGGTGAGCTGCGCAAATTGCAAGTATGCGGCGAATCTGGAAAAGGCGACCTCGAAGCTTGAGGCTGTAACAGATCTTTGGCCTGAGGGGGACGGTGAACCGGTGGAAGTGCATACCCCGGGAATGAAGACAATCGAGGAAGTAGGGCGATTTTTGGGGGTTTCGCCGAAAAACAAGATCAAAACCCTGGCATTGATGATCGAGTCAAGCCCGGGCGGGGACGCCCGTTCCCCCAAAGCCTCACATGAAATCGAGCCCCGTGCGGTGGTTGTGCTGATGCGTGGCGATCATCAATTGAATGAGGCCAAGCTTGCGACTGCGCTCGCTGGCAAAGAAACCCGGCCCATGCAGGAAGAAGAGATCAAACAACTCTTCAAATCGCCAGCTGGATTTCTCGGACCTCTGGGAATCACGTGGGCGAAAAGTCTTGTCGACAACAAAGACCCAATTTTGTTCGTCGATAAAGCGCTTGAGGGCCGCACCAATCTGATCGCCGGCGCGAACAAGGAGGACTATCACGTCAAGAACATCACGCCGGGGAAGAATTTCGAACCGACAGCCTATGTCGATCTGCGAGCAGTCGCGACGGGCGATGCTTGTCCGAATTGCGGCTCGCCGCTTCGCATGGATACCGCGGTCGAGATCGGACACATTTTTAAGCTGGGCTACAAGTATTCGGAATCGATGGGCACGCGCGTGCTCGACAAAAATGGCAAGGAAGTCATGCCGATCATGGGTTGTTACGGCATAGGAATCGAACGCATTCTGACGGCGGCCATTGAGCAAAGTAATGACGAAAATGGCTTCTGGTTGCCGCAGTCAATTGCGCCTTTTGACATCATCATTACCCCGACCAATGTCTCCGACGAAAAGCTGAAGAGCACCGCTGAAACCATTGCCCAGCGCCTGGAATCAGCCGGTTTTGACGTGTTACTAGACGACAGGGACGAACGGCCAGGGGTGAAGTTCAAGGATGCTGACCTAGTGGGCATACCCTTTCGGGTTAATGTGGGCAAAAAGGTTACCGAAGATAGGGTGGAAGTGGTTCAGCGCTCGACCCGGCAATCCCAGGATGTTAGCATCGCAGGCATAGTCGAGTATTTTCAGGAAGTTCTGGAGCGAGCGCATAAGTAGTGCCAATGTGCTTGCTTCTGCGGAGCGAGCAGGATGAGCACCATAAAAATGTTTTTGACGTTGTTCCTGATTGCCGGCGCAGTTTACGTCGGTGCAAAGATCATTCCTCCTTTTTTTGAGAATTACCAATTCCAGGATGCGGTAAAGAACGAAGCCACCCTGGATACTTACACTAGCAAGAGCGAAAACGATATTCGCACCGCCATCTTTCGCAAAGCGCAGGACCTCGATATCCCGATCACGCAGGAACAGATCCACGTGCAGCGCCAGGGTGCGCAATTCAGCGGTAGCATCATCATTCGTGCGCCGTATGTAGTGCATGTGGAGCTTCCGGGATATCCCATGGACCTGCACTTCGATGCATCTACAGAAAACCGGGGCGTACTCTAGAGGTACGTCCACCTACCGCGTGATCGATTTGAAGCAAAACATCTATTAGAATGGAACTACTCCGGCCCACGGCCGGGCATGCTCTGGTAATGATTGCTCGCGCCGCGCATCTCACCAGCAGTGACATGATTTTGTTTAAACCCTGGGGTTACTGCGCCAAAACGTGGCCATAAAAATCAGAATTCCGCGTCGAAGAAACCGGTCAGGTAAGCCAGGCCGCGATCCCGTGCTGCGTTTTGCGCTGGGAACATTTCTCATTATGGCGGTAGTATTCGCGGTTTTCTTCTCCTATTACTATGTCAAATATGAACGCATCATCGCCCACCGCTTTGAAGGATCAGTGTTCGCCAACTCGGCCAAGATCTATGCCCGGCCAGTGTCGATCGGGATTGGAGAAAAGGCCGACCTCAAAGAGATTGCTGCCGCCTTGCGCCACACCGGCTATACGGAAAAGAGCGGACAGTCGGCGATGGGCAGCTATCACTTGACTGCGGGCAGCATACAGATCGAGCCTGGGCCTAACTCCTATCACAGCCCTGAACCCGCCACCATTCGGGTGCGCGATGGAGAAGTAGTAAGCATCACTGGCAATGGGGGAAGCCAACTTGAGGCCTATGAGTTGGAGCCGGAGATGATCACTTCATTGTTTGAAGGCGATCAGCGTTCCAAACGGGAAGTGGTGCACTACAACGAAATGCCCAAGACGCTGGTCGATGCGGTGCTGGCAATTGAAGACCGGCGTTTCTTCCAGCATAATGGCGTCAATTTTCTGCGCTTCGCCGAGGCGGCATGGATCGACTTCACGCGACAGCGCCATGAACAGGGTGGATCAACGCTCACCATGCAGCTGGCACGCGGCTTCTTTCTCACCCCGGAGAAGACGATCAAACGCAAGCTGACCGAAATGCTCATTGCAATGGAACTCGAGCAGAGATTCACGAAGCAGGAGATATTCGAGTTTTATGGGAACTGGGTGGACCTGGGGCAGCGTGGTTCTTTTGAGATCAGCGGGTTCGCGGAAGCCGCACATGCCTACTTCAACAAGGACCTGAAAGACATCACGCTTCCGGAAGCCGCGCTACTTGCCGGAATTATTCAGCGGCCAAGTTATCTTTCGCCATATCGGCATCCTGAGCGCGCGCAGGAACGGCGAAATCTGGTGCTCGACAGCATGGTGGAGACCCATGCCATCACGCGCGAACAAGCAGACAAGGCCAAGGCCGCGCCCCTGAGACTTGCTCCGCCTAACGTGGAAGCCAGTCAGGCGCCGTATTTTGTCGATCTGGTGCGAGAATCACTGATTCCCAAACTACCTGAGCGGGAGATGAACGAGCAGGCATATCGCATCTATACAACCCTCGATCCTGACCTGCAACGGGCGGCGGCGCAAGCGGTAGAGAGCGGAATCAAGCTGGTTGATAATCAGGTGCTCAAGCACCGCAGCAAGCGGGTGAAAATCGGCAGGGGAAAATACGAAACCCAGGTTCAACCGGGGCCCCAAGCGCAAGTTGCGTTGATCGCGATGGATCCCCATACGGGCGAGATTCTGGCGCTGGTGGGCGGACGCAATTACGGTTTAAGCCAGCTCGATCATGCCGTCGCGAAACGGCCTACCGGGTCGATTTTTAAACCGTTCGTGTACGCGGCTGCGATGAACTCTGCCATAGACGGCAGCAATCCGGTCTATACCCCGGCGTCGATTCTGCCGGATGAGCCGAGTACGTTCTCGTATGGCGACCAGATCTACGAGCCCCGCAACTACAAGGAGGAATACCACGGAGATGTCACTGCGCGTTATGCGCTGGCCATGTCGTTGAACAATGCCACGGTAAAGATGGCAGAAGAGGTGGGATACGACAAAGTGGCTGAGCTGGCAAAAGCGGCTGGGATCACTTCGGTAAAAGCGACTCCAGCGATGGCGTTAGGCGCATACGATGCCACGCCGATGGACATGGCCGCCGCTTACACTGTGTTCTCAAACAACGGCATGCGGCTTTCGCCGTTGTTGGTAAAGTCGGTGCGTTCTGCACAAGGCGATCCAGTGATGGGCTTTTCGCCGGAGACTCGGCAGGTGCTCGACCCTCGCGTGGCTTATGTTATGACCGATATGCTGGAAGGCGTAATCAACAACGGCCTCGGTTTTTCAGCGGTTCGGGGTCACGGATTCCAGCAACCTGCGGCCGGAAAAACCGGCAGCTCACATGACGGATGGTTCGCGGGTTTCACCAGCAACCTGTTGTGCATAGTGTGGGTCGGATTCGATGATTACAGTGATCTGCGGCTTAGCGGTGCACAGACGGCAGCACCGATCTGGACCGAGTTGATGAAGAAAGCTGCCGAGTTGCCACGCTATTCCGACATGAAGCCTTTCTCGCAGCCAACCGGCGTGGTCGATGTGCAGCTCGACCGGATCACGAATCTGCTGGCAACACCTTCCTGCCCGCAAACCTACAGTGCAGCCTTTATCGTTGGCACTGAGCCTACAAGCACCTGTGACCAGGGCAATGGCATTCACGGAATTTTGTCGAAAATTCTGGGCCTGGGGAACCCCCAACCCGAGCCTCCTCCAGCCCAGGCACCGGACCAGTCGAACGAAAAGAAAAAGGGATTTTTGGGCAAAATCGCTGGTATGTTTAAGGATGACAAGAAGCCGGATCCTCCGCCCAAGCCTCCGGATGCCACCACCAGTCCTCATTGAGTCTTCTCGCCCGCTAGCATCGATGGGAACTTAAGGTGTCAGCACGGTGTCTCTAAGGCAGGAGTTCCTGCTCAGGAGGGGTGATATGTCTCAGGCGTCCTTCCGCCAAGCGCTAGCGTTAGCGCTTCTCGGTTTTTTCACTTCGTTTGCGGTCGCGCAAACCCCATCCCTGGATCAAATACAGATTGCGCCTCCTATGCGGCAGGTTCCGCCGCCGTCCAGCACCGCACCTGCTTCGGAGTTGGAGAAGGAGGGCGACGATCTGCGCGGTGGAAAGCAGTACATGGATGCAATCGATTACTACCATGCCGCGCTGACAAAAAATCCCAAGAACGCAGCAGTCTGCAACAAGCTGGGAATCGCCGAACTGATGCTGCAGCGAATCAAAGAGGCGGGAAAAAGCTTTGAATGTGCGATCAAGGCAAACCGCAGCTTCCCCGAAGCTTATAACAATCTGGGGGTGATTCACTATGAAAGGCGAAAGTATCGGGCGGCAATTAAGCAATATAAAAAGGCGTTAGCCCTGGAGCCAGATTCGGCGTCGTTCTACTCGAATTTGGGTGCGGCCTACTTCGCCCGCAAGGAATTTGAACATGCGACTGAAGCCTATGCTAAGGCCGTGCAGCTCGACCCCGAGATTTTCGAGCGCACATCGCACACAGGAATAGCAGCGCAAATGGCCTCGCCGGAGGACCGAGCGCATTATGACTACGTGCTCGCCAAACTTTATGCAAAAATGGGCGACCACGACCACTCGCTGGAGTTCCTGCGCAAATCAATGGAAGAGGGCTACAAAGATGTCAAAGACGTCTATACTGACCCCGAATTTGCGGAGCTGCGCAAAGATGCCCGCTTTGCGGAGTTGATGAAGATGAAGCCGCTAGCGATTCCGGAGTAGCTCGAGCAAACCAGTACTGAATTTTCCACAACTTCCTGCGCAACTACGTCCGAACCTTTGGGTTTCATTTCTCTAGTAACACACATGCCCGCCGGCCGCCGACCCGAGCACGCCCCAAGCAGCGCGGCCGGTTTGGGCTTGTTTTTCCGCCGCACATACAACCTACTCTGGGCCGCCTAGCGTCTGCCTTCCGGCGCTGATATCCTCTTTGTTCTCACAGGAGGAAGCATGCCTTTCAGCCTTGACGGCCGGGTGGCCGTCGTCTTTGGAGTCGCCAATAAGCGCAGCATTGCCTGGTCGATTGCGCAGGGCCTGCATCAGGCCGGCGCCAAACTCGCAATCACGTATCAGAACGAGCGCCTGGAGCAGGAAGCCAAGGACCTGATTTTGTCGCTTCCCGGCGCCGAAGCCTTCATGTGCGACGTTTCCAGAGACGAAGATATCGCGCGTGTATTCGCAAAACTGAAAGATCGCTACGGAAAATTACATGTGATTGTACACAGCGTGGCCTTTGCCCCAGCTGAAGAGCTCAAGGGAGAATTCATCAACACTACCCGCGAAGGTTTCCGCGTTGCTCATGACGTCAGCGTTTATTCGCTGATCGCAGTTTCACGCGCAGCCGCACCGCTGATGGAGGATGGCGGCAGCGTGATCACCATGAGTTACTTCGGTGCCGAAAAAGTGGTGCCCCACTACAATGTGATGGCCGTGGCTAAGGCGGCACTGGAATGTACTGTGAGATATTTGGCCAGCGATCTTGGTCCGAAAAAAATTCGGGTAAATGCGATCTCCGCCGGACCGATCAAAACGCTGGCTGCGCGCGGGATCTCTGGCCTCAGCGACATGCTGAAATCGCACGCCGAACGGGCGCCATTAAAGAGAAATGTTGATGTCAATGAGGTCGGCTCGACGGGAGTGTTCCTCGCGTCGGACGCGAGTTCAGGAATTACCGGCGAAGTTATCTACGTGGATTGCGGGTACAACATTATGGGGTTCTGAAAGGATTTAAGATTTACGATTTAAGATTGCAGAGTAATGCTGCCGTTTTCAATCTGAAACCTGAAATCTGCAATGGGACTCTTCAATCTGCAACTGTCATTTTCCGTTTACTGTCGCTAATTCTTTCAATAGCAATCTCCACATTTCGGTCTTTCCGAAATCTCTCAAACTTTTCTCCCCATTCAATCAGCAGCACGCTGTTGTCGCTCATGAGGTCATCGAGCCCGAGCGTCTCCAACGCACGCTGACTATCGATGCGATACAAATCAATGTGATAAACATTCGCTGACGGCCCGCGATATTCATGAATCAAGGTAAAGGTGGGGCTGGTTACTTCTTCTTCGCGGGCGGCTTTGAAACCTTCGGCGATTCCCTTGACCAGCGTGGTTTTGCCGGCTCCCAGGTCGCCGCGCAATATGACAATCTTCGGCGGGGCCAGTACAGACGCCAGCTCACGCCCGAGCGCAATCGTTTCTTCGGGAGAATTGGTGGTGTATTCGCGCGCCATGCCGCTGCCGATGAAACATCAGTATAGCCGGGCGCACGAGCCTTATGACTTAAACGAACTCCACTGGCTGGAACGGAGGCCAGCGAACGTCTGGTCGCCCACGGACTCGACCATCATCCGCAGATGCTGGTGAGCGTCATCTTCCAGCGCAATAAAGCGGAATGGCTGAAAGACAGTTCCCGAGCCGGCGTGCAACGGGTTCAGCATTTCGGCCATGCCGTTGACGTCGCCGGAACGGGTTTGAAATTCAACTTCGACGAAATCGCCTTCGGAGATCGCCACCGGCAACTGCAACAGTCCTCCGGTTGCGGAAATAATCTGAAGGCGGCCTTTAGCGCGCACTCCGTCGCTCAACTTTACAAGAGCCGGCGTGGTCTGGAGTTTTATACGGGCAGCGCGGTGAGTGGGGCTACTCTGGGGATAGTGTGTCATCAGCACCACTATTGCACCGGCGGGAAAAACAAGGGAGATTACTGAAGCGCAATGGCCAAACTCACGTGGCCGAAGTCCGCCAGTCTCCGATTTTTACCCACTTTTCTGCCGCTTGTTCACGAATTCGCCGGAAGGCCTCCGGGAGCGCGGTAATGAGGTCGGTGGCTACTACCGACTGCTCGCCAGTGGACTCCTCAGCGACATCGCCCGCCAGACCGTGCAGATACACTGCCGTCAGAACCGCCAGGAAAGCGCTCTTAGGATGTTGCGCCAGCATTCCCGAAACAACGCCGGTGAGAATGTCGCCAGTTCCGCCGGTCGCCATCCCAGGGTTGCCGGTTGTGTTCACCCAGGCCTCACCCTCAGGGTTGGCGACAATGGTGCGGTCGCCCTTCAGGACCAAAATTAACTGGTGGTCTCGCGCGAATGAGAGTGCCACGTTGATGCGGTCGCGCTGAATGGCCGCGGTAGTCAAGCAGGTGAGTCGCGCCATTTCTCCGGGATGAGGAGTAAGCACGAGCGTGCGATTTCGGCCGTTCAACTCCTGGGCGTGACCTTCAAATGCATTCAGCCCATCGGCATCAAGCACAATTGGGATTTGCGTCTTCGTAACGATTGCGCGAACAAATTCCGCGGTGCTGGGATGACGCGAGATCCCCGGACCGATAGCGAGAACGCTTTTGTTTTCTGCAAGGCGATTAAATTGTTCGAGCCCTTCTTTTGCGATGCTTCCTGCATCGGTTTCGCTCAACGGCTCAGTCATCAACTCAGGACGGTAGGCGGCGACGGTTCCTAACACGGACCGTGGGGTGGCGACGGTGACGAGCCCGGCCCCGGACCGGAGCGCCGAAAATCCGGCCATTGCCGCCGCGCCCGATTTGCCGAGTGATCCGCCAGCGACCAGCACGTGGCCATACATGCCCTTATTGGAGTCATGCGGACGAGGACCAAGCAGGCCGGCAATATCTTTGGGAGTGATCACCGACAGATTCAGAGAAGATTGAATTGCCTCGTCCGGCGTGCCAATGTTTGCGATAACTACTGGTCCCGAGGTCAGGTTTCCGAACACATGCGCTGATCGCGGTGCGGTAAAAGTCACAATGGCGTCGGCACGTGACACCGCACCGGTCTGATCGCCCAGAACGTCGCTGGCGGCACCGGAAGGAACATCAACAGCAATGACTGGAGCGGCCGCCGCATTGATTTTCGCGATGGCCTCCGCGTACACGCCCATGACCGGAGGCTGAAAGCCGCTGCCGAGGATGGCATCGATCAACACGTCGCAACTGAAAACTTCTCTAAAAGCCGGCTCACCCCAAGCGTTGAAGATGGCGAGCGATCCGCCATTCGGCCGGTCTGCGGCCGACTCCCGGGAGTTCGGGCCCTTTTGCAGGCGAGCGAAATTTGCCGCACCATCGCCGTGCAATTCGGCGGGACCGGCCAACAACAGAAGCCGCACTTCCTTGCCTGCCTGTTGCAGCTTGCGCGCAGCCACAAAGCCATCGCCGCCGTTGTTGCCTTTGCCGCAAATCACGCCGAATGTTTTCGCGCTAGGATAGGAGGCCAGTGCAAAATCAGCCACCGCTGAGCCGGCGTTTTCCATCAGTGTAAGAGATGGCACGCCAAAGCGTTCGCTGGTCACTCGGTCGATATTCCGCATCTCGGCGGAGGTCACAATTCTCATAGGTTCACTGTGTCGGTTACGAACCGTAACTTCCTCAAACTTTTCGTTCTTTCGAGGGTCACACATTTTAGTCTGAGAGGCAAACAGGAGAGTCAAAACACGGGCAGGATTTGAGCATCCGGCTCTAACCTTTCGTAATATCGTTTTTTGTTCTGTGATCTGGAAAACTTCCTGCAAGCCATGATCACCGAACCCAGCGTAAATATGGAACCGGCAGGCCGCGCTTACATGAAGAAGCTGCGTGGCGCGAAACAGTTGCAGCTTCTTCTGCCGCTAGGAGCGGGCGGGGGGTACGTCTATCTCGGACTTCATCAAAGGTCTGCGGTGCTGGCGATGAGCGCCGGCAAGTATTTCTTTGTGCAAGTAGCGCTCTGCTGGCTTTCTTTGTGGCTGGCGTGTTCAGTCGGATCGATACTGGCCTCTTGTTACCGGTTTCAGATTGAGCGGAGCTTTCACCTGTCGAATTCGAGTTTGAAGAGATGGCTGCTTGACTGGTTAAAAGCGAATGCGCTGCTGTTCTTTCTTGGTGGCTTGTACATCGAAATCACGTTCATGTCTTATGTGATTTCTCCTTCGTCCGGGTGGGTGTTGGCAGCGCTGCTGTCCTCAGTGTTGCTACTATTAACATCCGCTCTGACGCCTTGGCTCCTCGCATATTTTTACCCTGTGGAGCCTCTGGCTAATGATGCCCTAAAAGCCAGGCTGACTCTCCTGGCCAAGAAGGCGGGCGTTGAAATCGCTGCGATGTATGAATGGCGAATATCAGAACGCACGCGCAAAGCCAACGCTATGGTTGCCGGCATCGGGCGTGCAAAGCGAATTCTCATAACTGACACACTGCTTAAGACACTCTCCGAAGAAGAAGTGGAAGCGCTTGTTGCCCATGAACTGGGCCATTACGCGCTTCATCACACAAATAAACGAGTGGCTGTGCGGTGTGCTTCGTTTTTCGTGATTTTTTGGCTGGTGGGTTCAGTCATTAACTTAGGTTTAATTTCGTCTCCCGAACAGGATGTCAATTGGACTGACCTGTCGCGGCTTCCGTTCATTCTGCTGTTGTTGAGTATGGGTTATCTGTATAGCGCAATTCCTATGATTGCATTGGCCCGCCGACAGGAAAAAGCCGCTGATGCTTATAGCTGGAAGCTCGTGGGCGGAGTGGACCACTTTATTTCAGCAATGCAGAAGTTGACAGATTTAAATCTGGTCGTCTTTGACAAGAAGTCGCAATGGAAATATTCGCATCCTGCCACTACTAGCCGCATCGATGCGGCACGCGAATATGCCAAGACTCATTTGGTGCGAAATGCAGCGGCGGCCACAGCGCCTGGGCAGTGAGTGCGGCGTTTTAGTCGGCCATCATTGGCGAACGTTTGGGATCACGCGCCATCGCCTGAACCTTACTGTGATGACGGCTATAAGTGAAATAGATGACCAAGCCGATCGCCAGCCAAACCACCAGCCTAAGAAGTGTCCAGCCGGAGAGAGAAATAATTAACACGCTTGAGAACAGGATCGAGAGAATCGGAACCAGCGGCACCATCGGAGTTTTAAAGGGACGGTTCACATGGGGATGGCTCCTGCGCATCACCCACACCCCAGCGCTAACCAAGACGAATGCCAACAGCGTCCCCACACTAGTCATCTCATCGAGAACGCTCAGCGGTACCAGGGTTGCAAGCACAGCGACAAAAAATCCAACCACAATCGAGGTCAGATACGGTGTGCGAAAGCGCGGATGTACCTTGCTGGCCCATGGCCAGAGTAGACCATCGCGCGACATGGAGTAAAACACGCGAGACTGGCCAAGCAACATGACGAGCATCACTGTAGCCAATCCAGCGAGGGCGCCTAATTCCACCAGAAAGGTCGCCCACGGATGCCCGGTGGTACGGATGCCGATGACTACAGGATCAGGAACGTTTAATTGCGTGTAGGGCACCATGTGGGTGAGAAGGCCGGAAACCAAAATGTAAAGGATAGTGCAAATCACCAGCGATCCGAGGATGCCGAAGGGCATATCTTTTTTGGGGTTCTTAGCTTCCTGGGCGGCGGTGGAAACCGCGTCGAACCCGATATACGCAAAGAAAACCACACCGGCACCGCGCAGGATCCCTGACCAGCCGAACTCGCCGCGCGTGCCGGTATTTGGCGGAATGAACGGGTGCCAATAATTCGGTTTCCAGCCGTGCGAAACCAGGAACGAGGTAGCCAGCGCAATAAACATGCAGACCACGGCGACTTTCAGGATCACGATTGCAGTGGTAAAGTTCGCCGACTCTTTGATTCCGATCACAAGAATACTGGTGATCACCATTATGATCAGGAAGCCGACATAATCGTATTTCAAGTGGACCGGCAATCCGAACAGCACAAAATCCGAAGTCGGCATGGCGGGCAGGGTCATGCCAATGTCGTGCATGAAAGCCCGCAAGTGACCGCTCCAGCCGACCGCCACCGTTGCAGCGCCGAAAGCATATTCCAGGATCAGGTCCCAGCCGATAATCCAGGCTACGAGTTCGCCGAGCGTCGCGTAAGAGTAGGTGTAGGCGCTGCCGGCGATTGGAATCATGGAAGCAAACTCGGAGTAACACAGTCCGGCGAACGCGCAGGCCGTGCCCGCAAGAATGAATGAGATGATGATGGCGGGACCGGCAAATTGCGCCGCGGCTTGACCGGTGATTACAAAAATTCCGGCGCCGATGATTGCGCCTATGCCGAGAGTCACAAGGTTAAGCGGTCCTAGAGCGCGTCTCAGACTATGCTCACCAGTCTCCTGCGCCTCGCTCATTAATTGTTCCAGCGGCTTCTTGGCTAGCAGATTACCCATTAATGTAAGTTCTCCTTAAACCGCGGCTTCGGCAACAGGCCGACGTGAGCGCCAAACATAATAAACCGGAATTCCGAGCAACACGATGATCAGCCCCGGCCAAGTAAATTGCGGCTTGTAAAGCAATAGCACGATATCAATAAAAATTGCCATCACGATGTAAACGGCCGGGAGCACCGGATATCCGATCGCGCGATAAGGCCGTTCCGCATGGGGACGCTTGAAACGCAAAACGAACAAGCCCGCAATCGTGAGAATGTAAAACACCAGCACTGCAAAGACTACATAATCCAGCAATTGGCCGTAGCTGCCGGTAACGCAAAGAATGCAAATCCAGACCATTTGCACCATCAACGAAACTGCCGGGGTCTTGTAGTTGGGATGCAATTTACCGGCGCCACGAAAAAACAAACCATCCTTCGCCATGGCGTAATAGACGCGCGCGCCGGAGAGAATCAGGCCATTGTTGCAGCCGAAGCTGGAAACCATGATGGCGGCCGCCATCAGATAGCCGCCGATGCTGCCGAACATCTGAGTGAGAGCGGCGGTGGCAACGCGGTCTTCGGTGGCGTGCTCAATTCCACGCTGCAGAATGGTCGCTCCGTCGGGCGAACCGTGCAGCGGGAGAACGTTCAGATAGATAACGTTGCATGCGATGTAGAGGGCGATCACCACTCCGGTGCCAAGAGCCAGCGAGATCGGAAGATTGCGCTTGGGATTGATGACTTCTCCGGCGGTGAAGGTCACGTTGTTCCACGCGTCAGCCGAGAAAAGCGAACCGACTTGCGCGACGGCGAGAATGGTTAGTGTGCTCACTAACACTAGCGGACCGCCGGCACCAACCTGAATGGGATGCAACGCCTTCACTCCTTGCCAGAAATTTGCGCCGAAATTTGCGGCCAGCGCGGCGGCATTCCGGCCGATGAAAAGCCCCACTATCACTAATCCGAGCAATCCTGCGACCTTAGCGAAGGTGAATATATTCTGGATTACCGCGCCAGTCTTGACTCCAAAAATATTGATTACCGAAAGCGCGACGACCATTAGGATGGCGATCAGATTCTGGGTGTTGACGCCGACATCCATGTTGCCCACAACGATTGACGATCCGATGTGAATGGGCGGGACTTTGAACAGATGGAGTAGCCAGTGGGTTGAAGATATCCAGGGAAAGAAGACGCCGAAGAACTTTCCAAAGGCGACGCCCACAGCGGCAATGGTGCCGGTTTGAATGACAAGAAACAGGGTCCATCCATAGAGGAAGCCCCATAGCGGCCCGAGGGCTTCGCGCAAATATATATATTGACCGCCTGCGTGCGGCATCATGGCTGCAAGTTCGCCATAACTCAGGGCGGCGGTGATGGTGAGAAATCCGGTAATCAACCACGCGCCGATCAACAACGCGGGCGAACCAACTTCGCGGGAGATTTCTGCGGAAACGAGAAAGATCCCGGACCCGATCATCGAACCCATTACCAGCATGGTCGAACTGGTAAGGCCCAGGCCCTTTACAAAGTCACGATCGGCTGAGGAGGCGGTGTCGGTGGCGATGGTGGTTTGTACGCTCAGGCAATTCTCCAGACACCAGTGGTCAGTGGCAAGCGAGTGAATGATCCAGTCTCAGCAATCAACCATTCAAGCTGCCACCCAAGTAATGTCCACTAGACTTTACCCCAGAATGCGCAAAAATTCGTCTGCTGATTTACGAGGATCGCGCACCAGATCGGATATTACCGCGATTGAGTCAGCCCCGGCTTTGATGACAGATAAACAATTCTGCCGCGTGATTCCACCGATGGCGACCAGAGGTTTGGTCGTGAGCTCACGGGCGCGCCGCACGCCAGCTAGGCCGACGATCGGATCTGGCTTGGCCTTGCTCGCAGTAGCGAATACTGGGCCGATGGCAAGGTAGTCGGCGGAGGTTCGATCAGCTTCGACCACCTGTTCGGGATTGTGCGTGGACACGCCCAGCCAACGGCGCGTGCCTATGATCTTCCGCGCGCTCTCCGGCAATAGATCGTCCTGGCCGACATGAACGCCGTCGAAGTCCGCTGCCAGGCAGAGGTCGGCGCGATCGTTCATGATGAGTTTCGCGCGCGATCCGATCCGCATCTTTAATTCTTTGGCCTGCTGGAGCATGATGCGAGCATCGGCCGACTTGTGGCGGTACTGAAGAATCTTTACTCCCGCCGTGGCGAGCCCGTCCGCCGCGTCAAACAGAAGCTGTGCAGAAGAAAAGCAGGACGCGTCAAGAATGGCATAGATCCTGCCTGCCTGATCTTTCCAGTTCATAGTTTTCGCTGGCTTCGAATATAGCGGAAGTCGCGCGATTCGCGGCCCGGCGAAATCTAAAACCAAACAGGCAGTCTATGCGGCCAGATCCTGAAAATCAGTTCAGGTCGAGAGCACGGCGGTGGTGAAACCGCCGCTGGGATTATCCAACGCGACCACAGTACGGATTTGACCGGCGCTGAATGAGACCGCGTTGCTGTTGATCAGCTCATTCTTGGATCCCGCTTGAGCAAACTCGATCTGGTAACTTCCCGCCGCCACCGTGGCATAGGACGATGCCGATTGGTATGCGAGCGCCGAAAAAGTTGGATTCACAGTCGAAATGTCGATACCAGGAGCGATTACGTAAACATCGGCTGTCCCCAAAGAAGTGGACGCGTTGATGGCGCGTATCTGAATGTTGCCGGAAGAAGGAGTGGTTTTGTTATCGGTGAAAACGGTCGGTCCGGAATTAGTCGCAAGGACGGTGTTGTGCCCGGAAGCAATGCTCACGGTTTGATTGAAAAGAGTCGCACTATTGGCTTGAATCTCGATAGTCTGCGAACCTGACCCCACCGATGTGTAACTGGACGCGGCGCCGAAAGCGACCCCGGTTGCAAGCGTGCTATTGCCGACTACCAGGTTGATGCTGGTTTGTCCGTCCATTGCATTCAGTAAGCGTACTTGCGTGCTGCTTGAACCGCATCCGGTGGTGAAGGCAATGGCGCTCAACGCGCTCAGGGCAATGCTGGGAAGTGCCGGTTTCCGAAAACAAATCACGAAGGTCTCCTGAAATTGAAGATTGATTTGGGATATCGGGTTCTACTCCGCACAGATGCGCTGTGCGTCGGCGCTAGTTGCTGAACTTGCGTAAAGAGTGGTCAAGCTAGGTAAAGCGGTGTAAATGAGCTTTTCTAGAATTCGAAAGCCAGCCCCGCTGTGGGAGTAACCGGGAGCGCCTCCGCCGTCGTAGTCAACAATCCACCATTGGGCAAGAATTCCTGTGATGTGACGATCCGGTTCGGGTGATTCGTAAAATTCAAAACTTCGCCGTACAAGGTCATCTTCCAGCGGGTGAAGGCCCAGCTTTTGTCCACCCGGAAGTCCGCCCGCAGGTAAGGCCCGAAGCGGATGACCGGCGCGGTAACTGGCGTTCCGCCCGGACCGCGCTGGAGTCCGCCAGATATAGGGAACCCGGAACCGTAGAGAACCTTCCCGCTGAAAATGATGCTGGGTTTGAATCGGTAGGTCGCAAAAACATTCAGCGAATTCCGCTGGTCTTCAAAACTGCTGAAGTCAGGGCTGAACGCAAAGAACTTAGTTATTGGATTCCGAAATAGCTGGTTTTCACGCGCGTAAACCAACGTGTACCCGATCCATCCAGACAACCGGTTCGCGCTTCGCCTTTGCGCCGTAAATTGAAATCCGCGCGAATGAGTGTGCCCAAATGTCTGAGTGCCCGCGTTAAACAAGGCGATTCCAGGACAGGCGGTTGGCCCGGCGTGTTGCAATTCCGCACTTTCTCTGTCGAACGCCTGGACGCGAAAACG
This sequence comes from Terriglobales bacterium, assembly GCA_050746025.1. Classification (GTDB taxonomy): domain Bacteria; phylum Acidobacteriota; class Terriglobia; order Terriglobales; family Acidobacteriaceae; genus Gp1-AA145. Next base: position 648 of record JBOGLH010000172.1, on the reverse strand, counting down.
AGAATTTTCTCCCAAGCGTTGTTCAATTGACGCGGTGAAATGGTTGGCGGTCTCCCACGATTGCACCGAAGGTGCGCAGCCGGACGGCGGCGCGTCAAAAGGAGGGAATTCATATTGGATGTAGTGTCCATATCCGAATTGCAACTGAGTGGCGTGCGCGATTTGCACGGCCGCCGAGCCTTGAGGCGAAAACGGATGCGGCGGATAACCAGTGACCGAATCGAAGCGTATGCTGCCAAGCAGATGGACTCGATTGTTGAAAAAACTCGCCGATTGCTGCAGGTATCCATCACTCTTAACGGCGGAAGGGCGCTCCATCGAGAATACAACTCCAGTGCTGGACAGGCCGGCCTGGGGAAATGAACCGCTCAGCCGGCGCAAGGTCCAGCCGGCTTCGAGCAAATTGTTTTTAGTCCAACTCCAAATTAAATTGCTGCCGCCCGACCACTCCTGGTAGGAATTATGGGTTTCATTTCCTGCCGCATCGACCTCCGCAACAGGTTGCCGAATGTATGCCGCGCGGTTGTCGAGCATCAGTGCCGGAGAAATAGTCCACCGCCACCCGGCCCTTGCCAGATAGAAATCGCTGGCGCCATGATCGAGGTCAGTCGGAATTTCCGGATGTGCAACCTCGACGTTGGTGTGTCC
>JBOGLH010000171.1:0-8534 GCA_050746025.1 Terriglobales bacterium | reverse complement strand
AATTGCGGGCGCGTGAGTTGTTGCAGGCGTTCAAGCGCCCCGGTGAAGTGAGTGTGTTTGCGGTCATGCTGCCGGAGCCGCTGCCCGATCGCGAAACCGAACGCCTGCTCGCAGAACTCGACCAGCTGGGACTTACCGCAAGCGCCCTGTTCGTAAATCGTCTTATCTTTGCGAAAGATGCCGGGAGTTGTCCTCGCTGCCGTTCGGCCGCAGCATGGCAATCGTCAGTTTTGGCCGATCTGAATTCGCGCAGCGTTTCCACAAAAATGATCGTAATCCGGAATTTTATTGATGAAATCTCAGGCGCGAATGGGCTGCGCGCCATCACAGACGAACTATGGCGACTCAATTGACCAGCGATAATCAGGTGCTCTACCTGTACGGAATCACTGAATCCCTGGTGCGTGATCTTCCAGAGCTGATCGGAGTTGACCGCTTCGCTGCAATTGAAGCTGTGGATTGCGATGGTGTGTTTTGCTGGATCAGCCGTGTTTCCGCTCTCGAGTTCGAGAAGAACCTGGCCAGTAATATGGAGAACCTGGACTGGCTCGCAGAGACCAGCGTCGCGCACCAGCGTGTGATCTCGGCGATTTCGCGGCTCACCGACATACTACCCACACGGTTTGGCACTGTGTTTCGTACCGAGGATTCTTTATGCAAGCACATTGCGAAACGGGTGCGGCGGTTGAAGCAAGATTTCGCGCGCATCAGGGGAGCGGATGAATGGGGCGTCAAGGTATTCACTATAGAACGGGCGCCCACAGTCATGCCCCCAGCTCGCACAGGCAAAGACTACCTGAAGGCGAAAGCGGCGCTGTTGCCAAGCCGGAAAACTAAATCTGTCCAACGCGAGGACATCATTAAGTTCGAGCGGGCATTAGCGGATGTTGCGACTGAAACCGCGCCGGCCGGTAATGTGAGCCGTGGGCAACGCGGACTTGCGTTCCAGACTTCGCTTCTGGTAAAGCGCACGAAACGCAAAAGGTTTGAGTTGGTGTTGGAAAAGTTTGCTCACGAATGGACGCGAGAGCGCCGGATCGAATGCACCGGACCCTGGCCCCCTTACTCGTTTGTCTCGCGCCCCGATGATAGAGTGAGATCGAAATGAGCGCGACCAGCAATGCCGTCATATTCACCGGAGACGATCCTAGTGACGGGATGACGCTGCTCGATATCCTCGATCACGTGCTGAATCAGGGAGTGGTTTTGCGGGGAAACGTTATCATCTCGCTTGCTGGAGTTGACCTGGTGTATTTAGGGCTGGACGTGATCCTGACCTCCGTGGAAACTGCGCTGCGGCACGTGAACGCGGCCGCGGCGCTTCCGCCAGGGAAATAATCATTCTCCAAAGATTCGTAATACAACATTCGTTATCAGGGGCAAGGGTACGGAATGGCCGGAGTTGGTGGCGTGCCCGGAATGTACGTGCTGGTAGTTCCGGGCGAATCTAACGTCCCCGGAGTGCCTGGAATATAAGTTGGAGACGTGCCGGGCCGGCCGGGGATATAGCATGTGCCATGCTCGGCAGATGCAGGTATCGGTGACCGTGGCAAATCACCGCGAGCTGCCGAGGTTGCAATTGTGCCCTCAGTCTGCATGGTTTGTGTCTGTGCCAGAGTCACCGGCTGCGGAAGCGATAACTCTGCCGGCGACCCCTCTTCAAGGTAAAAGTGATGGCTGCGCGTCAGCAATACCATCGACACCACGCCGCCCGCAGCTAAACCCACCAGACTTCCGATCGACACACCCTTCAGTGAACTTTCAGTAAATGTAGTTCCACCGAGAGTAGAGCTCATAGTGGTGTGTTGGGCGGCGCCGATAGCAGCGCCTATCCCCAAACCCGCAAGCGGGGCCGCTATGATACCCGCTTTTTCGGCGGACGAAGGATTACTGAAAGCCGTGCCTTCGTCGGTTTCCATGGTTAACGGCCCGTTGATGGACGCTACATAGCCGTTGGGAAAGACCACTGATAGCGATTGCAACAGCAACTCGCCTCGAGTTCCACGGCGGCTCATTTTGTCTACTTTGCCCTGCACGAATGTTCCCGCCGGTATCGCCACTTGATTGGAGACAATTAACGGCGATGTGGTCTGCGCAAAAATTTCGTCGCCGCGATGAGTGGTGCGGCTATCGACTGGGTGCGTCAATGCTAACGCTAGATGAGTGCCGGCAGGAACGGTGATAGTCGGCGGCTGCGAGTCTGGATTAGTGACTGCCTGGGTAGTAGAACGGTCGGGCGGTTCCCCTATGGGCGATCCTTGCTGCGCATTACAAGTGGAAGCCGCGAAAAGCAATGTTATGGAAACAATGTGAAGTTGTCGACTGACTGATGACACAGAAGAGAAAAAGCCACTACTGCTTGCGGTCACGACGACCTCCTGCGAGGCTTATTGACTAAAACCATCGCTGGCGCGGGCGGGTAAGTTGCTCGCCCACCTGCATTGAAGCACAAACTGCTGCAAAAGCGACCTATAGATTGGTGAAGCTGTGTAAAAGATGAATATCAAATTATCAATATTTGTAAACGTGAGCTGATGGAAATGAGCGGCTCAGGCGAGATCAAAGAGCAGAAGTTCCGAATCTTCAATGGCTTTGATGGTGATCTGCTGTTCATCGCTTATTGCGGCGCCGTCCCCCTGTTTCAGGGTTTGACCATTCAATTCAACTGATCCCTTTGCGGTTTGAAGCCATATAAATCTGCCTGCTTCTACGTTATGCACCACCTCGTCGCCGGGCCCAAGCAACGTGGCGTAGAATTTCGCGTCCTGGTGAATGGTTATTGAGCTGTCTATCCCGTTGGGTGAGGCAATCAGGCGAAGGCGTCCGCGCTTCTCTGACTCTGCAAACTGCTTCTGTTCGTAACTGAAATCATGGCCCTTGCGATCCGGCTCTATCCAGATTTGGAGGACGTGCGTCGGATCTTTCGGCGAAGGATTCGCTTCGCTGTGGCGCACCCCGGTGCCCGCACTCATGCGCTGTCCATCGCCGGGATGAATAATTGAACCATTGCCCATGTTGTCTTTGTGAGCGAGTGCCCCTTCAAGAACATAAGTGATGATTTCCATATCGCGATGCGGATGCATAGGAAAGGCGCCGCCAGGCGCAATCACATCTTCATTGATCACGCGAAGCGATCGGAAACCCATCCACTGCGGTTCATGATACTGGTCAAAGGAAAAGGTGTGGCGGGTGTTGAGCCAGCCATATTCGTCATCTCCGCGCTCATTGCTGGGACGAATTTGGATCATAGAAAAAGTTAGAAATAATGGTCGGGCCTATAAGTAGAACCAGCGCCGTACTTCCCCCCGCCGAGTCGCGCCGGCTTTCATTCGGCAGTGCAGCGGCCCATACCACGTTGTAACCACGCCTGCTACTAGTAACCAGATTCCGGAAGACGTAACACCTGCGTAGAGGTAATGACGCTGCAGTGCGCACGTATTTCTGCCGATGTTCTGCTCGGAATTCGGAGAATAGCCATGCGTGTATCGGTGCATCTCGTGGTCATGGGGTGCGTACTCTTTACGGGCTGCGGGACTGCGTCGGACGCAGACATTGGGTTCATCAACGAAACTCAACATTCAAACGCGCAGTTGTGGAGTTTGTGGAAGGCGGCACAGACAAATCTTTCGCAGCAGATCGATTCGAATCCGTTACAGCGACAGTTCAGCAGGGTCGCGCCTGATATTTTGCCCGGAGATTCCCGCGCATTGGGTGTTTCGCCGCACCAGCTGGTTGTTTCCTCCCAGCCGGACGTGACTTCCTCGGCGCTCTACGAGGCGACCGGGACTAACCGCCCAGATCCAACTGGCCTGATTGTTTGCCCGCAACCGTGCAACGTGAATTACGCCGCGGCCTACTCGCTGTACTCCCGCCCCGCAAGCCATTACGCGGCTTCATGGGAGTTCACGGGAAATAATTTCAATACGTTGGTGCAATATGAATTCGAAAACCAGATTTTGAAAACGCTCGGTTACGACATGAAATGGAGATGAGTACAGGCGAGTAATCCTATCTTGGTGACGTTCAGGCTGGCTGAAGCGAAAATTGGCGGGCACCTTCCCATTCCTTCAGAATTTGTTGCCCAAGGGCTTCAAATTTGCGATGGCCTTTGATATATGAGTGCAGATCAACTTCGGTCTGCGCCATCGCATCAGAGATGTGCTCAAAAATCGCGCGAATTTTAGCGGGCGTGCCATGCATGCGGGTTTCGCCAAGCCGCCGCAGAGCTTTGCTGTCGGGCCACTGCGTGGTGCCATTGAGAGTGAGCGCGAGGCTATCTTTTGGCAAGTAAACGGACGTGGTGATCAGGTCGTAAACCGGCGCAAGCCTGGCCTGGCCGAGCACATCATCATAGACGATGCCAAAATTCTTGAGGTGCGCGTCGCCGTTGCGCAGAGCGCAGCTCAACGCGATCAGAGTGAAAAGCTTCTCAGTGTCGGCGAGCACCTGAGGCGAATTTGCGAACTGCTGAAACCGCTTCATGATCGAGGTTTCATAACTGCCACGATACTTCTCATCGGTGCGTCTAGCGTTTAGCACAGCAAAATCTTCGAAGCCGCGGTAAGTGCCATCGGGGCGCAAATCGAATCGATCTATTACTAACGCCATTGCATCTTCGGCAAGGCGATATCGTGGGACCTCCAGACCGCACCGTTCAGCGACTTTCAGGCAGAAGTATTCATTGGCCGCGAGCTGCGGAAATTCATTCGGCTCCCAAAACTTCACAATGTGGGTTGCGCCCCGGTAGCTCGGCGAAAGCCTGGGCTTCGAAGTTTCTAAAGCCAGCGCCGCATTCTCGTCGCGCACCAGAATTTTCGGCTGCACTCCGCTGATGCCGGAGAAAACCGCAAACTTATCGACCAGATAGCGGAACAGATCATCGCCTCGCCGGCTGGCCAGAATTTCATCGACCGACTGGAAGGGAACGTCTTCGTTGAGTTTTTCGTTTTCGCCGGTGTAGCGCATTCGGCCCACTTGCGAGCGGCCGACAATGGTCAGCAGATCGAAATCGTCGAAGCTGCCGGTGGCTTTTGCAAAAGCCAGACGCAGCCGCTCGCGTAGCGCACCTTCAGGAAGGTTCATCTCGAAGATTGGCGCCAGCCCGAAAGTGATGTCCCACGATGGCAGCCTCACCGGCATGGTCACCGAAACGGCCCGCTCCGCCGCAGTCCCCGGCAGGTAGGAGAAGGCACTCCCCCGATCGCCCAGCCTGTCGACCAGGCCAGCTTCAGCCCCGTCTGTCCAGACCTTTATCATCGCGATCTTCTTCTTCCAGGAGTTCGTCCAAGGTGGGACGCCGCGGCTGGATCTCTTGCATCGTCAGCTCAAGTCCGAGAGCAGCGAGGATCTTGGCGACTTTGGAGAATCCCAGCTCCCCCGATCGTCCGTTCTCAATGGCGTCGATCGTAGCTCGGCTCACGCCGGCAGCATGTGCCAGCACGGATTGGCTCATTCTCAGAGCCTTACGTTTTCGGGCGATTTCGGAGCCAATTGAGTTTAGGTCTGTCATATGCCTAATATACTAGGCATACACCGATAAATCAAGGCAATAGACTAATATACTAGTCATTATTGACTTATTCATAGGCCAAGGCATCAATTGGGTCTTTTTGCGCAGCTTTGAATGCGGGATAAATGGCTCCGGCGAGGGACCCGATGATGGCAATAATGATGGCGGTAATAATCCATTGCGAGGAGATATCGACGGGCAGAGTGGTGCGCTTCTCGATGGTGGCGCTGGTCGCGATGCTGATCAGGATTCCGACGATGATGCCGGCGATTGACAGCAAGGCGGTCTCGCGGAGAATCGCATTAATAATGTAAAACCGCGATGCGCCGAGTGACTTCAAAATGCCGATTTCGCGGGTACGCTCCATCACGGCGGCATACATAGCCTGAAAGATCACGATGAAGCCGATGGTGACGCTGATTCCAATGACAATGTGGATGAATGTAGAAAGCATCGGAATGTTGTCAGGGGTGAGCATGGACAGATATTCGCGCATGGAGTGGACACCGTAGGTATCCATGTGCGGCACATTTTTAATCTCCGAGACCACGGTTTCAGCGTTCGCCGGATTGTCGGCCTTGATATAAAAGGCAGTCGCGCGGCCGACTGCGCCATTGAGCTCCTGCAATTTTGAGAGTGGAAGGAAAATGCGTGCTCCCTGGCCATGGGCAACGATTCCGCAGATGCGAAAACTCTGATCAAGTAAATTAACCGTATCGCCAACCTGTGCGTGATTTCCATTGGCGTAGATGTCATCGACCAAAATGTCGTCGGGCGCGGCGAAGGGCCCGCCCTTCAAATAGGTAAACGGGTGTAGCGCCTCAAAACTCTGCAGGTCAACTCCGTATATGTTTTGCAAATGTCCGCCCGAAGTTGAGACTTGTATTAGAACAGGCGAGACCACGGCCACGTGCGGCTGTTTAGCAATGATTTCACCGATTTTTAACGGCATCGGAGCGCTGGTCAGGCCCACGATGTTGGAAGCGCCAGGAGGCAGCACGATTACGTCGGCGCCAATTCCAGCCTGGCGTGATCGCGAATCGTTCAACAATCCAATCGAGAAGCCGACGATCAAAAGTATGAGTGCAACTTCGAGTGCAATCGCGGCAATGCTGATGATCGACCGTACGGGCCGGTGGGCGAGGTTGGCGACGATCATTTTGTTCATCATGGAAAGCAGCTGGTTAGCCGTTAGCTCCTAGCTCTTAGCTTAAGCTTCGATCATCGCACATGAATTGCAGATCGCACATTGCAGATTTTAAATTGAAGATTTCAGATTTAAGAATCGTCGCCCGCATGATCCAGGTCTTGCTTTTGAATTTAATCTGCAATCTAAAATCTACAATCTGAAATTCTGTTTCTTCAGTGCGATCCGCCGCCGACGGATGACCTCTGCGGATCGAGGTGAATCTCTTGCGCCCCGGGCGGCTTTTCCAGTACAAATTTGGTGCTGTCGAGCCGCAGGTTGATTTCGAGTTTCACCATATGCAGGGTGATGTCATATTCCTCTTCGGGACGGCGAATCTCAATTACTGAAGGAAAAAGCATGCCGGTGTAGTCCTTGTAATCGCTGTAGCTGGCGTCTGTGACCAGATCTCCGGCCTCGTTATAAATCAGCTGGCGGTGAGGTAGCAGGTCTACCCGGCTGAATACAATCTTGCGCGAAAGCCAGGCGTCGTTAGCGCCGGTCCAGTTAATTACGTCGATCACGTAGTCAGCCTGCTGGAATTTACGATTCTTGTCGCCGGTCACAATTTCGGTGCCATTCTCAAGGACTGCCTTTTCGTTCTGTTGATCGATCGGACGCAGCAACAACGCGTCGTAAATAATTTGTGGGCGCAGGTTTTCGAGCGGCTGTTGTGGGTTTGGAACCGTCACGTCGTTCCGCCCCACCACGAAACGGTTCCTCGGCGGGATCGAAACCTTGAATTCGCGACCATCACTGACCATGTCGAACGCGGTGTTACGAATGATCGGCATCAGTCCGATCATGCGTAGCATGGCCGGCTTCCGGGCCAGAACGTAACCCCGAATCTCCTTATATTCAGTGACTTTACCTTTTTTGGCGCCACCGACTGAGGTGTCAATATCGACCGTCGCCTGCATGGTCTGGATTTTGGCCGCTTGCGAGTTGATGTAGGCGATCAGTTGCTCTTTGGTGGCGGACTTCAAAGGCACAGGACTGATAGTTTGCTCGACCCGGTGGGTATGAAAAAGGCAACCCGTGGTGAAAACGGTGCTCGACAGCAGAAGAATCAGGCAATATCGACGGAATAAGGGCATTCGGCTTACAAACCTATTAATAGACAGTATATAGAGATGGCGAATGGCACCGCTACGCTTCGAGGAATTTGCAGCGCGAGTGCCTTATGGTGAATCGGCTGTTTTGAGCTCCGCTTTAGCGCTTGGCGACGGCGCGACGTAACGCAGCCACGTTGCGGTTGTGCTCTTCCAGGGTGCTTGAAAAATTGTGGTGGCCGTTCCCGTTACTCACAAAATAAAGGAATTTGGTATCGGCGGGATACATTGCCGCCTGCAGCGAAGTTTTTCCCGGGTTCGCAATCGGACCCGGTGGCAAGCCGATGTGATGGTAAGTGTTATACGCGGAGGCGAAACTCATATCGTCGTGATGCAGGGCCCCGCTGTATGCGCCTTGTAGCAGTTCCGCGTAAATCACGCTGGGATCGGCCTGCAGCGGCACTCGATCATTCAGCCGGTTCAGGTAAACGCTGGCGACTTCCTGCCGCTCCTCGGGCACCGAAGTCTCTTTCTCGATGATCGAGGCCAGAGTCACATTGCGGTGAAAATCCTGCGTCAGCCCGATCTCGCCCGCGACCCGCCGAAATTGCTTGACCATGATCGCGACCATTTCGTGCATGCTCTGCGCGCGGGTGAACTCGTACGTGTTAGGGAAGAGGTAGCCTTCGAGCGACTCGGCTTGCGGATCGATGTCCGAAATGAGGGCGGTGTCCGAGCTAGCAGCTTTCAGGAAGTCCTGCCGCGAGCCCAGGCCCGCCGCCTCCAT
>JBOGLH010000170.1:0-40485 GCA_050746025.1 Terriglobales bacterium | reverse complement strand
CAATAAAGGTGCGGCTGCAGGTCGCGATAGGGGGCTGTGACATCGCCGACGTCGATGGTGAAGAACATGTGACGACTGTCATTTGCCCACTTGAGATCGTGCTCTACGGCCTGGTTGTGGGTGAGGCGGCGGGGCTCGGCGAATGCGTTTGCTGCGTTGTCTGCATTGGCGGGCGAGGGCGCCCGCCCCACATCTGACAGATCGACCACGTAGATTTCGTAGTCATCGAATTTTTCCTCACGCTTATTTATGGGATTGGCGATGAATGCGAGTTTGCTGCCGTCCGGTGCGATTCGAAGTTCGTCAACCCTTAGCGGGGATGTTGCAATGGCACGGGCCCCGGTCGTTACATCGGATTCCTTGTCGGCTTTTGTTTGTGTCTTGGCAGGCGCAGCCGCATGAGTGGCAAGAGCGCCAGAAACTTCCAGTGCGAAGATGGTGTCCCCTCGCTCCGCGGTGCGGTACTGCACAACATCTTTCCATTGTTTGCGGTATTCGTCTTTTTTCTTTTTGGTCCAGGGATTGCGGGTCGCGAAATACAGTGTCTTCGAATCGGCAGACCATGAAAACGCGTGCACTTCCTCGGCCCCGCTAGTGACGGCAAAAGCCTCACCACCGCGTGGATCGATCAAGTAAATCTGATCAACGCCTTCGTCTTTTTTGGCGGAATCATCGTCGGTGTCGTCGGCCGCATCTGCGGCGTCATCCGACTTTCGATCGGACAGAAACGCAATCCATTTTCCATCGGGCGACCACTGCGGTTCGGTGTCATGTCCCGATTGGGTTAGCGGAATCAATGTCCCATTGTCGCCGACGGCGCGATACAGCCACAAATTCTTGCTGAAAATTTGCCGGTCCCAGTCGGCGCGTTCGGTACCGATTACGACCGAATTTCCGTCGGGGGACAATTTAATAGAAGAAAAACTGACAGAGTTAAAAAACTCGTCGAGGGTTATTTTCGGTTTGTTCTGAGCGAAGGTGAATGTGCCGATTGAGACTGAGAGAATGAGCAACAGAACTTTAGCGGATCTCATAATTTGGGAACGAACACAGGGTTATACATCAGGAAGTAAGTACAGGCAAACCCGCAGACCCACTTTACGGGGTATTCATGGATGTTTGTAAACAGTTCCACCCTTCATCACGAACTCAACATGCTGCAAGGCACCAATGTCATTAAGCGGATTGCCGGGAACTGCGACGATGTCAGCAAAATATTCCGGCTTGAGTGCTCCGATCTGGCCCTCCCAGTCCAGCAGTTTCGCGCCATTGGTGAGGTCGGCCTGCAATGCGCCGAGTGGCGTCATGCCGAACTTCACCATCAGCTCCAACTCGCGCGCCTGGGTCCCGTGAGGGAATGGACCGACGTCCGAACCCATGGCGATGGGCACCCCGGCAGCAAGCTGCTTGCGGAAATTCTGCGCGTGCAGATCGAGAATGGCTTGCTCTTTCGGGCCGCCTCCAGGCGCTAACGGGTGCGCCACGAAGTACTCCTGAATGGTGAATGTCGGCACGGCAAAAATATGCTTTTCGTGCATTATGCGCATGGTCTCGTCCCCGATTTGGAACGAGTGGTCAACCGAAGCCACCCCCGCCTGGGCTGCATACAAAGCCCCCGGATCGTCGGTTGCGTGCACGGCAACCCGTTTGCCGACGCGAGCGGCTTCATGCACCGCGACGCTCAGTTCGGCTTCACTGTACTGATAAGGGCTTGACAGAAATCCATCGTGGAGGGAATCTGCGCCAGTTTCATAAATCTTCGCGAAGTCCGATCCCTCTTTGAATTGCTCGCGCATTACTTCGATCAACTGCTCGGCGCTGTTGGCAAAATCGGCGTTCGGCAGGACATGCTGCGCCGGGTTGTAGCCGATTGCGTCTTCATGTCCTCCGAGGATATTGATTGCGTTGCCGCTGATCCTGAGCCGGGGGCCGGGAATTTCGCCGCGATTGATCGCATCACGAACAGCGGTGTCGGCCGAGCCCGCGCCTTCGGTCCCCATGTCGCGCTCGGCAGTGAATCCAGCCATCAGATCGTCTCGCGCGGCCAGCGTTGCCACAATGGTTCGCTGGGGCACCGACTCCTGCACTGTCTGTAGGTCCTCGGCTCCGGGATGCAGGAAAAGATGGACGTGCGCGTCGATCAGCCCCGGCAACAGCGTCCGATCGCCCAGATCAATGACCGCCGCACCCGGCGGGCGGTGAACAGTGCTGCCGGCTTCGACTATGCGTTCACCCTTAATCAGTACTTCACCAGGCGAGAAAATGCGGCCACTCTCAATATCGAGAAGACGCGCGGCGTGAAGAACCGTAACATCAGAAGCGGAATTCTGACTCCAACCCGCCCCTGCGGTTCCAACCAGCAGGGAAATAATTAATGCCACATCAAGACGGTATCTGATCATGTTCGGCGATGGCATGGTATCACTAAGAGACAGGGCATGGAGCGCAATTCTCTAATACCGGATCGTAGGCGGTGAGCCGCCGGGCCTGCGTCATCGGTGCCGGACCAAATGGGCTCGCGGCTGCGATCGTGCTTGCGCAGGCCTGTCTGCGGGTCGATGTGTTCGAAGCCGAGCCGACTGCTGGTGGAGCAGCGCGCACACTGGAGCTGACGCTACCCGGATTTCGACATGATTTCGGGTCAGCCGTTTACCCTCTGGGTGCTGGCTCGCCTTTTTTTTCGTCTCTGCCTCTGGCCGCACATGGCCTTGAGTGGATACATTCGCCCGCGCCGGTGGCGCATCCTTTCGGTGACGGCACAGCAATTATCCTCGAACGCGATCTGGAGGAGGCAAAGTCATCTCTCGGCGAAGATGGAGAAGTTTGGACCGGCATGGTACGCCCATTTGTGCAGCATTGGTCAGAGTTCGCTTCCGACCTGCTGGGTCCCGTCACTCGTATCCCCAAACATCCGTTGCTGATGGCGCGCTTTGGTGTGAACACACTTCGGTCCGCTAGAAGCATCGCCTCCCGTTTTCGAAATGAGCGCACCCGAGCTTTGTTTGCAGGCCTCGCAGCCCATTCATGCCTGGGGCTCGATGACGCTCTGAGCGGCGTATTCGGCTTGTCACTGGCAATACCGGCGCACGCAGTGGGGTGGCCCATTCCGCGCGGCGGGGCGCAATCACTGACCAATGCACTTTGCGGGTATCTGCAAAAGCTCGGCGGCAAGATCAGCACTTCGTCTCGACTTGAAAATATAGACCAGTTGGCCCGTTACGACTTGCAGATGTTTGATGTGACGCCGAGACAGCTGCTTGCGCTGGCCGGGAAACGATTGTCCGAAGGCTACAAACGCCAACTCAGGCGCTTCCGTTACGGCCCCGGAGCGTTCAAGGTCGACTATGCATTGAGCAGCCCCGTACCGTGGCGAGCGTCTGACTGCTTGCGGGCGGCCACAGTCCACGTGGGCGGCAGTTTCAACGAAATTGCCGAGTCGGAACGCACCGTTCGCTCGGGATCCGAACCAGATCGTCCTTTTGTGCTGCTGGTTCAGCCGAGCTTATTTGACGCTTCCCGAGCGCCTGCAGGGAAGCACACTGCATGGGCCTATTGCCACGTTCCTAATGGGTCTACGGCGGAGATGCTGCCGAAGATCGAGCGCCAGATCGAGCGCTTTGCCCCCGGCTTCCTCGATTGCGTGCTGACCAGACGGGTATTTTCTCCATCCGACCTGGAGAGAAAAGACGCCAATCTGATGGGTGGCGACATCGGCGGGGGTGCTTTGGACGCCGGCCAGTTTCTTTTCCGGCCCACGTGGCGTCATTACGCGACCTCAGATCCGAGCATATACCTCTGTTCAGCCTCTACTCCCCCTGGCGGAGGGGTGCACGGCATGTGCGGATATCACGCGGCACGGGCCGCGCTTGCCAAGTTTTCTTAAAATGCAGGCCCAACTGGTAACCTGGGTAACGCTGCTGGTAACGCCACGCATATGGTATAAAACGAAAGAACAAGCCAAAAATCAGCGGACTTCAAATCTATGCCTGCGCACGGTTTGCGCATGGAAATCGGGTACAAATGTCCGCCGTTTGGGGAGAGTCTTGAGCTTTATTAACTTCGCAGCCCGCGAGATCAACTGCAAGATCGTGTATTATGGCGCGGGCCTTGGCGGCAAGACTACCAACCTGCAGTACATCTATCAGAAGACCGCCGAACAGCAGAAGGGGAAGATGATCTCGCTAGCCACCGAGACCGAACGAACCCTGTTTTTTGATTTTCTTCCGCTGGATCTCGGGTCAGTACGCGGTTTCAAGACACGCATCCACCTCTATACCGTTCCCGGTCAGGTCTTTTACGATGCTAGCCGCAAGCTGATTCTGCGTGGCGTGGACGGCATAGTGTTCGTGGCCGATTCCCAACAAGAGCGCATGGACGCGAACGCTGAGGCGCTCGATAACCTGATGGCGAACTTGAAAGAGCACGGCTACGACTTCAACAAAATTCCGTATGTCCTGCAGCTGAATAAGCGCGACCTGCCCAACGTTCTGCCCGTTGACACCCTCACCAAAGACCTGCGCCGCAAAGACGAACCGGTCCTCGAAGCTGTGGCCTTTCAAGGTCAAGGCGTATTTGAGACCTTGAAGGAAATTGCTCGTCAGGTGCTGGTGGAATTAAAAAAGGGTAGCTAATCGCCGCGGCCTCCAGCGGTCGCTCACGTTGGGATTACTTGGCTTTTTGCTCCGCAATCCATTTGTCAGTGCGCTCTTCGAGCAAATCCAACGGCAGCGTCCCGCCGTCAAGCATTTCGTCGTGAAAGGCGCGAATATCGAACTTTGGGCCCAACTCCTTTTGCGCGCGTTCCCGCAGCTCTCGAAATTTAAGCTGTCCCAGTTTGTAACTGAGAGCTTGTGCAGGCCACGCAATATAGCGGTCGGTCTCAGACTGGATCGTGGGTTCATCAACCGCGCCCGATTTCCGGAAAAACTCTACCACCTGCGCGCGGGACCACCCTTTGGAATGAATTCCCGTGTCCACTACCAGACGCACCGCGCGGAATAGCTCCGATGAAAGGCGTCCGTAATCGGAGACCGGATCCTGATAAAAGCCGATTTCTTTTCCCAGTTGCTCGGCGTACAAGGCCCAGCCCTCGACATAAGCGTTAAAACCAAGACTGTGCAAGCGGAATTTAGGCAAACCGGTGAGCTGCTGTTGCACCGATAGTTGCATGTGGTGTCCGGGTATGCCCTCGTGATAGGCAGTCGCCTCGTCGTCGATCAGCGTGCGTTCGGCAAAATTCGACGTGGCGACCACCACGCGGCCGGGACGTTTACCGTCGGGAGTGCCGGTCACGTAATGTGTGGCCGCCGCAGCTTGGAAGGGTGGAATGGCCTCCACCGTGACTGGAGATTTGGGCAGCAGGTTGAAAAGCTCGGGGAGCTTTGGTTCCATCTGGCCTATGTAGTGGCGAAAATCATCAAGAATCTGTTCTGCGGATTTGGGAATATATATCTGGTTGGTCTTGAGCGAAGCGCGAAATGAGGCAAGATCAACGAAGCCTTCTTTTTTCGCGATCGCGGTCATTTCGCCCTCGATGCGGTCCATTTCTTTTAAGCCCAGCTCGTGGATTTCGTCCGGCGTCATGCGCGTAGTAGTGCGCGCGTAGATATCATTTTCGTAGCGCTTTTCTCCATCCGGCAAAGAGATGATGGAGAGGGCAGTACGGCCCTTGGGCGCATACTCGGTGCGCAAAAATGAAGAAAATCTCTTGAAAGCGGGCAGCACATCGCGGTTTACGGCCGTGTTAATTTCATTCGTCAACCGTTTCTGGTCCGCGGGGGAAATGCTCTCTGGGTATTTTTTGGTCGGCCGCAAAAACGGATCGGCAGCCACAATGCCATCACATTGCCCCGAGAGTTTCTCTGCAATAAAACGAACCGGCATGAGTTGGTCGCGCATTCCGGCCCGCAGCACCTCGGTGGTCTGGCTTAACACCACCGGAATCTGATGAAGGCGAGCGATGTAATCCTCGTAGTGTTTGACAGAATCGAAGGGGACTGAAAGTGGCAGGTCGGCAAGGCTGGTATGGATGCCATACTGCTGGTTAATTGGCATCTCATACTCTTTCAGATCGAAGTCGGCGATGCGTTGTTCGAGCACGCGAATCAGCAGGTCGTGCGAGAGCTGGTCCTGGTCCGAAAAATCTGTGGTGGGAATCGCCTTCAGCCGCGCCATAAATCGTTCATCGGTCTGGTTTCGTCCGACTATGGCGGCCAGAGAGCAGTCCGCGAGCTTGTCGTTGTAGCGGTAATCGCCGAAGGCGGTTGCCCGCTCCGGAAAAGCACGCAGGTCAGATTCGTACTGCTCGTCGAAGAGTGCATTCTGCGCCGCCAGGCGCTCGGCTACGGGATTGAGATCTTGCGCCAGCAGGTTCGCTGTCATAGCGACGAGGAACAGAATAATGAGATCTAAACGCATAGACGGGTAGCGTATCAAAACTGGAGCTCTCGCGTTAGCACTGGGAGGCTTGTTCTCAAAGGCGGCCCTCACTGCTTTTTCCCATATAATCAAGAGATTCACGATGTCGAATTTGGCTGACATAATCGCTGCTACTCGGCGCAAAGTAGGGGAGTGTCGTTCTAAAGCCGACCTGGGCCAACTGGAGCAGCAGGCGAGTTTGCATATCCCGCGAGGCTTTCGGGTCGCGCTGGATTCGGCGAGCGAATCGGGCGTTGCGGTGATTGCGGAGCTGAAGAAAGCTTCGCCCTCGCGAGGCTTGATTCGGCGTGATTTCGATGCGATCAAGCTGGCGAAGGAGTTGGAAGCAGCGGGTGCGGCTGCGCTTTCCGTGCTGACCGATGAAGAATTCTTTCAGGGTTCGCTTAGGAATCTCCGAATAGCTTCCGCCGAAACCAGACTGCCTTGCTTGCGCAAGGATTTCATCATCGATGAATTTCAGATTATTGAGGCGAGAGCGAACTTCGCCGATGCGATCCTGTTGATTGTCGCGGCGTTGTCGCGCAGAGAATTGACTACCCTGATTCAGAAGGCCGGTGATCACGATTTGGATGTGCTTTGTGAGGTTCACGACGAAGATGAGCTGCAACGCGCGCTGGATGCAGGCTGTAATTTGATCGGCGTCAACAGCCGCGACCTGCGAACTTTTAAGGTGGATTTGCAGTCCGCCTTCCGAGTGGCAGAAAAAATTCCGGGGAATGTGCTCGCGGTCGCGGAGAGTGGAATCGAGAGCGGGGCTGATATTGCGCAATTGCGCTCCGCGGGATACGGCGCGTTTCTGATCGGCGGAACTTTGATGAGAGCGGAGAAGCCAGGGGAGGCACTGAAATCGTTGCTGGTAGATGCAAGCGCAGCGTCAGCCATGGCTCGATGAGCCTGAGCGTTTGTGTCGGATGCAGGTGCACGCAATCCGCCCGTTCTGCTGCTCATCGGAGCTTTTGCCGATGAGCGAAGGCCGAAGACTGACGACCGACGACTCCTTTTATGACTTGGGTCAAAATTTGCGGCATCACAAATCTCGAGGACGCGCTCGTCGCCGTCGAAGCGGGCGCCGATGCGCTGGGATTTGTGTTTTATGAAAAGAGCCCGCGACATGTAAAGATCGATCAGGTTCAGAAAATCTCTAGCTTAGTTCCAGGACACATCGAAAAGGTAGGAGTTTTTGTCGCGGCCTCCCAGAAAGAGATCGAATCTACGGCGGACCAGGCTGAGCTCACTGGCTGGCAGCTACACAAGGACTTGACCGGAACTCCCCTTCAACGCGAAATAGAAAAGGGCGGCTTTTTCACAATACCGAATTTTAAGCCGGACGGCAGGAAAGCTTATATTTCCCTTCCCGCAGATCTGATATTTGATGACCACGGATATCGCGGATTTGGATGGTCTAAAGGTGCCGATTTAAACATTGCTGCGCTTTTCGTCGACTCCGGCCGAGGGGATTTGCCCGGAGGAACAGGAAAAATGTTCGACTGGCACCAACTCCAGGGGGCAATTCTCGGTTTGACGATGAATTTTAACGTCGTTGTTGCGGGTGGTCTCACTCCTGACAACGTTGCTGAGGCCATGTCAATTCTTCATCCTTGGGGCGTCGATGTTTCATCGGGTGTCGAAGCAAGTCCGGGTAAAAAAGATCCCGATAAGGTTCGAGCGTTTATAAAAGCTGTGCGCGACGCGGACAAGGCGAATTCAAACTAATGGCAACTGCATCCATCACGAAGAAAAGGGCGGGTAGTTCAAACGACAGGTCACGCTCTTCCAAAGCCGCCAATGCGAAAGGCCCAACTCTGGTTGCTCAGCCCGGCCGCTTCGGCCCCTGGGGAGGCCGGTACGTTCCTGAGACGCTGATGGCGGCCCTCGAGGAACTTGAGCGCGAATACGAGCGCGCGAAAAAAGATCCACGGTTTAAGGCGAGGTTAGATGAGCTTCTAAAAACTTACGCCGGGCGTCCCACTCCACTCTTTTTCGCGAAGCGGCTCTCTGAAAAACTGGGCGGCGCAAAGATCTACCTCAAGCGCGAAGACTTGCTGCACACCGGCGCGCACAAAATCAACAACTGCATCGGCCAGGGGCTGCTGGTTGAGCGCATGGGTAAGCAGCGGGTGGTCGCAGAAACCGGCGCTGGTCAGCACGGAGTCGCAACCGCGACCGTATGCGCGCTGCTTGGCTTTGAATGCGTCGTCTACATGGGCACCGAGGATATGCGCCGCCAGGAGCTGAACGTTTTTCGCATGCGGCTGCTAGGCGCGGAGGTTCGGGGTGTCGACTCCGGATCGTGCACTTTGAAAGATGCCATCAATGAAGCGATGCGCGATTGGGTGACCAATGTTCGCACCACACATTATCTTCTCGGCAGCGTGCTGGGAGCGCACCCCTATCCGACGATGGTCCGCGACTTTCATAAAGTGATTGGACACGAAACGCGCGGCCAGATCATGAAAGCCGAAGGCAAGCTGCCGGCGATGATTATTGCGTGCGTGGGCGGTGGTTCGAACGCGATTGGCGTCTTCTACGAATTTATTCGCGACAAGAGAGTGCGATTGGTGGGAGTGGAAGCCGGCGGTCGCAGCGAGAATTTAGGCGACCACGCAGCCCGCTTTCGTGGTGGATTGCCAGGTGTTTTGCAAGGCACGTATTCCTATGTACTGCAGGACGAAGCCGGGCAAATCGCGCTTACACATTCGGTATCCGCTGGGCTCGATTATCCTTCGATCGGCCCCGAGCACGCGTGGCTTGCGGACTCCGGACGCGCCGAATACGTCGCTGCTTCGGATGCGGAGGCGCTTAATGCCTGCAAATTGCTGGCGCAGACCGAAGGAATCATTCCTGCGCTCGAATCCGCCCACGCGGTTGCAGAAGTGATCAAGCGCGCTCCGGCGATGAAAAGGTCTGAGGTTGTAATCGTGAATATCTCGGGGCGCGGAGATAAAGACGTGGGAATCTTACGAGAAAATTTGGACCTGACTTAGACGTTGGGCTTGGTTGTCCCCGATCGAATGCCGCTTACATTCACAAATCGCCCGTCTCTCGTCGCCTATCTCACTTGCGGCGATCCCGACCTTCGCACCTCGTGCGAAGTGGCCTTGGTGGCCATTTCCGCCGGAGCGGAAGTCATTGAGCTCGGCGTGCCATTCAGCGATCCCGTGGCTGACGGGCCGGTGATCCAGCGCTCCAGTGAACGGGCTTTGAGCAAGCACGTTTCTCTCGAGGACGTCTTGAAAGTTGCCGCGGAGATTCGCAGCAAAAGCGACGCCGGGCTGATCATATTTTCTTATCTGAACCCAATACTCCAAATGGGCATGGAAACATTTGCCGCAAAAGCTACGGAGGCCGGTGCCGACGGCGCACTAATTATCGACCTGCCGGTCGAAGAAGCGGGCGACTATATTCGCCACATACGGAAGCGTAACCTGGCGACAGTTTTTCTTGCTGCTCCCACCAGTACCGATGCGCGGTTGAAGCATATCGCAGAACTTTCAACCGGCTTCGTTTACGCAGTTTCACGGACGGGAATCACCGGCGCCCGCAAAGAATTACCTGAAGACGCCGAGAAACTGGTTCAGCGCCTGCGCAAATTTACCAAGTTACCGATTGCCGTCGGCTTCGGAATTTCTGCGCCCGAGCAGTTTGCCGCCGTCGGAAAATTTGCCGATGCCGCTGTCGTCGGCAGCGCCATCGTGCAGACAATTGAGAGCAACCCCGGCACGGAAGCGCAAGCTGTGGCAGAATTTATAAAACAGCTTTCAGCCGTCAGCCATCAGCCGTCAGTAAAAAATTCAAGTAAGACCCGGCAAGCAGTGCGTGTCGAATGACGTCGTGTCTTGCTAAGAGCTAAAAGCTAGGAGCTAAGAGCTTGTCTTATGGACATCGCTGATTGGCGGCGGCAAATCGACGAGATCGATCGCAAGCTGGTGGAACTGATCAGCCAGCGCGCGCGTGCGGCCCATGAAATCGGCAAGTTGAAGCGCGATATCGGCATGCCAATTTATGAGCCTAACCGCGAACGGGCAGTTTTTGAAAATGCGCGCCAGGCAAATAAAGGCCCGCTTCCTGACCGTGACTTGCAGCGCATTTACGAGCGAATCATGGACATCATGCGTGCGATCCAGAAGGAAGAAATTGCGCCCGAACCGGTCGCGTCAGGTGATGGGCTCGGGGATACCGAAATTGATCCAGAGGTAAATGATTGAAAGAAGCCTTCAGCTATGAGCCATCAGCTTTCAGAAACACCGCAAAGTTGATGGCTGATGGCTGAAAGCTGACGGCTAACTATGATTGTTGCAATGCAGGAGACGGCAAGCGAAGACCAGATTCAGGTGGTGGTTGAACATCTGATCGAGCTGGGATTCTCTGTGCACCGAACCACCGGCGAGCGGCAGACAATTCTCGCCGCCGTAGGCGCTCGTACTGACTTCGACACGCGCAACCTGGAAGTGCTCAGCGGGGTGATGGAAGTTCATCGCATCAGCGCCCCGTACAAGTTGGCGGGGCGCAGCTTCCGTCCGCAAGGCACGATTATCGAATTTCGCAATGGCGTGAAGGTGGGCGATAAAGATGTCGTTGTCATGGCCGGGCCGTGCTCGGTGGAATCACGCGAGCAACTGTTTACCGTGGCTGAGTTGGTCGCCAAGGCAGGAGCCCGCGCGTTGCGCGGCGGCGCGTTCAAGCCACGCAGTTCACCGTATTCCTTCCAGGGGCTTGGACTCGAAGCCCTGAAAATTCTGCGGGAGGCGGGAGACAAGCACAACCTGCTCGTGATCAGCGAGGTGATGGAGATCTCGCAAATCGAAGTCATGCTTCCCTATGTGGACATTCTGCAAGTGGGCGCGCGCAACATGCAAAATTTCAATCTGCTTCGGGAGTTGGGAAAACTGAAGACACCGATTCTCCTCAAGCGCGGCATCGCCGCCACCATCGAAGAGCTGCTGCTGTCCGCTGAATACATAATGGCAGGCGGAAACTACAACATCATCACTTGCGAGAGAGGCATTCGCACCTTCGAAACTTATACCCGCAACACGCTCGACGTCTGCGCGATCCCCGTCATTCATAAACTTTCGCACTTGCCAATTGCCTCTGATCCTTCGCACGGAACCGGCCTGCGCGACAAAGTTGCTCCTATGGCGCGAGCATCGGTCGCCGCCGGAGCCGACGCGCTGCTGATCGAAGTACACCACAATCCGGACAAAGCCTTGTCGGATGGTGCGCAGTCGCTCTACCCGCAGCAGTTCAGCGAACTTATGGAGTCGCTGAAGATGATCGCGACCGCGGTAGGAAGAAAGATCGCGTAACTCAATCGCTCAATGATTGAATGAATTTTTCGTGCCCATTCGCCAAATCACGATCATCGGTACCGGCCTGATCGGTGGTTCGCTTGGGCTGGCGCTTCGTAAAAAAGGATTCGAGGGAAAGATCATCGGCTGTGATCAGCCCGATGTCCTGCGCAGCGCGAAAAAAATTAAAGCGGTTCACCAGGGCATTAGCGATCCGGGAAAAGCCTGCCAGGGAAGTAACCTGGTGGTGCTGGCCACTCCCGTCGGCACGATCATCGACCTGGTTAAACAATTAGCGCCGCATCTGGCCGCCGACGCGCTGGTCACCGATGTAGGCAGCACCAAGTCTGAAATTGTCGCAGGTGCTCAGAAAGCATTCGGCAATCGCGCGCCTGACAGATTTCTCGCCGGCCATCCTATGGCGGGAAAAGAGAACTCAGGAATCGAATTTGCCGACGCCGATTTATTTCGCGATGCGGTCTGGTTTCTGACACCGCAGCCTGGCCAGAATGCGCGCCGTGGTTTGGCCGGCGAGTATGTTTCCTGGCTGAAAAAAGTGGGTGCCGAAATTGCCGAAATGAACCCCGAGGAACACGATCAGCTTTGCGCCTGGATCAGCCACGTTCCGCAATTCCTTTCTACTGCCTTGGCAGCCAGCCTGGTTGAGGAGTACGGAGAGAATGCTCCCATGCTCGAATCCGGTGGACGGGCCTTGCGTGAGATGACGCGCATTGCAAGCAGTCCCTATTCGATGTGGCGCGACGTTGCCCTTACCAATAAGAGCAGCATTGCCGAGGCGTTACTCAAGCTCGAACAGCACCTGGCGCACATTCGCGAGAATCTCGACACCCGGCAACTCGAAGACGAGTTCTCGCTTGCGCACAAGCTAAAAAAGGCAAGCTCACCACGGAGTCACGGAGGCACGGAGCAGAATAAAAAGAAGAAAGAGAGAAAATCCAGCTGATAGGATTACACGAAGCCCACTGTTCAAATCGTTTTCTCCGTGTCTCTGTGCCTCCGTGGTGAATGATGTTTTACAATTTTTCTCAATGAATAAAGTTGTCGCCAACTCCGATGAAGCCATCCAGGACCTGCCAGATGGCGCGACCTTGATGATCGGCGGCTTTGGTCTGTGCGGCATTCCCGAAAATCTCATTCGAGCGCTCGTTCGGCGCGGCACGAAAAACCTTACGACCATCAGCAACAACGTTGGCGTGGACGGATATGGAATGGGTTTGTTGCTCGCGGCAGGCCAGATTACCCGCCATTTCGGCAGCTATGTTGGTGAAAATCGTCTGCTTGAGCAAATGGTGCTCGAAAAGAAAATCGATCTCGAATTGGTGCCGCAGGGAACATTTTCCGAACGCATTCGCGCCGGCGGCGCAGGTATTCCGGCATTCTTCACGCCCACCGGCGTCGGTACCCTTGTAGCTGAAAATAAAGAAACCCGCGAGTTTGACGGTCGAACCTATGTGATGGAACGCGCGTTCAAAGCGGACTTTGCCTTCGTCAGGGCATGGAAGGGTGACAAATGGGGAAATCTCGTCTATCGCAAAACGGCACGGAATTTTAATCCCATGATGGCCACTGCGGCGAAGATAACGATTGCCGAAGTTGAGCAGTTAGTTGAAGTAGGAGCACTCGGCCCTGACCTTATCCACACCCCCAGCATCTATGTGAAGAGAATCTTTCAGGGCGAAATGTATGAGAGAAGAATTGAGAGGAGAACGCTCAGAAGGGCAGCGGGCAGTAGCCAGTAGCCAGTTGCCAGTCACGATGGATGCCTGTTGATTGATTTTTCAACCATGCCTCAACAAATCAAAGCCGTTAAGGATCATGACAAGCGCGAGCGCATTGTGAAGCGCATTGCTGCCGAATTGCGCGATGGATTTTACGTGAACCTCGGCATCGGCATGCCGACCCTGGTCGCTAATCATGTTCCGCAGGGGATTAACGTTGTGCTGCAGAGCGAAAACGGAATGCTTGGAATCGGGCCCTATCCGATCGAAGGAGACGAAGATCCTGATCTGATCAACGCCGGCAAAGAAACAATTACCGAAATGCTGGGCACTTCTTATTTTTCGAGTGCCGACTCTTTCGCCATGATTCGCGGCGGCCACATCGACCTGAGTGTGTTAGGCGCGATGGAAGTTGACGAAGAAGGTAGCCTGGCGAACTGGATGATTCCTGGCAAGATGGTGAAAGGCATGGGCGGCGCGATGGACTTAGTTGCGGGCGCGCGCCGTGTTGTCGTAGCCATGGAGCACACCACACGCGAAGGCCAACCCAAGATTCTAAAAAAATGCACTCTGCCGCTGACGGGTGTAAGAGTTGTGGATACCATCGTCACCGAGATGTCCTACATCGCCGTGACCCCCGCGGGGCTAGTGGTTGAAGAGATTGCTCCGGGCGTAACCTTTGGTGACCTTCAAAAAGCGACGGAAGCACGGCTGATCGCCAGCCCCCGACTGAAGACCTTCTCGCACTGAGTCGCCGCTACTGGTTCAATGCTTGGTGAGTTCCATCGTCCAGTGGGCTGCATTAATCGGATTAAGTGGAATATCCATCTTCGTTCCCGGCGGAGCGGCTTCAAATTTCGACGCATAATCCTGAAAGTGCAAATCTGCAAAATCTGGATATCGCCAATCGCGAACGATCCCCAGCGGCACCATCAGAAGCAGTACGGCTGCAATCCGGCGAGGTATCTTTGAAGCACTACTCGCAATCCAAGCTAAAGCTACAAGAAATGAGATTGACGGCAAAAAATAGTAGCGGTTGCCGTGGCCGGGGAAAGCCAGCAATTCCCACTGCGGCTGAGGCGCCAGCCCGGGGATCGGATGCGCCAGGCTCAGCGACAGCACGGCGAATCCGAATAAAATAAAAAGCTTTATTTCCGCTGGCGCGTAGCGAAGCGCATAAAACACAACCGCCAATCCGATTACGAAAGCAACAGATTCTCTTGCGAAAACATAATTAGGAAAGTGTCTCCAAGTCATGTGCAGCAGCGTCATGTTCCCGAGCAGCGGTGACAGAAAAACTTGCCCGCCTAAAATTCTGACCAGACGATGCCAATTCGCGCCATTCTCAGCAACCGGGCGGGCATGCGAAAACAGAACAGTCAGGCCCTGAATCATGGCCCCGGGAAGAAGCAAGCCAAGCGAAATTGCTGATCCCCGAGTCCTCCGCATCCAGCAAACCACCGCTGCGATCGGCAGCAGCACGACGCCGACAGGGCTATCGAGCGAAATCAGCACAAGGACGACGCCGTCGAAAACGTGCCACTTCCAACTACGAGTCGAACGAGCCAGCAGCACCATGCACGCCAGCAGTCCTAAATGCCACTGAATGGTTGTGGTGTTTGCATTGACCTCGTAGGTATTCGGCAGAGCAAAGTACACGAAGGCGGCGGCCAATCTTTTCCAGAGCGCAATGTTTGAAAATCGCGAGGACACGAACACGCTGGCGGGCAATATTTGTATTGCGATGGCGAAAAGATTCATCACCAGCGGGGCCATGGAGAAAGGAAAAACTAACGCCGTCAAAGCACTGAGCCGTGAAACACTGTGAAAGTAACCACCGAGCTCATCAGGAATCAGCAGACACCGCAGCCCGAATTGATAAGCATCGGCATACCAGCGCTGACCATCTTCCGCCCAAAACTGAGCATTGAGTATTGCGTCTGGACGCCGGGAGAAGATGATGCCAAATCCCGTCACCACAATCAGCAGATGAAATATAGGTCCACGCAACAGCAATGAAAAAGTAGATTCATTCGCGGCATAAGATCGTTGCCATTTAGCTGATAACCAATTCCGGGCGGTGGTCCAGGTCTTCGGTATTCGCGGACGCACCACCACTTCGGAGCTCATAGTCGGCAGTTTACCCCATGCTGCTGGTGCGCAGAGGAGTTTGCCGAGTTGCCGTCTTCTTAATTCCCTGGCGAAGATGACTTCGGTATATTGATCGTGAATCTGCAGGCTCATTGGGAGTTGAAGAGCCGCCGTCCACTATGAAAAAAAAACCCGCCACGATCGCCCCGGGTGAGCCGCTAGTATCGCGACTTCCCAGTCCGGGTCTAAAATGTGCAGCGTCGCAATCGTGGATTCCTTATCTATCGTTAGTGGCCGCTACTGTTCTTTCTCTCTTGCCATTTTCTGGACGCGCGTTCTACACCGATGATCCCCTTTTCGTCTGGACGGCCGAGCACATCGTCCAACAGCCGCTCAATCCCTATGGCTTCGAAGTCAATTGGAATAAAAGCGGCGCCGCGATGTCAGACGTCACGCAGAACCCGCCATTCACTGCCTATTACATGGCTGGGGCAGCAAAAATTGTTGGATGGTCAGAACGCGCCCTGCATCTTGCGTTCCTATTGCCCACGATCGCGCTGGTGCTTGGGGTTTATCGCCTAGCGAAAAAATTCATCGCTTCCGCCGGGGTTGCCGCAATTGCGACCCTGCTGGCTCCTGCGTTCCTGGTATCAGCGTGCAGCGTAATGTGTGACCCCATGATGCTGGCGTTCTGGATATGGGCGTCAGTTTTTTGGATTGAGGGAGTCGATTCCGACAAGCCAGTTTTTTCCGCGGCCTCAGTAATTTTGATCGCGGCCGGCGCTCTTACGAAATATTTTGGCGCAGCTCTGGTCCCATTGCTTTTTACATACACGCTCATCAGGCGACGACGTCTGGGTATATGGGTTCTTTATTTGATATTTCCGGTCGCCGTGCTGGTCAGCTATGAATTGTTAACTATGAAACTTTACGGTCACGGGCTGCTGGCTACGGCCGCACAGTTCTCGCGCGATCATCGCTTGTGGACTCACGCCAGCAAAGGCGCCCGGACCGTGACCACGCTCAGCTACATGGGCGGCAGCGTCTTGCCTGCATTGTTGCTGGCGCCGGTAATCTGGTCGAGGAAGCAAATCGCCGTAGTAATGCTGGCAAGCGGGCTGACTGCGATGTTTGTTATGCGGGGCGTAATGCGCCTGGGGCTGACTGCGGGTAGCCCGCAAACCTTCGCCGCCCGCAACGAACATTGGGCGATCATTAGTATCGAGCTGATGCTCTTTATTGCCGGCGGAATTTCGACCTTGGCTCTGGCTATTGCAGATTACCGACGCGAGCGGGATGCCGATTCATTGTTCCTACTGCTTTGGATAGCGGGCACGTTCTGGTTTACCGCCTATTTGAACTGGACGGTCAACGCAAGGAGCATATTGCCAATGCTGCCCGCGATTGGAATATTGCTGGCGCGTCGGTTAGAGAAGCGCTCCGCGAATCCGATCCGCCAGTTCAATGCATTGGTCGTTGTCGCATTCTTTGCTTGCGGTATTGTGTCGATTTGGCTGGCGCGCGCCGATACCGACGCCGCGAACTCGGCGCGAACTGCAGCAGTTCTCGTGCACCAGAAGACCGCTGGGAATAATCGCGTATGGTTTTTGGGACATTCGGGTTTTCAATATTACATGCAAAAATTCGGCGGTCGTCCCTATGATTGGTCGCATCCGCAGACCAATGCCGGCGATTTTCTAGTGATACCGTATTCCAAAGTCTGGCCCGAGGACGTCACTTCCCAATTCCCTGGGGCAAGGGAAAACATTGAACTCCCCTTTCGCAGTTACGCGAGCACATCTTCTCCTGAGATAGGCGCAGGCTTTTATCATTCGTACTGGTCGATATTGCCCTACGGATTTGGGCCGGTTCCATCCCAGAAGTATGCAATCGTCCGACTTACGAAATGAGAATCACACTTTGCACCCAATGCGGTAGTCGCGCCTGTCTTCCTTGACTTGGCCCGATTCCCACCAACATAATGAAGGGTTCTACCAGCTTCTTTTAAGAATCAAGGGACCGCTTGGCATCAGCTCCGAGTTCAACCAGCGAAACAGTTAAGGGCGGCGTGGCTCCATTGCGGGCGGGGCAGGGGCACTCGTTTTTCCTACGGCGGCTGCATTCGCTTACTGGGATCATCCCGATCGGGCTTTTTCTCATTGAGCATTTTTTTTCAAACGCCTTCGCGACCAAAGGGCCAGGCGCCTACAGCAAGCAAGTTGAATTCCTAAGTAGCTTTCCCTTTGTTGTGGGACTGGAGTTGTTCGGCATCTGGCTGCCTATTCTTTATCACTCGCTTTACGGTTTTTATATCTGGTATCGCTGTGAGAGCAACGCCATAGCCTATCCATGGGCGGGGAACTGGATGTACTCCGCGCAGCGCTGGACAGGAGCCATCACATTTTTCTACATGGTCTGGCATACCTGGCACCTGCGTTTCAGTGGCGTACATTTGCTGACTTATCCCGGCTCGGCTTTTGGAAAAGTTCAGAACGAGTTATTCGGACATCCGTGGGCCATCGCGTTTTATGCCGTGGGAATTATCTGTGCATCCTGGCACTTTGCGTATGGGCTGTGGCTCTTCGCTGCGAAGTGGGGAATCACGCAAGGTCCGATTGCGCAAAGACGCTGGGGATATGTGTGTTTGATTATTGGGATTGGTTTTGTTGCGGTGGGCGCGGTGACCATGTACTCGTTCTTATCAGTTCGGCAGCAGCCATTTAAGCCCACCGGAAATGAACTCGACTCGTTCACCATGCGATGAATTCCTTCGTGGACCTTAGTGTCCTTTGTGGTTCAAGCTTTTGATTTAGCTCGGCAGATTTAACGAATGGCTAATCCAAGAATCATCGTCGTAGGTGGCGGGCTCGCTGGCCTTGCCGCGGTCATCAAGATCGCTGAAATGGGCGGCGAGGTCGATCTTTTCTCCATCGTTCCGGTAAAGCGCTCGCATTCGGTCTGCGCGCAAGGCGGAATCAATGCCGCGAAAAATCTAAAGGGCGAAGGCGACTCTACTTGGCAGCACTTTGACGACACGGTTTACGGCGGAGATTTCCTCGCCAACCAGCCGCCGGTCAAAGCCATGTGCGAGGCCGCGCCTTCGATCATCGATTTGCTCGACCGCATGGGCGTGCCTTTTAATCGTACTCCCGAAGGACTTCTGGATTTCCGTCGCTTCGGAGGCACCCTGCATCACCGTACTGCTTTTGCAGGAGCCACCACCGGCCAGCAGCTTCTCTACGCTCTCGACGAGCAGGTACGGCGATATGAATCCGAAGGCAACGTCAAAAAATACGAGTCATGGGAATTTCTCTCGGCGGTGCTCGACTCACAGCGCACCTGCCGTGGAATTTGCGCCATGGATCTGCACTCCATGGAAGTGCGAACCTTTCCGGCTGACGCGGTCATCATGGCGACCGGCGGTATCGGCGCGATTTTCGGTAAGAGCACGAACTCCGTTGTCTGCACGGGATCGGCGCAGTCGGCTCTGTATCAGCAGGGCTGCTATTACGCCAACGGCGAATTCATTCAGGTGCATCCCACATCAATTCCTGGCGAAGACAAGCTGCGCCTGATGTCAGAGTCGGCGCGCGGCGAAGGTGGGCGCGTCTGGGTGCCAAAGACCCTTGGCGATAAGCGCGACCCCAATTCAATTCCAGAAAAAGACCGGTGGTATTTTCTCGAAGAATGGTATCCGAAATACGGCAACCTGGTCCCGCGCGATGTCGCGACCCGCGCCATCTTCAAAGTTGTCTATGAGCATAACCTGGGCATCGACGGCAAGCCCATGGTCTATCTCGACCTGACGCACATCGACCGCGCTACGCTGGACCGCAAGCTCGAAGGCATTCTGGAAATTTACGAAAAGTTCGTCGGCGACGACCCGCGCACCACTCCGATGAAGATTTTCCCCGGCATGCATTACACCATGGGTGGTCTATGGGTCGACTTCAATCAAGCCACGAATATTCAGGGAATTTTTGCCGCGGGCGAGTGCGAATACCAGTATCACGGAGCCAACCGGTTGGGCGCGAATTCGCTGGTCTCGTGCATCTTCGGCGGCTTCAGCGCCGGACCGAACGCCATGCGCTATGCGCGCAATCAGAAAGCTGCCACTGCTAACGGCCACTTCGACCAGGAACGCAAACGTCAGGAAGAAATTAATTCCGGACTGATGACCTCGGAAGGCAACGAGAATCCCTTCCGCTTATGGCGCGAACTGGGCGAGCTGATGACCAAAGACTGCACCGTGATTCGCTACAACAAAAACCTGCAGCAGACTGACACCAAGCTGGTTGAGCTGTTGGAGCGCTTCCGTCACATCAACTTGAGCGACCGCTCCATGTGGGCGAACACCTCGTTCGTCTTCACTCGCCAGCTTTACAACATGCTGCAGTTATCGCGAGTGATTGCCCAAGGCGCGCGCATGCGGGATGAATCACGCGGCGCGCACTACAAGCCCGACTTTCCCGAGCGCGACGACAAGAACTGGCTGAAGACTACGAAGGCCTATTTCGCTCCCGACGCGGACGAGCCGCGATTCGAGTTCGAGCCGGTGGATGTGAGCCTGATTCCGCCGCGGGCCCGAAAGTATTAAGTGCGCGCTCTGGAATCGCGAACTACAAACATTCAGAGAAGGCCGATGCTGTTTTGCGTAGCCGTCGTCGAGCTACATCGCGGCAGTCTGAGCGTCGCTCCATTCCTTTTCAAGGTCCAACTCGCGAATCCATTTTTTTAGATAAATCTGATCTAGCGATTCCCGACGCGCTCTCAAAATTGCGGCAACATCTTCAATCTGCCGCTTCGATTCGGACAACTTTGACCATTCGAGCTTTGCGATGATGACATCTTCAGGACTTGCCACAAAAAGAGGAAGTCCTTGCACATTGACGACTTGACGACGATTGAATTCTTCGTGGCTGAACGCGCGGGTTTTGCGGATGATCAGGTCGATTTTCCAACCGTCGGACAAGTCGATCACGTTGAACATAGACTGCCGGTGGTGAGCTTGCATCCCGGCTTCTAAGTCGGCGTAGTATGTGTCACCCGGCAGAGACTGCACGAATTTCCGCAACTGCTCAGGATTTGCTGCGATCACGATATCAATGTCCAGGGTCGAGCGTGGGGCGCCGTAATGAGCGCTGGCGAACGATCCGGTAAGCATGTACGCAATTCCGGCGTGATCCAGCAATGCGGTGATTCTTCGGAGGACTGCCGCCGGGCTCATGGCATCCAGGCAGGGAGAGGTGCCGGAAGGAATGCCAACCTCAACAGTTCCCGCGCAACCCGCGCTTCTTGCCAGTCAGGATGCTCGCGACGAATGCCCTCCTTCGCGAGTTCGCGTGCGAAGTCGCTCATCTCAAACGCCAGCAGGATGCGTTGCTCGCCAGTCATACCGCGGAGAATATCGAGCTGAACAGCTTGCGCCGCGGCGCTTGTATCGGTCAAAGACACGGCAATCATGGTATCACGCAGAGCTAAAAGCACCGGCGAGGCATTTCTTCGAGCGCGCACGATACGAATCTCACTTTGCTGCTGGGCATAAACTGTTTGGACCTCACCTTAGCGTCTGCACCTCAACACTCATCACCGCGGGCAGATCGCGCACAATCGCATTCCAGCTATCACCAGCATCGTTAGAGGCGTACACCTGACCGCCGCTGGTGCCGAAGTAAAT
Organism: Terriglobales bacterium; assembly: GCA_050746025.1. GTDB lineage: Bacteria > Acidobacteriota > Terriglobia > Terriglobales > Acidobacteriaceae > Gp1-AA145. The sequence goes on along the minus strand of JBOGLH010000170.1, from coordinate 19,252 downwards.
TCCACATTTGTCGAGGGAATCGACTGCCATGGCGTCGCGCAGGACGTTTACGTAGCAATCTTTCTGGGGCAGGCCCTTGGTCAGCGGCTCCCACTCACTTCCTCCGGTTTTGCTGCGGAATACGCGCAGCTTGCCTTCCATTACGTAGTGCAGGCCATCGCTAGTGATGGGAACCACGTAAATCGTCTCCGGCTCGTGCGCGTGCACGTCAATCGCGAATCCGAAATCGGTTGGCAAATTTCCGCTTACCTCTTTCCAGTTGTCGCCGGCATCGTCCGAGCGCATCACGTCCCAGTGTTTTTGCATGAAGAGCACGCCTGGACGTTTCGGGTTCATAGCGATGTGGTGAACGCAATGGCCGACTTCGGCGTCAGGATCAGGAATGTATTGCGACTTCAGTCCACGGTTGATCGGTTTCCACGTCTTGCCTCCATCGTCAGTGCGAAAAGCACCAGCGGCCGAAATCGCAATCCACATGCGCTGCTGATTTTTCGGATCGAGAAGTATGGTATGCAGACACATACCGCCCGCGCCCGGTTGCCATTTAGGGCCGGTGCCGTGGCCGCGCAAGGCGGGGAGTTCCTGCCAGCTCTTGCCGCCATCGGTCGAACGGAAAATCGCGGCGTCTTCAACTCCGGCGTAAACCGTGTCGGGATCGCTGAGTGACGGCTCAAGATGCCATACCCGTTTGAACTCCCAGGGATGGGGCTTGCCGTCATAGAACTGATGCGTGGTCATCGGCGCGCCGGTCTCAGCCGATGTATCGTAAACGAATTTATTGCTCTCGCCTTTCGGGGTTCCGTCTGGCGCGGAAGTCGCCTCACCAGGAGGCGTTCCCGGCTGGTGCCATGTCTTGCCGCCATCATCGGAGCGCTGGATGATCTGGCCAAACCAGCCGCTGGTCTGCGACGCATAAATTCGATTGGGATCGACCGGCGAACCTTTCAGGTGATACATCTCCCAACCCGCAAAATGCGGTCCGCTCACCTCCCATTTTTCCCGCTTGCCGTCTGAATTAAGAATGAATGCGCCTTTGCGCGTGCCGACTAGAACTCGTACTTTGCTCATCACTAGCTCCTCTAATTTGAAATCAAATCGACTCAGGGCAAAATCCAGCGTCCGTTAACTTGCAGCGGGCTGGGATCATTGTGTTCCCATCGCCGCCGGACTTCGCTCAGCAGCTCCTGGCGGTGCTCAGCCATTTTCTCAATCACAGCGCATGGCGCCGCTGTCTTTTCGTGCCGCGCTCCCCAGATCTGCAGCTCGAGGATCACCGGCGCGAGCTCGATACCTTTTTTCGTAAGTCGGTAATTTACCCTTCGCTGGTCGCTCTCGTCCACCTCAGTCGCAATGATTCCTGTGGATTTCAACCGGCGCAGCCGATCCGACAGAATATTCGTCGCGATGCCTTCGCCTGAACCCTCGAATTCCTTAAACGTTCGATAGCCGCGGACCATCAAATCGCGAACGATCAGCAGCGACCAGCGGTCCCCGATTATTTCCAGCGAGAGGCTTACCGGGCAGCCGGAGCGGTGCTTCGACTTCGGCGTCGGCTTCTTCGGCATAGTCGGGACACGATAGCAAATGTAACTTGCAAAACGCAAGTTAAATTTTGGGACCGAACACCAGCGTTCGACCACCCGCTGGAGTAAACGAATTTAGGTGAGGATCACGACTAGTTTCGAGCTTGGCTTTGCGCCGGAAAGAGACATTCACCGATGAGAGTTTCTACGCGAGACCACACATTTGGATCGCATTCGATCGCGATGTGGCCCTTAAGGAAGTGTCGCGCGAACCAGGGATAAGCCGAGCAGGGCTCAGGCTGCTGCTTGTAATCAAAGCGATAGTCGCCGAGGATCTGCGTTCGCTGGGGATCTGCAGGCACGATTTCAGGCGATCCATGCAGGAATCCACCCGCCTGATAAAAGTTAACCGCGCGGGCGACATTGGAAGGAATGATGTGATCATCCTGCCCGGGTTTGGTGATGCTATCGACCTGGATCGTTAGCAAGACCGGAATCTGCTGTTTTTGCAACTCGCGGGCGAGCGCCACTACCGCAGAAGCGCCCCAACTGTGGCCATAAAGGATGATGCGGGCCTGCCGCCTCTCAGACTGGGAAAGTGTACCGCTGCCATCGCTGTCTAACCAATTCATGACCGCGTTATAAGCGTCATCGCGATGGTGATTTTCGAAGATGCTCACGTGAACGCGATCGCTGTACTCTGCGCGCAACTTCTCCGCTAGCTGCACTTCCGCGTGTCGCGTGTCGTTGTGATGGACGAACCCTCCCACAAAGCCGATCACGATGGCCGAGTTCGCAGCTCCAGAAGCAACCGGCTTGCTAGCGATGGCGGGAAAGGCAGTTCCGCAAAGGACACAAACGGCTAAAGCAAGAATTGGCAGGAGCCAGCGTCGTCTTAGATCGCCCTGCGGCTTGGTAAGCGCCAGAGACATGTCCCTGTTTACTAGAGATGCATCCACCATGCCAAAGGTTCATCGCGGTACTTTCTAAGGAAGTCATTGAGTCCTATAGCGTTGCGAGCAGGTGATTTGTCCATGTCCGTTTCGCGTAATGAGAGTTGCGTGCGGAGTTTTTCACTGAGGTAAGCACTTAGTTTCTTTTTACGCCACCATGACGGTAGTCAATTACCTCGTTTTCGGCCTCTCCGAGCTTGCAGCAGACCTTCGAACCCCCTATAATCATACTGTACTGAATTGGTACTATATTCAGAGTAGAGCTTTGTTTCTGGGGTCTTACAAACAATGATCAGGTTGGGCAAATTAACCGACTATGGGCTTGTTTTGATGAGCTATGTCGCTAAGGGCGGAGAGCAGGGCCTGCACACCGCGCGCGGCTTAGCCACACAGTCCAAGCTGCCTTTGCCTACCGTCAGCAAGCTCTTAAAGGTTCTTTTGCAGAATGGATTTCTGGTTTCTCACCGTGGCCATCGAGGCGGTTACAGCCTGGCCCGCGCGGCGCAAGAAATCTCGGTTGCGGAGATGATCTCTGCGCTCGAAGGACCGATCGGCCTAACCGAGTGCACGACCGACGTCACCGGAATATGCGACTTGGAACCGTCGTGTCCCATCAAAATGAATCAGAGAATGATCAGCCAGGTAGTACGCGGTGCGCTTGAAAAACTCACCCTCGCAGACCTGATTCATCCATTGCAATTAATCGCCATTAGAGATGAACGGGGAAAACTTGTCCCCGGCATCAGCCGAATTTCTGGGAGCACTCAATGAGCACGAACCTTGACACAATTCGAGATCTAGCCCAGCAGGAATATAAGTGGGGCTTCATCACCGATATTGAAGAAGAGCGGATACCGAAGGGTCTGAGCGAAGATGTCATTCGCCTTATCTCGACCAAGAAGCAGGAACCGGAGTTCATGCTGGAGTGGCGGCTGAAGGCCTATCGCCATTGGGCTGCGCTCGAGAAGGCTGAGGCCGAGCCCAAGTGGGCGAACGTGCATTATCCCGCGATCGATTACCAGAACATCGTTTACTACTCGGCGCCCAAGCAGAAGGTCAAGCTGGAGAGTCTGGACCAGCTTGATCCGGAGATTTTGCGTACATACGAAAAGCTGGGCATTCCGCTGCAGGAGCAGAAAATGCTCGCCGGAGTCGCAGTCGACGCGGTGTTTGACAGCGTCTCAGTGGCGACCACATTCAAGGGCAAACTGGCCGAACTGGGAATTATTTTCTGCTCGTTCTCAGAAGCTGTGCGCAATCACCCAGAGCTAGTGAAGAAGTACCTGGGTTCAGTCGTACCTTACACCGACAACTTTTTTGCGGCGCTGAACGCGGCGGTCTTCAGTGATGGGTCGTTTGTGTACGTTCCCAAGGGCGTTCGTTGTCCGATGGAGCTATCGACTTATTTCCGCATCAATGCAGCCGAGACCGGTCAGTTTGAGCGCACCTTGATCGTTGCCGACGAAGGCGCGTCCGTCAGCTACCTCGAAGGGTGTACCGCCCCCATTCGCGATGAGAATCAATTGCACGCGGCGGTGGTTGAGTTGGTTGCGCTCGACAACGCCCAGATCAAATATTCCACGGTTCAGAACTGGTATCCCGGCGACAAGCAGGGTAAGGGCGGGATCTATAACTTTGTTACCAAGCGCGGCAAGTGCGCAGGCGTGAATTCCAAGATTTCGTGGACCCAGGTCGAAACCGGATCTGCGATCACCTGGAAGTATCCCAGCTGCATTCTGCAGGGCGACAACTCAGTAGGTGAGTTCTATTCCGTTGCGCTGACCAACAATTATCAGCAGGCCGATACCGGCACCAAAATGATTCACATCGGCAAGAACACGCGCAGCACCATCGTCTCGAAGGGCATCTCTGCCTGACATGGACAGAACACGTACCGCGGTCAGGTGAAGATCATGAAGGGCGCGCAGGGCGCCCGAAACTACACCCAATGCGATTCGCTGCTGATCGGCGACAAATGCGGCGCTCACACCTTCCCTTATATCGAAGTGAGGAACTCGAGTGCGCGCATGGAGCATGAAGCTTCAACTTCAAAGATTGGCGAGGATCAGATGTTTTATCTCCGCCAGCGCGGATTGAAGGCGGAAGACGCCGTCTCAATGATCGTGAACGGATTCTGCAAGCGCGTGTTTCGTGAGCTGCCGATGGAGTTCGCCGTCGAAGCGCAAAAGCTGCTCAGCGTAAGTTTGGAAGGCAGTGTCGGATAGGAACGGTTCTTGTGGGGACAGGGCATGGGGCACGGGCGTCCTCGCCCGTGCGATCACTAAACTCGACGGGCGAGACGCCCGCCGCCCCACTTACGAAAATATTTAGAGGAATCGAATGAGCTTACTGGAAATTAAAAATCTTCACGTCAAAGTGGATAACCACGAGATCCTGAAAGGGATTGACTTGACCGTAAACGCTGGCGAAGTGCACTCCATCATGGGGCCGAACGGTTCCGGCAAGAGCACGCTGGCGCAGGTACTGGCGCGACGCGAAGCTTACGACGTGACCGAGGGCCAGATTATTTACAACGGCAAAGACTTGCTGGAAATGAAAGCTGAAGATGCGGCTTGCGAAGGTGTTTTTCTGGCATTTCAATATCCGGTCGAGATTCCCGGCATCGGCAACGCATACTTCATGCGCTCGGCGCTGAATGCCATCCGCAAATATCACGGGCAGGATGAGATGGACGCAATGGATTTCCTGCCACTCTTCCGAGAGAAGCTGAAACTGCTCGAAATGGATGAGAAGCTGCTGAGCCGTTCCGTAAATGAAGGATTTTCTGGTGGCGAGAAAAAGCGTAACGAGATTTTGCAGATGGCGCTCCTGGAGCCAAAGCTTGCGGTTCTCGATGAAACCGACTCTGGTCTCGACATCGATGCGCTCAGAATCGTTGCCAAGGGCGTAAACACTTTGCGCAGCCCAGAGCGGGCAATGATCGTAGTCACGCATTACCAGCGCTTACTGAATTACATCGTGCCAGACTTCGTTCACGTGCTGGTGAACGGCCGCATTGTGAGGTCCGGCGGCCCTGAATTGGCGATGGAACTGGAAGAGACCGGATACGCCGTCCCAGCATAAAGGAATATGCAGAACGTGATTGCCGCAACTGAACAACTCGGAACTTATCTGGAAAGTTTCACCGAATTCCAGAAGCGTGCGGCTGGACGCGATTTGCCCTGGCTGCAAGCTTTGCGCAAAAGCGCATTCGCGCGTTTCTGCGAAGTTGGATTTCCCACTACCCACGACGAAGACTGGCGGTTTACTAACGTTTCCGCGATCGCAAAGACTTCATTCGAATTGTCGCGTGATGTGAGGTTGAGCCATCGCGACCTGGAGCAATTCGGCATTGCTGGCCGTGGATGCCAGTTGGTGTTTGTAAATGGGAATTTTTCTCGAGAGCTTTCAGCTATCGGCCAACTGCCGGCGGGTGTAAGTGTAAACAGTCTGGCGGAAGAGATCAGCGCCAATTCCAGTTCCGTGGAGTCGCACCTTGGCCGCTACCTCGATATTCGCCGCGACGCCTTTTCTGCTCTGAACACTGCATTCGCCGAAGACGGCGGATACGTGCACGTTCGCCGCGGGGTCGTGCTCAGCGATCCCATATATCTTCTATTTATTTCGACTGCCGGCGACAAGCCGCTGATGTCGCATCCGCGAAATCTGATTGTGATCGAAAACGAAGCCCAGGCCACAGTTGTTGAAGATTACGTTTCGATTGGAGAGACTGCCGCGTTCAGCAATACCGCGACGGAACTTATTGCCGGCGAAAACGCGGTGGTTTCGCATTCCATGATTGAGCGCGAGCACCGCCAGGCGTTCAATGTGTCTACGCTGCGAATTCAGCAGGGAAGAAGCGCGAATGTTTCGTCGCACTCGGTTCTTCTCGGGGGAGGCTTGGTGCGCAACAATGTCCACCCAGTACTGGCCGGCGAAGGCGGAGAATGCTTGATCAATGGCCTTTTCATCGGCAATGGCCGGCAGCATCTCGACAATTACATGCAGGTCGAGCATGCGAGCCCGCATTGCGCCAGCCGGCAGTTCTACAACGGTATTCTGGACGACCATGCTCATGGCGTCTTTCACGGTCGCATTATCGTTCACAAAGACGCGCAGAAGACCGACGCCAAGCAGACCAACCGCAATTTGTTGCTTTCGGATGACTCGCGCATCGATACCAAGCCGCAGCTTGAAATCTACGCCGATGACGTGAAGTGCACGCATGGCGCGACCATCGGCCAGATAGAGGAGAACGCGCTGTTTTATTTGCGCTCTCGCGGAATCGACGAGATTTCCGCGCGCAAGCTTCTGCTGTTGGCTTTCGCCAATGAGTGTTTGGACCGCATGGCGCCGGGTGTCGCGCGCAATCACGTGGAAAAGTTGATTCATGCGCACCTTTTGCAGATTGCGAATTCGGTAAAACCGCTTTCGACGGTTGCGCGGAATGAAGACCCTGGCAGAAACGTGGAGGAAATCGGGTGACCACTGCTGCAAAAAGTCCGGCGACAGAGGCCAATCGCCATTCAGCTTCGAACAGCTCCGTTTTCGATGTCGAAAAAATTCGCCGCGATTTCCCGATCCTTGCGCGGGACGTTCGGGGAAAAAAGTTGGTCTATCTCGATAACGCCGCTACTTCGCAGAAGCCGCGAGTCGTGATTGACGCAATCACCCGTTATTACGAGCAGGAAAATGCCAACATCCATCGCGGTGTGCACTTTCTCTCTGAACTCGCAACCTCGAAACACGACCGCGCGCGCCACGCGGTGCGAGGTTTCATCAACGCGGGCGATGTAAGGGAACTCATTTTCGTTCGCGGTACCACCGAAGCCATCAACTTGGTCGCCCAAACATACGGGCGAGTCCACGTAAGCAGCGGTGACGAAGTCCTGATCACCGCGATGGAGCACCACTCGAACATCGTGCCCTGGCAAATTCTGTGCGACGAAAAAGGGGCGAAGCTGCGAGTTGCGCCGATCAATGATGCGGGCGAGCTTATCCTTGACGAATTCGCAAAACTTCTAGGTCCTCGTACGAAAATCGTGGCTGTCGCGCATGTTTCAAACGCGCTGGGGACGGTGAATCCGCTGGCCCAGATTATTGAGTTGGCGCACAAGAAAAACATTCCCGTGCTGGTGGATGGTGCTCAAGCGGTACCGCACATGAAGGTTGATGTACAGGCCCTCGACTGCGACTTTTACACCTTCTCCAGCCACAAAATGTTTGGGCCAATGGGGATTGGTGTTTTGTACGGGAAAGCCAATCTGCTTGAAGCCATGCCCCCATATCAGGGCGGCGGCGACATGATCAGCTCGGTGACGTTCGAGAAGACCACTTACAACAAATTACCGTTCAAATTTGAAGCTGGCACTCCTGATGTTGCCGGCGCAATCGGTCTCGGTGCGGCGATTGATTACCTGAATGCAATTGGGATCGAAAGAATCTCGCAATATGAACACGACGTGGTGTCCTACGCGACTGAGAAACTGTCAGCACTGCCCGGAGTAACCCTTATTGGCACTGCGAAAGAACGCGCCGGCGTGGTGTCGTTCGTAATCCACAACGTGCATCCTCACGACGTGGGAACGATTCTCGATCAGGAAGGAATCGCTATCCGAACCGGTCATCACTGCGCGCAGCCCATTATGCAGCGTTTCGGAATCCCTGCGACGGCACGCGCGTCGTTCGCCTTTTACAACACCAAAGAAGAAGTCGATGCTCTGGTGAATGGCATCAACAAAGTTCAGGAGGTCTTTGCCTGATGCCTGAACTTCGCGATCTTTATCAAGAAGTCATTCTCGAGCACAGCAAGTCCCCGCGCAATTTCCACGTACTCGCCCAGTCCAATCAGAAAGCGGAAGGGTTCAATCCGCTGTGCGGAGATCACTTCACGGTTTACGTTAATGTCGACGGTGACTCAATTCAGGACATCGGCTTTGAAGGCTCGGGCTGCGCCATCTCAAAGGCGTCTGCGTCCATGATGACTCAAGCCGTAAAGGGCAAGAGCAAAGCTCAAGCGAAAGAATTATTCGACACCTTCCACAAGCTGGTCACGACCGGGGAAGTCAATGGCGAGCGAGACGATCTCGGGAAACTGGCCGTCTTTTCTGGCGTTTCAGAGTTTCCAGTCCGCGTGAAGTGCGCGACCCTCGCCTGGCACACCTTGCAAGCCGCGCTCGAAGGCAAGCAGGAAAAAATTTCTACGGAGTAAAGCGGAGTAAGCAATGAGTTCCGGCATCCACGCCAATCTAAGTCGAATCTGCGAAGTCATCGAGATTCCCAGCGGCACTGTCAGCACTCTGGCGGAAGGTACACCGGTGAGGATCATGCAATCGCGCGGCGACAGCTACACCGTGTGGACCGACTACGGTCAGATGTATCGCATCGATGGTAAAGACGCCGACGCTATCGGCCAGCAAACTCCGTCAGAGAAAGCTCCGGCCCCAGAAGACACTCGAGAGTTCAACGAACAGATGGTCTGGGACATCCTGAAAACAGTTTATGACCCGGAGATTCCCGTCAACATCGTTGATCTCGGACTCATCTACTCCTGCAAGATCACACCCTTTGACGATCAAGGAAAGAAGATCGACATTCAAATGTCGATGACCGCACCCGGCTGCGGCATGGGCAACGTGCTCAAAGGCGACGTAGAGGCCAGAATTTCAAAGCTACCCTCGGTAAAAGCGGTCAATGTAGAAGTAGTCTTCGATCCTCCCTGGGACATGAGCCGCATGTCCGAAGCCGCCCGCCTGCAACTTGGATTCTGATTTCAGATGTGACTGTGCACTTTTGTGGCGCCTGCGTTGCACTGTGTTTCATGCTTTTACATCCAGTTTCTAACCGCCCGGCGTTCAGCCCTAACGTAGAATAACCACCCATGGCATCGCGCCCCATTCTTCTCGGACATCGTGGCCTTCGCTCGCGCGCACTTCGAATTCGAGAGAACACCTTTTCTGCATTCGACTTGGCCCTTCAGCACGGCTGCGACGGGTTCGAATTTGATGTGCGCCTCACCGCAGATGATCGGGCTGTGATCTGTCATGGGGCGAGATTCGCTGGAATCACAATTGCGCGATCCTCCTGTATGCGTCTACGGGCTTTGGCGCTTCTGGACGATGTTCTCGCCCGTTACGCCACCCGCGCGTTTCTTGACGTCGAGCTCAAAGTTCCGGGCCTTGAGTCTTATGTGCTTGAAACGATCTCTAAATTTCCGCCCAAACATGGCTATGTGGTTTCCTCGTTTCTTCCCGGCGTGTTGGTCGATCTTCGAACGCGAAGCCAGTCGGTTCCGCTGGGAATCATCTGCGAGACCCGTAAACAGTTGAGTGCCTGGCGGGAAGTGCCGGTTGAGTATGTAATTGCGCATGAAGGGCTGCTTACCCCTACCTTAATCGCCGATGCGCATTCGGCGGGCAAGAAAGTGTTCGGTTGGACCATCAATGACAAAGCATCAATGATCCGCCTCGCGAAATACAGAGTTGATGGCATAATCTCCGATAAGGCCGAGTTGCTGGTTGAGACGTTTCGAGCCAGATGAGCGCATAATCCGTCTCCTTGATTATTGGTCCCGATCGCCTGCCCAAACGCCGCTTTAGCGAAATTTTACGAATGGCAAAAGCTCGGAATCCGTTATCATTAGTATCGGTGCCGCGCATAATAACCAACCCGTATTTATTGTGGATTCTAGGCGCCGTCCTGGCGGTCACCGCGGTGGACAGCATACCTGACCCGCCCGCAGTTAATCCGCATACCGCAAATGTTGTCTCCCGATTGTGTGACTCGGGTGCGGCGGTATGTGAGCAGGATTTGAACATTGGTCGGTTTTGTTTCTCTTCTCATCTTCATGCGACTCGGATCGCCAATACCTTCGCTCTCGAGCCAAGGCTTCCGCATGATTGGATTGTTCTGACCGGACAAGCGGCAGATACATCTCCCCCAGTACGCATCTCACAACAGCTTTAATTTGGTGTGGGCACTACCGTTTGTTATTCTTGTTGGCGTCGCCAGCCTGGAATTTGCCCTCACTGAAAATTTAATGCGTTCACCTGCGCGAGTGAAGTTTACGCCGCGTGGAAACCGAGAACTAAAGGGGGAATCGGCATGGGTGGCGAATTCGTAAATCGGCACAAGAGTGAGCTGTCGCAGTTGAGGGAACTGTCGGCACGAATCGGAGGCGATCCATTGCTGACCCAGGCAAGCACTGGCAATACGTCTATTAAGCTGGATGATGTTCTTTGGATCAAAGCTTCTGGCCGGTGGCTGGCAGATGCGAAAGATGAGGATATTCTCATTCCGTTAGATTTACGCGAAGTGAAGCGATGCATCAGCCAGCAAGTTGATCCTGCTGAGGTTCATGCGTGTGCTTCCATTGAAACCGCTATGCACGCGGTTCTGCCACATCCCGTGGTGCTGCATGTACACTCAGTGAACACCATTGCCTGGGCGGTGCGGGCCGACGCGCGACTTCGGCTACAGCGCCAGCTTGACGGGCTTCGCTGGCAATTTGTTCCCTACGTGCCTTCAGGGCTTCCGCTGGCGCAAGAAATCGAAAGCGCGTTATCGGTTTCCCCTGATGCGAATGTTCTCGTCTTGGGCAATCACGGGTTGGTGATCGCTGGAGATAGTTGCGACGAAGTGACGGAGTTGCTTTGGGATGTAGAGCGTAAATTAGCAATTCATCCGCGACCGGCAATGACTGCTGACTACGAAACTCTCGACGAGATCATCGACGATTCATCGTGGGGATTCCCCGAAGACCAAGCCATACACGCTCTCGCGACCGACTTCGCCTCTCAGGCGATTCTTTCAGGAGGAATTCTTTTTCCCTGCCAATCGATGTTCTCCAATTCGACCTCACGGGAAATGTTCCAGGCAGTGCAGTGTCCTCTTTCCATTGACGAATGCGAAAGTCTGTACCGAACCCGGCCGTTTCTGATGATTGAAGGACGGGGCGTAATTGTCAAAAAAACAATGTCTTCTTCTCAGCGCGCAATGATGAGCGGCCTCGCGCACGTCGTGCAACGAATCAATTCCTCAGCGCCAATTCACTATCTCTCCGATGAGGAGGTGGAGTACAGCGCCCGCACCATCGCATCCCGATATCTCGAAAAATCAATCGTCAATGCTGTGCCGGTGGACACCTCCGCGGCTTAGACTGACTCTTAGTTGCGAACTACGGATAGCAGTCATTATGCTTTGGTGTCGAAAGCCAGATAGTGAAAAATGACATTCAAAGGTAAAGTCGCGTTAATAGCTGGCGGAACTGGCGGATTGGGACGTGCGGTGAGTCAGGCCTTTCTTGTAGAAGGCGCGAAGGTAATCGTCACCTATCGGAAAAAGCAGGAATTCGAAGAGCTGAAAAAGATAGCGGGTTCTGGTGTTTCCAATCTGCTTGGCTTTGACCTCGATGTCACCGATCAGGCGGCGGTACAAAAATTCATTTCAAGCATCGCCAGCGAAAATGGGCATGTGGATTTTATGGTTAACGCGGTTGGCGCTTACGCGGGCGGCGTGAATCTCTGGGATACGGATCCCGATGTTCTCGATCAGCAGTTTAGGCTGAATCTGATTTCGGGCTATGCCCTATGTCGCGCAATCGTGCCGCTCATGCTGAAACAGGGAAGCGGTGCCATCGTCAGCGTAGCCTCTAAAGCTGCAGTGGATCATGCCGCCGGGGCTGCAGCTTACGCAGCATCCAAGGCAGCCGCTGTAGCCATGATGGATTCACTGGCGGCAGATCTGAAGGGCAGCGGCGTGCGCGTGAATTCCATTCTGCCCAGCATCATCGATACCACCGCCAACCGGAAAGCCATGCCCGGCGCCGATTTTAACAAATGGCCTAAACCGGAAGAGATCGCGCGCGTCATTTTGTTCTTGTGCAGCGACGCCGCCCGAGTGATACATGGCGCTGCTATTCCGGTTTACGGCAATAGTGAGGCTGGTCTGCCGGCTAAGCTCGACTGGAACGGTCGAAGAGCAATTCAATCCCTAAAATCGCAACGGGTTCCCTGTAAAGGTACAGATAAGCTATTCTCATGACATGGATCATCTACTGGTTCTTCGGGAAAAGATCGGAAATCTTCGGGAAGAGATTGCTGACATCCAGAAGTTAAATGAGGAGTTTCGGCGTGATGGCAGCCATAGCACAGAAGCCCAAGTCGCTCACGGGCAGAGGAGCGACAGGTTGCAAGCGATCCAACAGGAGCTTGTTCAATTAGCAGGCCTGGGCCGCAAAGTAGTTTCGGCAGAACAAATGAAGGAAAAGCATCGCACTCGTCTGCATCTGGTTCAGCAGAAACGGGCAGGTTAGCGCTCGGAAACTGATAGTTGCAGACTTTAAGCCGCCTGAGCCCGGACCTTAATGTTTGCTTCAGCTGCTATCGGTTCCGCCGCCACAAAAAAGACGGGCTTCCGATACGTGAGCTCAAGCAAGTGCCGCGCCGCCGCGATGTGTTCCGCCAACGGTGTTGACTCGACATACCCTTTTGCTCGGACGGTAATTAGTGGGTCCAAAGACTCGACCTGCAAGCTCGCTATTTCACTGTTTTGTTCCCAATCGCAGGCACAAGCAAGCCGCAGAATACCTCCGAGGAATTGGACTACATGTTGCTTTGAGAGCGATAGAGCAGCGAACCCTTTCTGAGTTCCAATAGGCAGAGCGCCGCGATGGTAGCGCGCTACGAGAGCTGCAACCTGCAGTTCGCCCACTGTCCAACCTAATGGCGGAGCTAGTTTTTTTATCAGCCGTGCTGAAGCTTTGTGGTATCCAGAATTGGTTTTAACGCGGCCAACGTGGTGCATCAATGCGGCGGCACGAAGTATCCAGCGATAGGAATCGTGATTTGGACGGCTGAGAACTCCATCAACACGCATGCCGTCGAACATTTGCAATGACAATTCCGCAACGTGTTTCGAATGTGACATCTGGACATCGAGGAATGCAGCCCAAATCTTCAGTCGCTCCAAACCCAGAGTTCTGCATTCGTCCTCGCGCGGTAGACTCTCTCGCCAGACCGTCCATAGCGAATTCTTCCCGCTCATTCTGGAGCGATACAGATCGAGTCGTTGCTTGCGTTCCTGCACCAGACGAGTTCGCCATTCTGCGCGAGCTGCGAGATCGGGAAAGGCTTTGATTTGAACGGCGGTCTGCCAGAGCACGTCAAGGTCGTGAATCTCTCCGAGAATGTCCTGGATTTCCTTGAAGTCGCCGCTCCATGACTGATGCAGAACAGGCAGGAAGTTCTCAGTCGTGTAACGCAAGCGCTTTATTGCAATACGAAGGTTGTGGAATCCGACATTGGTCCGATTACGGGACGCTCGAAGATGAAGCGTGTAAGCCTCGTGCCAGCGTTCCAACGCAAGGTGAGCCAGCACTGCACTGCCAGTGGGAACTCGCATCGCTCGACCCGGCAATTTGCCGACCCAGTTGTTCCATTGCCGGCAATCAAAATTCTGCAACACACTCGAGGCCTTCGTTTGCGCTTCTTGCTCTCGTGTTGCCAGATAGGCGGCGACGTTCTTGGCAGTGGGATCTCCCGCTGGTGATAGCTTTGCTACCCATTCCATCATGATGTGGATGTCGCGGAGTTCGCCAAGACTACCGAATAAGTCTTTGGCGGCGCGCCTCATCTTCTTCCACGCCGGGTCACGGTCGAAAACTCTTATGCCATCGGCGAGAGAGCGGCAACGGCGCAGGGCCGTTCGCAGATCATGAACCGGATCCGAGCTGAGGTCGCGTTCTGCTTTTGCGCACTGGGCCAGTACCTCTTCCATCCAGTAGGCCAGTCCGACCCGGTCCTGTTTTTCGAAAATTGTTGACGAAGCCATATCACCCCAGCAGATTAATTGGTCTCGAAATGCGGAATTTGCGACGAATGTCGAAGCAACTTATAGACATCAAAATTCCAGATACCCTCCAACCGCGTGCCGAGCATTCGCGTTGGTGCCGTGTGCGGGAACAATCCCATCAATTTCTCGTAACGACTCCCACGCCGCCGCAGTCAGGGCCGGATCAGAGCTGACAATTTCGCGAATCATTTCCCATGCCGCAAGGTTGAGTGCTCCTTCCGGTCCAGGCCCCATGGCCAGAGAAACGGAGCACTGCGGGCAAAAGCAGATTCTTCTCGCGGCTGACTTTTGCCGCGGCCGGACGCCTACAGTTTGCGCGAAAACGTAGATGGCGACAGACTTCTGTCCCGATTCGATTTCTCGATTGCAACGAAGGCAGGATAGATTTTCCAAAAAAGCTCCTGGCGATTGACTGGCAGTGGAAAGAAAATATTGCTCCGGCCAAGCGTGAGCGGCAAGTATGAAGATGGGTGCCCGCATCTATCAGTCCGGATTTTCCTGGCTCAAGAATCAAGCTGGGCTCTAGTCAGAAACATTTGCCTGGTGCACTCTGACTTGGTGAGTGCCCGAAAGTTGCATTTGGTCCGCAAACGTTCAAGCCTAGTTCTGCCCTTAACTCAAGTTCTCGGGCCTTCGCTGGAGCGTGAGCAGGTGGCGGCGGTTTGCTACCGGGTACGCAGAGTTAAAGTTGAATTTTTATTGGTGAGGACGCGGAAGGGAAAGTGGACGTTTCCCAAAGGCGGCGTGGTAGGAGGACTGACCCGCGCGCAATCCGCAGCCCTGGAGGCCTTCGAAGAAGGCGGGGTCCACGGCCGCATCGAGCGGGCTCCGTTTACTCGTTATGTTCTCCGCAAGCAACGCTCCGCGCCAACTGGCGAGATCGCGATCGATGCTTATCTTTGTGAAGTGATGCGGCTTGGAACGCCACAAGAAGTAAACCGAACACCAACCTGGTTCACGGCTGAGGAATCCCAACTACGTTTGCGAGAGGGCCGGACCGCACAAGACTCTGGCGAACTTGCTCGCGTAGTCGATCGAGCCGTGAGTCGAATCGAGCGGCTGACCGCTCGAAATGCGAACGGCCGCGCCATCATCGATCCCTTACAAAAAGTTCATTTGGAGGCGCCGGACAGCCAAGGTGGGAGTTTGCGCGTCGCTTTATTGCGTTATTCGCAAGTTAAGCGTTCACGATCTTCACCACTTCCATTGATCGAGTTTGGCGATGATACGCCTAAGATTTTGCAGCTCGGTCCAGGTCGCCCGCCAGGTCGGTGATCATGTAAGCCGAGCCGCGATCGCCGCGTCAATCAGCATATTTATGGAATCGTAAGGTCTGCGCCCGGCGCTCAATTCAAACGTCGCGGCCAGGGTTTGCTGCTTTAACGCTGGCAGCACGTGCCTTTGAATATATTTCTCCCTCTCGACATTTGGCATAATTGCCATTCCAGCAAGTTTCCAGCTCTCGCAGGCGGCAATCCAATAGGCAAGCACGCGTCGCAGAAGGGATAATCGATTAATCATGCACGTATTAGATGTCAGTGATTATTAAGGCCAGATGAATTCTGTACGAATGTGCAGACGGATCAGCAGTAATGCGCGCGGACGACCCCTGGAACGTGTGATTTAATTGGTTGCCCCCCAGGGATTCGAACCCCGATAAGCAGATCCAGAATCTGCTGTCCTGCCGTTGAACGAGGGGGCACTAAGGGCGAAAGATTTCCTGATTTTAACAGACCTTTTTCGGTCTCGCGGTCAATGATGCCAGCGCTGCTTAGACCCCCACCGGTTGTTTGCTTCCGACCTGCACCGGAGTTAACCAATTGAAGCGGTCGGGCTGTGTGCCGTGTACGATACCGAAAAACTCGCGCTGTAAGGCCCGAGTGATCGGCCCCACGTTGCCTTGGCCGACGGTGATGCGATCGACCGAGCGAATCGGCGTAACTTCGGCGGCGGTGCCGGTGAAGAAGGCTTCGTCTGCAATGTACAACATTTCGCGCGGAATGCCGGTCTCGGTTACCGGAATACCCAACTCGCGGGCAAGCCTCAGAATCGAGTCGCGCGTAATGCCCGGCAATACCGAGTTCCCGAGCGGCGCTGTCTGCAGCACGCCGTTGCGAACGATAAAAACATTTTCTCCGGAGCCTTCGCTCACATAGCCGTTGGCATCAAGAGCAATCCCTTCGACGTAGCCATTGATTGTGGCTTCCATGCGGATCAGCTGAGAGTTCATGTAATTTGCGCCGGCTTTTGCCAAGGCTGGAAGAGTGTTGGGCGCGATGCGCGTCCACGACGAAACGCAGACGTCAACCCCGGAATCATCCTGGGTCAGATACTTGCCCCAGGGATAGTTGATGATATAAACCTCAACCGGGCAATTGACCGGAGTGACGCCGGCATCACCGTATCCACGGAAAACGATGGGTCGAAGGTAACAGGGCCAAACGCCGTTGGTCCGCACCAGTTCGGTCATGCCATTGACCAAATCTTCCAGCCCAAAACCGACATCCATGCGGTAAACCTTCGCCGAGTCGAGCAGGCGCTGAATGTGTTCACTGGCGCGGAAGATGGCCGGGCCTGATGGCGGAGCATAGCAGCGCACACCTTCGAAGACCGACGAACCGTAATGAACCACGTGCGACATGACGTGAATGTTCGCATCTTCCCAGCGGATGAGCTTTCCTTTATGCCAGATCTTGTCGGTCTTTTGCAGCGGCATGAATACTCCTAAGTCAGGGCTGCAATGATTATAACGTGGCAATCAAAAGAGGTTGTCGTGAGTTAGGTGACACTTTCGGTGAATCCCGTTAGTAAGAATAAGAGCCCGATAGGTGATGTTGAGAACTCTGTGGTATTTCTCTGTGTGCCTCTGGGTCCTCTGTGGTTCAGCTTTTAAAGTCTTGGGCGCTAAAAGAAAAAGAAAAAGCCATTACCGCAGAGGGCACGGGGTTACACAGAGGAAAGCACGGAGGTTATTAGACCGATTGCCGCGAATATTGGCGTGTTGACAATAGTCGTTATAACGAGTAGTATTGTATTGGATAGATGAAAACACAAGCCCATAAAACAAAGCCGTGTCTCGAAGAGGCGGTCTTTCTCGATTTACAGCGGACGGCGGATGTTCTTGCCAGGCGGATCGGTCATGTCCTTAAAGATGTGGATCTCTCTTCCAACCAGTACAACGTGCTGCGGATTCTGCGGGGTGCGGCTGAAGGACTGCCGTGCGGGGAGATCGGCAATCGGATGATTACCCGAGATCCTGACATTACACGCTTGCTCGACCGGCTGGAAAAAAGGGAATTGATATCGCGCTGCCGGGAGAGCAAAGACCGGCGCATGGTGCTGACCCGCATCACTTCCGCTGGGCTAAAGCTGTTGGCGGAACTGGATGAGCCGGTCGAGCAAGCGCATCGGGAGCAACTCGGCCACCTGGGCAAGGAACGGCTCAAAGCGTTGGCAGAGTTGCTGAGGGAATCGAGGAACCTGGCGTAATTTTTTTGGCATTATCAGTGTTGCAACGAATATCGTCATAACGCATCTAATCCAGAGAAGTGAAAGGACAACGATCATGAGCACACTGGCTACTCCGCAAACCGCAGTAAGTACCTGGAACCTGGACCCCACCCATTCGGTGGCCGAGTTCAAGGTCAAACACATGATGATTTCTAACGTAAAAGGGCAATTCACCAAGCTCACGGGCGTCCTGAAGTTCGACGAGCAGGACGTAGCCGAATCCACAGTCGACGCTTCGATTGATGCCGCCTCCATCCATACTCGTGACGAGCAGAGGGATGGGCACTTGAAGAGCGCTGATTTCTTCGACGTCGAGAAATTCCCGACGCTGACCTTCAAATCAACCGGCGTTGTCCGCAAGTCCGACGACGAACTGGCCGTCACCGGCGATCTGACGATTCACGGGGTCACGCGCAAGGCTGTCTTCGCGGTCGAAGGGCCGACTCCTGCAACGAAAGACCCATGGGGCAACACGCGCCTGGGACTTTCAGCTACTACTAAAATCAACCGCAAAGACTTTGGCTTGACCTGGAACGCCGCGCTTGAGACTGGCGGCATTCTCGTCGGCGACGAAGTCACGATCACGCTTGACGTTGAATTCGTGAAGGCGTAACCACAGCAAGGCTGGGTACCGCTCTTTCATTTGCAACCCGGGCCGGGGCGGTACGCACCGGCCGGATTAACTGCCGAAAGGAGGCAAGGCGTGTCTTACAGCATATCCACTTTGCTGATCCGTAATCTTCAAGATGTCTTCGGTGAAAATGACCCCGCGCGTAGTCGCGCAGCCATCGACGAAATCTACAACGAAGATTGCGTGTTCTACGACCCCAACAAAGGCGCCTATCAAGGCCGCGACGAGATCGATCGCATCGCGGGCGCGATCAAGGCTACTCATCCTGATTTTCGGTATCAGCTAATTGCGAAACCAGAAGAGGTGGGAAATGGCGGGCGGGTCCCCTGGATCTCGGGCCGCCCCGGCGAGATCCCGGCTTACTCTGGCACTGATTTCATCGTTGCTCGGGGCGGCCGGATTGCTGCCGTTTATCTATTTTTCGATAAATGGCCTGAGGTGGAATCGCCAGCGGTAAAGTGACGATCGCAACTAACGTTCAGTTCGTGAAGGCCTGAATCGTTGGCCGCAGGCATACATCGAACACGTGTGTGCGCGGCCCAGATGGAGGAAATATATGTCTCTCCGACCGGTTAGAGAAATTATTCAAACTAAGTCGACCATCGAAGGCGCCGGAGTAAAGCTCCAGCGCGCCTTCGGTTTCGGCAAGACCAAGGAATTCGATCCATTCCTGTTGCTGGATGATTTCCGCAACGAGAATCCGCAGGATTATCTGGCGGGATTTCCCTGGCATCCGCATCGCGGGATCGAAACCATTACGTATGTGTTGGCGGGCTCCGTCGAAC
>JBOGLH010000169.1:0-5431 GCA_050746025.1 Terriglobales bacterium | reverse complement strand
TTCCGGCGCACAAAAATCTGGTCGGCATTAACTTTGAACTGATCGACGCCGAGAACAGGGAATTCCGCCTTCGCGATGCCCTCACCCCGTTGCGGGAGAAATTCAACTTCATTGTGATCGATTGCCCACCGGCTCTGGATCTGCTGACTCTCAACTCCCTTGTGGCAGCCGACTCGGTGCTGATCACCATGCAGGCGGAGTATTTTGCTCTCGAGGGGATCTCCGAGCTGCTCGATACAATTGAGCGCATTCGCCGCGGCCTGAATCCTATTCTGGCCATCGAAGGCGTCCTTCTCACCATGTTCGACGACAGCACCAACCTGGCGCAGCAGGTCACGGCCGAACTCAATCGATTTTTCGGTGACAAGCTTTTCGCAACCACAATCCCGCGAAACGTTCGCCTGGCCGAAGCTCCCAGCCATGGCAAGCCAGTGCTTCTGTATGATCCCAAGTCGCGCGGGTCGGACAGCTACATTCAGCTGGCGAAGGAAATCATTCCCAAGCACGTTCCAGGATTTGTAGCGTTCGCCGAGGCGGCGAAAGAAGAAGGGCCAGCACCCGAGACCGCTTCCGCAGAAGAGAAGCAGGTTGTAAACGGACCAAAATGGCGGCGCTGGCGTGATCGCAACAAGCTGGTCACGATGAATTTGAAATGATGAAGGTCGTGCGTCTCGGGTCGTGCGTCGTCCGCTCAGTTCCGTGCGACGCGAGACGGGCGACATGCGACTTTATATCGTGACACGATATATTTTTACAGGAGAGATTTATGGCTGCTATTGAAGAACACAAGCCGGCGGAAAAAAGACGCGCACTGGGGAGAGGATTGGATTCGCTGCTGCCGTCAGGACCGCGTGTGGTTTCGTCTTCATCAGCGAGCGCGGCTGCGCCCGCACCGGTTGTGATACCTCCAAAAGTGGGGACATCGGCTGGGCCGGCTATAGTGCCGCAGCCTGCAGCTGCCCCAGGCGAAATTGCGCAGCTGCATGCTGCCGGCGAGAAATACGAAGCTTCGCTGGCGGGGGCGCCCGCGCCACATGGACATGCCTCACATGGACAGCAGCCCCACGGACAAGAAGTCCTCGAGCTCCCGCTCGACCTAATCGACGAAAACCCTTATCAGACGCGGCGTACCTTCGATCCCGCGGCGCTGAGCGAACTTTCTGAGTCGATCAAAGCCAGCGGCCTCGCACAACCAATTGTCGTGCGCCCCGCAGAAAACGGCCGCTACATTCTGGTCCTCGGCGAGCGCCGATGCCGCGCCTCGAAGCTGGCAGGGAACGCGACCGTCCCCGCAATCGTTCGCCGACTTGCCAACGAGCAGGCCGCCGAAATGACCGTCGTCGAAAACCTGCAGCGCCAGGACTTGAACTGCCTGGAGCAAGCCCATGCCTTCGCCCGCCTCAGCCGCGAATTCAATCTCACGCAGGAGCAGATCGGCAAGCGCACCGGCACATCGCGCGAGTCGGTGGCCAATTACATGCGGCTATTAAAACTTCCGCCGAGCGTGCTCGACCTCATCGGTCAGGGGAGGTTGGGATTCAGCGAGGCCCGCGTGCTGCTCGAGGCCGCGGCATATCTCGACACCAATGGAGTCGAGGAACTGGCGCGCAATGCCGCCGCATTCGGATGGACGGTGAAAGAGCTAAAGGCGCGGGTGAATGCGTTGCAAAATCCCATGGCGCAGGAACCGGCCGCGCCCGAGCCGGTCGACGCCAACGTAAAGGCCGCCGAGAGCGAGCTGCAGCGCCTCCTCGGCATGCGCGTCAGAATTAAAGATCGCAAAGGCAAGGGGACCATCCTGATCCAATACCAAAGCGTAGAAGAATTCGACAACGTCCTCGAAGCCCTCCGCGGATGAGGAATCACGCAAGGCACGAATCAGAATAGTAAAAGTGGGAAGAATCGCCTGAAATACCTGTGTCCGTGTGGGTCGGACACTCTTGTCCGACGCCTTTGACTCCGCCTTTGTTTATCTGGCTCGGACATTCCTTGTCCCAGGCATTCGATTGGTGTTCAGGAATTTTTAGGCCAGATTGTGGTCCGGGGACATACAGCTCATTACCTGCCAACTTTTCGTCGGACAGGAATGTCCGACCAACATGAGCGAAAGCAACTTCAAGGGCCTCGGACAAGAATGTCCGACCCACACAGACAAAACCAACGTCAACTGCGTCGGACAGGAATGTCCGACCCACACGGGCCGTGGTAACCGAAATGGACCGTATGGTTCATCTTGGATTCTGTTCGATCCAGAGCCAGCGATAATCTTCCGGTTTGGCAACCAGACCTCGGCGGACCGGGTTCTGGCGAATGTATTCCAGTTTTTCTTCCCGGCTCTCTTGCGAACGCAGAACGTGGTCGAGGGATTCCTCTTGCTAGATGGGGCCGGAAGTTCCCAATAGCCTATTGATGCTTCGAGCTGAGGCTCCCTTGATTAATTTGAGAATTGCGGGCAAGCCGATAGGCCAGCCGGTCTCGTCACTGAGAGGAGTCAACGGAAGATGGACATGGTCCGGCATGATGACGGCGCCATGAAGCAGGAACTTTTTGCCATCGCCTTTGCGACAGCATTGCAGTACCACATCGCGTGCTTCGCCGGAGAATGGTGCACGATCGGCCTTGCAGAACGTTACGAAAATGGCCGTTCCAGGTTTCTGGTAATGCGGCGGCATGCGGCGATAGTCATACATTCGGTTGAGTGGAATACGTTGAGAATGCATAGGCCGTGTGGCTCGGACATTCTTGTCCGAGGCTGTTGAATTTGTATTTGAATCGGATGTTACTTGTCTGTGACGAATGAACAACAGATTCTGTGCAGATTCGGGCTTTTTGTCGGACAGGAATGTCCGACCCACACGTTCAAGCGCTCGCGATTTGAGCGCTACCGCGAAGCCTGGGACCTGATGCAACCGGCTGTCCTCGAAGTCAAAATTAGCGAAGCCCCGAAAACCGACAAAGCAGCCGCTGGACGCTGAAAAGCGTGTTTCACCCTGACACGCAGGACGCGTGCCACGCCGTAAACGCATCCAATCCCGGCCCAGGCGTACATTGCACCAAAATAGTGGCACTTCTTGACCCCGTCAGGTAAAATAAAGATGCGTTTGATTTAGCGGTACCCTGCAATTAGCAACTCCCGCCCCGTGCGTGAACCAGCTGTGCAGAAGTCCAGCGAAAACTCAACGCCATATCAACACAAAGGAAACAAAGCACTACCATGGAAACAGGAACAGTAAAGTGGTTTAACGACGCCAAGGGTTATGGTTTCATCAGCCGCCAGAACGGCGAGGACGTGTTCGTTCACTTCTCGGCCATTCAATCGGGAGGATTCCGCAGCCTGCAAGAAGGACAACAAGTTCAGTTCGACGTAGTAAAAGGCCCGAAAGGCTGGCAAGCTGAAAATGTGAAGGCAGTCTAACAACCACTTTTACAATTCGTTTAAAGGCGATCCGCAAGGGTCGCCTTTTTGTTTGGGGGATCTTCTTTGGTGGTCTTCAACTCTTGGGCTGGCGGATGAATTGCGTGGTCATGGTAATCACGAGCAACAGTGTCATCAACGAAATCACACCTAGCGAGATCGCGCAGTACAGGCACCAGACTCCCAGCACGTCTTTTTCGATGTGGGCAAGATACAACGAGAATGCCAGCGCGGGGACGGCAAGCACCAGCATGGTTTTGTACATCCGTTTCAGTGCGAGAATCCCCAACAAGAGATAGCCGGCGATGCCGATGTCTGCGACCGGAATACCGTGGAACATGGCGTAGGGACTGTGATTGACAATGCCGCAATCCCAGCGGTCGTTGATGTCGCAGGGGGCGTCACCGTAAGTGCGGTAGTGCTCGCGCAGAGCTAGAGAAGATGCGGCGATGCCGAGGAGCGCCAGAATTATTAGGACGTATCGCATTTGGGTGATTTCAGAATATGTCATTGCACATTTTTAAAGAAGATCAAAATCCCTATCCCCTTCGATTGCGCTCGGGCAGGCTCTCCCGCAAAATCGCGGGAAGGGTGGAGCACCCGGATTATTTGTTTTGTGCAGCGGACGAGTGGCCGGTAACGGTGATGTTCTCGAGCCAGGCGCCGTCATCTTCCACCAGCAGATCGGCGGTGATTGCATCGCCGGAATGCAGGTTGTTTAGTTCGCTTGCGGGCTTAACTTTGTAGGGCATGGTCATCGCATCCATGAAGCCGGGAATCGCTTCGCTGTCGACATTGACCATTTTGGCACGATCATCGATGGAGACGACTTTGCCTTTGAGGTGGAATTTTTTCGAGTGGGCTTGCGAGGCGCTCTCGGTGGGTTTGCTGTTGCAGGCGACCGCGCTTATGGCGAGCAGCGCGAGGAAAAATAGTTTGCCGGTAGTTTTCATTCTTGATCCAGTTTGCCTAATGGTGCCATCCCTGCGGGACTCAGTTGTGTTCCTTGCTTTCCCAGCACTTACGTGCTGGGCTATTTAAATTTCGCTCCTTCGGAGCTGTCGCCCGATTCCATTCTGTTCCAACATGGATCGACGTGTCGGCACCCGCGGGCGAGGGCCCCGTTCGACTTCGCTCAGGGCAGGTCCGCGCCACACGGTTCAATAATGGAATCTATATCGTAGTTCGACATATATCTCTCGCGGATTGTTCCAATGGAATCCGCCGAAGGTCACGCTGTTGTCCTGCTCGACCCGGCGATTGGCGACGTTCATCGCATTGAGCGAAGCCGAAAATCGTTCGCCGAAATCTTTCGCCATTGACAAGTCGAATGTCGTGTGCTGCGGCAGGTAATTGCCGGGATAAGGTTGCCCAGGAAATGCGCTGGTGAATCCCGAACCATAATAAACATTGGTAGATGCGACCGCGCGCCACGGCAGAGCGACTGTGCCACCGATGTTAAGTGTGTTGCGCTGATCGTGATCGAGTGGCCCAAAATCGAGAACAGAAAAATCGGTCAGGCCTCCGGTAATTGCGCCGCCAGCCTGGGCGATTTGGTTCGAATACGCCAAGTGAACCTGTGCGCGATGTGCAATTCGCGGCGATCGCAGCGTGACCTCCCATCCATTAATGATTGCGTGTTCGATGGTAAGCGGAAAGAAGAGATTGGATTCGCCGATCACGTCGTGATCGAAAAAATTATGCGCGCTGGTGCGAAAGGTGTCGGCATCTAAAGCCCAGCCGCGATATGGGACCATGACCCCGAACTGATGTTCTTCGTCGCGCTCGCCGCGAAGCGTGATCAACCCGCAATCGCTCTGAGTGCAAAGGTTGAGCAATGGACCGTTCGCGGTAACCAGCGGTGGAGCCTGATAGTAATTTCCATAGAATGCGCGAAACGTCCAGTTGAGATGCGGCACGGTGAGCGCCGCGCCAAAACGCGGGCTGATGGCATTTTCTGAGAATCCCCGCGCACCGGAAAAGTGAGTGGGGCGCATTCCGGCCGAAAGCGTGAGC
>JBOGLH010000168.1:0-2492 GCA_050746025.1 Terriglobales bacterium | reverse complement strand
CGCAATGGCAGCGCCGGCAGCCCTGCGAGAAAAACAAAAGCCAGCACCATGTCAAACTGCGTGGTCTCTGCCCGCCGACTATCCCCGAGAACAATGCTGGGACGAAAAATTGTCTTAGGGGTGTCCGGTAGGAGCTCGCGAATCATGTGTTCGCTGAATTTTTTGGTTCGCGCGTAAGGATCGTAATCCGAGCGGTTCCAGTCCACAGAGGTATCTTCGGTTACGACCTCATCCTGCCGCTTACCCGCAACCGCCACCGTGCTTACATGGCTGAAGCGGCGTAACCCATGATAATGGTCCACCTGCATTCCCAGCTTGATGACTTCAAGCGTGCCGCGTAAGTTCACGTTCAAACAACTCTTTTCAGATTTCCGGTTCAGCGAGGCTGCGCAATGGATCACGGAATCGGTGGTGTGGACAAGACGGTCGTAATCATCTCGCGACAGGCCGAAGCGTTGGTCGGTCAGGTCGCCGCGAAACACTCGCATCCGGGTCTGCAAAAGCTCGTAAAAGGTCTTGAAATCAAAATGCAGTTGCAAGGCATGCCAGAGGCGGTCTTCGGCTTCATGCGGATCGCGGGCGCGCACCAGCAGGTTCAGTGATGCGCCGTGATCGTGTAGCAGGTTGGCGGCGATGTAGGCGCCG
This sequence comes from Terriglobales bacterium, assembly GCA_050746025.1. Lineage (GTDB taxonomy): Bacteria > Acidobacteriota > Terriglobia > Terriglobales > Acidobacteriaceae > Gp1-AA145. The sequence continues at coordinate 1,847 of JBOGLH010000168.1, read as the reverse complement.
ATATAGCCAGTGGATCCGGTCAGGAATATCGCCACGTTGCTCCGTTGGTTCCGGTTCTTACGGTTTCAGTTGCCGTCGAATTTGCGGGCTTCAGGTTGCGTGCCGGACGTGCCTCAAGCGGGCGCCCTTCGATCAGAGGATAAGGCCACTTGCGCAGTGCGGGGATGTGAATATTGATCCAGTAGTCCCACCAGTCAATGGAGGCGGTGTTATATCCGAAGAGTTGTTTTTCTTCCGGCACAAGGGCGAAGGAAAGTTTCTCGACGTTTTCGGCAACGAAATCATGCTCGTTGAGAAGAATGAAAGGCTCAAATAACTCGATGAGCTTTTCAACTTTCTCCAGGCTGCGATCGGCTTTGGCCAGCGGCGTCTTCTTGAAAGGCAGTGGAGCGGCCACCCGCTGAATGGATTTGATGATCGCACGTTGCGCCGGCGCTGACATGCGGTTGTAGCGTTCCTTGGAAACCGGAATTGCGTCAAAGCGCAAGCGCAGCCAATACTCCATTCCTTCGAGCGCACGGTAATGTTTGCGATGCGCCAGTGAAGTGAGTTCGATCGAACGGCGCATGTCGCACGGGTTCGTCACCGAGGTCGCCAGCTGATAAACGCGCTCGTGGCGGCGCTCCATCACCCCGGCCGCGATCAGTGTCATGCCTCGGCAAACCGAATCCACCGGGATAACATCGAGGCGCTTCCGTTCGTTTGTAGGCAACTGGCGGAAAAACGTTCCCAACAGATACGACAAGGCTGCCGAAGTATTAATTCCTTCATTCCATCCGCGAAACGGTTGAGCGACTGAACTCTCGACAATTGCAGGGCGAACAATGGCCACCGGAAGGTCTGGTCCGTATTTAGTCAGCAGCGATTCAGCCAAACTCTTGGTGAAGGTGTAAGTGTTGGGCCAGCCGAGTTCATGCGCGCGCCCCTTCCCTGCCTCGGTAAGTTCATTGCGCAGCCAGCGGACGCGGTTCTTGCGAATTTGATTTTCGAGCGCCGCCCCGTGCAGGTCTTTGGCGGCGTGTTCTTTGCCCACAGCCTGACGGCGCAGTTCTTCAGCGATTACCGGGCCTTCAGCGCTGGCCTGGATAGCATCAATCCGGTGATGCAGCGACTTCCATTCCAGTTCGGCGTCGAAACCTGGGACGCCAATGGGCGTGTAATCCGGACGAGGGTTTTCACCTACCCTGCCGTCGCATCTTCCCGCGGCGTAACAAGTCGAAAGATGAAGCAGCCCGGCATGGTCGGATTCGCGCACGAATTGCAGAACATTCATGACCGCATCCACATTGGAACTTACGGCCTCGCGCAAATCTGGATTGAAGTCGGTAAGGCCTGAGCTGTTGATGATCAGGTCTAACTTGCTGCGCAATTCGGCAGCGACGGCGGGATCAACTCCGAAGGCTGGCTGCGACACATCACCTTCGATCACCTGCACTCGCTCGTTGATGAATTGCAAAAGCTTGTGGCCATACTTCGCGTACAGCGGATCGAACACAGGGGACTCGTCAATGAGCTTTTCGAAGCGGCTCTGCGCAGAATTCGATTTCTGCCGCCGAATAAGCAGATAGATCTGCCCGACTTCCGGCAAGTTCATGAGCGTATTCGCCAGCCAAACTTTGCCAATGAATCCGGTGACCCCGATGAGCATGACGTGCTTGCCCCGGAAAGCGGCGCACGCTGACAACGAGGGCTCGGCGGCATCGCGATCGAAATGCACAATGGGCCGCTCAACCGCTGAAATGGTTCGCTGCGCCGGAACCACCGCCCGCTCAATCACCTCAGGACGTGCACCCAGATCATGCGCCAGGCGCTCCTCTGAACGGGTACCGTCGGGGCCGGCCGATGAG
>JBOGLH010000167.1:0-4275 GCA_050746025.1 Terriglobales bacterium | reverse complement strand
TCCCTGACCCTGCCGCTCCAAACCTACATGGGGTCCTTCGACTGCGTTTGTCTTGCGCTTCGCGCAAGACAAACTCCGCTCAGGATGACAGTTCTATTTAACTTCCACCTCTAACGTCTTGGTCGTGTCATTCCCCAGAATATCGATCACCTTCACCACCACCATGTATTTCCCCGGCACCGCATACTCATGCTCTTTCGAAAGCGCCAGCTTCGGGTCTTTCCGCGTGCGGTACGACTGCCACTGGTTATGAAATGTATCGTCTTTAAAGTCCCAGTCCACTGCCCAGTAATCCACCATCTGGCTCCAGTGCTTGATCGCGCCGCGCACTTCTTCCGGCACGTCATCAAGCGGGATGACAAAATCAGATAGCTTCAGCGTAAGCTCGCGTTTTTTGATTTTTATGTCAACCGACAGCGCGCCCAACTCAAAGAAATGAACATCGCCCTGCTCCACAGCTTTCTTCTCCAGCACTTCGCGCGGAATTTTCTTGAATGCCGCATCTACGCGGGCCTGTGCGGCGACTTCTTTTGCCGTTTCGTTGAGTTCGAGCGCGAACTCCCATCCCAGAATGTCCACCGCAGGCTTTTCGGCGCTCTTCGATTTCCAAACTTCGGCAGCAATGGCGTTCACGTCCGCGCGCGTCACCGGAGCATCGACAGCGCCGACATGCACCATGCGTCCGCCTTTTACTCCGTGCAGCCAGGCGTGGCCGCTCACCGGAGTGGCGTGGTACAGCTCAAGGATGAATTTGCGGTACGCCGTTTCGCGCTCGCGCTGCTCTCTCAAAGCTCTGTCATCCCGACCGACGCCCGAGGTTCCGCTTGCGGAAGCTCGGGTGGAGTGGAGGGACCTGCTTTTCGCTAGCCTCGTCTCCGCTCCCGAGGAAAGCAGGTCCCTCGACTGCGCGGAATCGCTCGCAAGCGAGCGCTCCTGCTCCGCTCGGGATGACAGAGAAGTGGGACTCGCAAACTCCGCCACCTGCCATGCCTGGCGCTCGTATTTGCCCAGGTTTTGGACGACGAACGGCTTCACGCCGGGGATGCCGAGCAGGCGCTTGCGTGTGGTGTGGATAGCGAAGCGTCCCAGATCGCAGGCAAGCCAGCGACGGTTGAGCTTTTCAGCGACAGCAGCAGTTGTGCCAGAGCCGCAGAAAGAGTCGAGGACGAGATCATTTTCGTTAGAGGAGGCTTTGATGATGCGATCGAGAAGCTCCTCTGGCTTCTGCGTGGGATACAGAAAATCACCACTCTTTCCCAGCACCGGCTTAACATCCGTCCACAATTCCTGAACCACGGAGCCCTCTATCTCCTCGAGATAACGTTTGAGTCTTGGGACACCCTCTGAGCTCCACTCCACCTTGCCTTCTCGATCAAACTGCTCTAATGTCTGAATCTTGTACGCCCAGCCTCTCCCATGCGGCGGACGCACTCCTCGCCAAGCGGGGACATGTTTTGCGGGCTTTCCGCTATGTAGAGGCGAGGTTACGTATTTGCCTTTCTTGTCTTCCTTGAAAGACTTCAAATATTCCTCGCTTAATTCCTTAAACTGTTTATTAAACGTGTATCCGTGTGACTTGGTGTAAAAAAGGATGAAGTCGGCATTGTGTCCGTAGCTTTTCGGATGCGATTTGCCCGGTCCTCTCTTCCAGACAACGGTATTCTGAAAATTCTGCTCACCAAATATCTCATCGAGAATCAATTTCGCGTTGTGACCCACATGCCAATCAAGATGAACATAGATGCTGCCGCGTTCTGAAAGAAGATCTCGCAACAGAACGGCTGTCTCTTGAAACCACTGCAGGTAGGAATTCAGACCCCGTCCCCAAATATCCCGATAAGCTTTTTGCTCAAGGATCGAAGGCTCCTTCAAAAAACTGTAATCATCTTGATCCGACGTCTTATGCGGGAGTGTTGCAGTAAACGAGAAATCCGCCCCCGTATCAAACGGCGGATCAATGTAGATCAAATCCACCTTGCCGGCGAACTCGGGCAGGAGCGAGGGCAGCACATACTTTTTATCGCCCCAGATCAGGCGGTTGCGCCACTCCGGATCATTGCCGGAAGACGACAATTCGAGCGTGCGCTGGCGTTCCTGCGCGCTCTCGTTGACCGTCTCGACGGTTTGAAAGGGCAGCTCGATACGAACCGGAGCACGCTTGTTTCCGTGCTCGTCGTACTTACCGTCCCAGATAAGTTCGGCCATCGCGGGAGATTAAAGTCTTGGGGAAGAAGGACATTTATAGCACAGCCTGCCCGTGTGGGTCGGACATTCCTGTCCGATAAGCTATTGACTTAGCCTGTTCCGACCAGCAGGGTACCTCATCCTTATCTCCACGTTCTCTGCGGAGATAGGTGACTCTTCCAAAGCGACCTGTGGAAAATTCTTGTCAAGCCCCCTTTTCACCCGATTTCCCGCTAAGTACCTCAATCAAACCCAAATATAAAGTTTCAAAACGTGGCACAATCACCCTATCCAACCTGCTACTCTGGATATAGCAATCAGATAATCTCAAGAGCGCGGCCAATAGCCGCGCTCTTCGTGTTTTGGGGCGTTTGCGCGGCGTCTGAGTCGCGCGCCGCAATCCCGAGCGAAGCGAAGGGAAAACGAGGGATCTCAATCATTCCTTCCACTGGGGCCAATTTGTCAATATCACATGAAGAGTTGCTCAACCAACCACTATCCAAAATCGTACTCAAGACCAAACCTCGCGGCGAACTCGCCGAGCTCGCCTTCATGCGCAAAGCCGCTAGTCTCGGCTTCGCCGTTGCCAAACCTTGGGGGGATTGCGATCGCTACGACGTAATCGTTCGCTCCGGAAAAAACCTCTGGCGCGTTCAGGTCAAATCCGTAGCCGCCCTGAACCCTTACAGGAATCACTACCGTATTGGCGTGGTCGATCGCTGGCGTTTTCCATACACGGCTGAGCAGATCGATTTTCTCGTCGGTTATGTTTTCCCGGAAGACGCTTGGTACATTTTTCCGGTAGCAGTGACTGAAAGTCACAAAATCGTTTGTGTGAGGCCGGGCTTAAAAGGCGCAAAGTACGAGGAGTACCGCGAAGCCTGGGAACTGATGAGGACGGGACCCACGAAATTGCGTCCTACAGTCTGACTCAATTTCGTCTCGCCTAACGACGCGCTCGATCCCTGTCTAGTGGCGGAAATGCCGCACGCCGGTGAAGATCATGGCAAGGCCGAGGCGGTCGGCGGCTTCGATTACTTCCTGGTCGCGCACCGAGCCTCCGGGCTGGATGATGGCGGTAGAGCCGGCTTTGGCGATTTCTTCTACTCCGTCGGGAAAAGGGAAAAAAGCGTCGGAGGCGGCGACTGTGCCTTTGAGCGGCAGCACGGCTTTTTGCGCGCCGATGCGGCAGGAATCGACGCGCGACATTTGGCCGGCGCCGACGCCGACGGTCTGGCCATCGCGAGCGTAGAGAATTGCGTTCGACTTCACGTGCTTACAAACCTTCCAGGCAAAAATCAACGCGCGCTTTTCTTCGGGCGTGGGCGGGCGTTTGGTGACGACCTTGAGATCGGCGTCGCGGAGCTGGTGAAGGTCGGCGTCCTGGACGAGCATGCCGCCGGAAACATTTTTGAAAATCCATTTCTGCCGGCTGTCGGCGATCTCGACCAGGCGAAGATTTTTCTTAGCGGAAAGTTTTTCGAGCGCGGCCTTTTCAAAAGATGGCGCGGCGATGACTTCGAGAAAAAGCTTTGCCATTTCTTCGGCGACCGCGGCATCGACGGGACGATTCACGCCGATGACGCCACCGAAGGCGGAAACAGGATCGCATTCGAGCGCACGCTTATAAGCCTCGGCCAAAGACGCGCCGGTGGCGGCCCCGGCGGGATTGGTGTGTTTGATGATGGCGCAGAAAGGCTGCTCGAATTCCTGGGCGAGGTCCCAGGCGGCCTGGAGATCGACGATGTTGTTGTAGGAAAGCTCCTTGCCCTGGACCTGACGGGCGTTGGCGACGCCGGTGGATGAGCCGTCGGAATACATGGCGGCTTTCTGGTGGGGATTTTCGCCGTAACGCAGATCGCTTACTTTTTTAAATGAGAGACGCAGGGTGTCGGGAAAAGTTTCTGTGGACTGGAGATGAAAATTTCCGTTTGAACTTACCCGCTCGAGCGTTGAGGCGATAGCTGAATCATAGGCGGCAGTGGTGGCGAAAGCTTTTTGCGCGAGACGCCACTTGGTTTCGGAAGAAAGCTCGCCCTTGGATCGAGACATTTCGTCGGCCAGTGAGTCGTAGTCGGCAGGCGAGGTGAC
>JBOGLH010000166.1:0-18117 GCA_050746025.1 Terriglobales bacterium | reverse complement strand
CCACGTACAGTGCAATCCAGCCTTCGGTTCAAATTTTCCGGCCGCAATTTGTTCCGCAATGTCTTCCACGTGCAGCCGCGCTTCATCCAGTTGAATATCGCTTCGCTGACTGCTGATGGCCGAGTTGCCGTCGAGATTGTGAAACACCAGCCGTTCACTGTGGTATCCCCAGGTTTCGCGGGCTGCCAGCGCGTACAGAGAGAGTTGCAGGCTATCGTCAGCATCTTCCTGGGACCTTGATCGTCCGGTCTTGTAGTCGGTGATAACAACCGCGCCGTCGGGAGCGCGATCGATGCGATCAATTCTGCCCACCAGCGTCGTGGGGCCGATTTTCACACTGAATCGTTCTTCGGTGTGCAGCACCTCGGGCTTGGCCTGAGTTGAGGCGGCGATGAAGGCGCGCAGTTCGGTGATTCCTTTCTGCTCGTACAGCTCGCCCTGATAGTGGTCCGAGAATCCGGCATTGGCGATCTCCATACGAAAGCGTTCGATCAGCTCGTCTGGGCTCAACGCCCGTTCCCACCGGACTGAGTCGTAGTAGGTCAACAGCACGCGATGCATGCACGCGCCATACTGCAACGCGCCGGATGCCTCCGACGGGATTCGCCATTCGCGCTCCAGCTTAAATTGCAGCGGGCAGGTCTCATAATGCTGGATAGAACTGGCGCTCAATGACGCTGAGAGATCACTAGATGGAGATAGAGCGACCCACTCTTCCAGCCGCGATGCGGGGGCTTGCGCGGCGGCAAAAATATCAGTCTGAAATTCGCGGCACGTGCGATTCGTCAGCCAGCCTCTTAACTCGCGATTTTTCAGCATCTCGCGTATGAAGCCGGGAGGCGTCTTATCGGTCTGACCTCGTCCGAATTGTCCATAGATGTTCAAGGTGTTTCGCGCGCGAGTCATCGCGACGTAAAACAGGCGGCGCTCTTCCTGTTCGCAGACGACCTTCTCGTCAGCGTCGGCCAGCCCGGAGTTGCGAAGTTCGCTGGGAATTTCGATCAAAGGTTCGCGGTAATAAGTAGGGAAGCTGCCTTTAACCGCGCGCAAAATGAAGACGTGGTCGAACTCCAGTCCTTTCGCGGCATGCACGGTCATTAACTTGACGGTATTTTCTTCGTCGGCGGCAGGCAGGCAAATGGTCCCGCGCGCTTCGCGAAAATAATCCAGGTATTCGAGGAACTCGCCGGGTTCGCCGGTCTGAGTTATAGGCGACCTCTCCCAGTGATTAGAGAATCGCAATAGCGCTTCCACCGCCTGCCCACGAGGAATCCGGAAAATACGAATCAGTGCCAGCAGGACGGCATAAACTTTGTTGCCTGCGGTCTCGCTCCGCGCTTGACGCAGCGTCTGGATGACGGCTTCGCCTCCACTTATTCGAGCCAGGACCAGCGCCATGGTTGCCGTGGTGTCGCGGGGGAGAGCTTTGATGGCGGTGCGTAACTCGCTGGGATCGATAGAAAACTGCCGCAGCGCCGACACTCGAAACAGCGCCGCGCTATCGGCGTCAGAGATCACCGCGCCCAGGCATGCGAGTAAGTCGCGGACCTCGGGAGTGTCGAGAACGTCGAGGCCTTCAATTGAAAATGGAATATTGTTTCTGGCGAGTTCGGCCGCAACCTCATCGCGATGAATGTGCGTGCGGTACAGGACCGCCATGTTCTTCCAACTGCAACGCGATTGGCGGCGCCGCTCGCTCATGGTCGAAACCAGGTCGGTGGCTTCCATGAAGTTGCCGCTCACCTGGATGGCTTGCACTGGAAGTCGCTGATCAGCTTTCAGCGAACCCTCTTCGTCGCGAGCGCAGATCAGTGGGGTCCGGTGATAGGCGTTGGTCGCGGAGTGCAATGAGAACTGTGGATTCTGGGCGATGATGGCATGCGCGCATTTCAGGATGGGGGTGGTGGAGCGCCGGTTCTTGTTCAGGACCGCCAGCTTGGAATTAACGAATTGCCGTTGAAAGAGTTCAAACGCTCCGCTGGATGCGCCGCGAAAACGATAAATGCCCTGATCCGGATCGCCGACTGCGAAAATGTTCTGGGCGCTGCCAGCCAGTTGCTGCAAAATTTTGATTTGTGCAAAGTTTGCATCCTGGAACTCGTCGACCAGAATAAACTTGGCGCGGGCACGTTCGTTTTCCAGCAACGCCGGATCTTCAGAAAGAAGTTCGTGGGCGCGCTGGATCATGTGGCCGAAGGTGCCGAAATTGTTCTTTCGCAGCATGCCCTCGACGGTCTCAAAGACGAAGGCAATCTCATGGCAGCGGCCGCGAACCTCTTCATCCATGAGTTCTTTGGCCTTTTTCGATTTGCCCACCCGCGGCACCGGTAATTCGCCGCGATCGATGCGCTCTACGTAGGCGCGATACTGCTCCGGCCCGACCAGTTCGTCCTGGCAGCGGCGCATGAACTCCAAAAGATCACTAAGAAGTTGTCCGACGCTGGCGGCGCGAACGTAATAGTTCAACTTCAGTTCGCGGATATTGCGGCGCAGAAAAATCCACAGCTGCGGGTCATCCAATACCTTAAAATCACGGCCGCATCGCTTGAGCAGTTCATTGCAATATGCGTGAAAAGTCCCAACCTGCAGTCCTTTGGGATCCGCGCCGCGCAGTTCGGCCTCTACCCGGTGACGCATTTCATTCGCGGCGTTGTTGGTGTAGGTTAGCGCGAGAATCTCATCCGGCCGGGCGTGGCCGTCGCGAACCAGATTGGCGATGCGGCGAATGAGGACGGTAGTCTTACCGGTACCCGCGCCTGCCAGCACCAGCATAGGACCGCTGAGATGTTCGATCGCTTCGCGCTGCTGAGGATCAGGTTGGAATTTGGAACTGGATGCACCCTTCAAAACAGCCATTGAGGGGAGAATAGCAGAGTTGGGGGAAGTGGAAAATCACGCCCCGATTGAAGGTCGCGCGGTCTATGGATTGCGACAGCGGTAGGGCTGAAAGGCTTCCCTCCTGAATTTCTCATTGCAAAGCCGACGCTACGACGGCGAGAGCCGCGATGACTGCAGTTTCGGCCCGCAGGATCGTGTTCCCGAGCGATGCCGACCTCCATCCGGCTTCACGAAACGCCGCGAGTTCCGTCTCTGTCCAGCCGCCCTCCGGGCCAAATGCCAGCAGGACGGAGCTCGTACCTTGTGAAATTGCGTCTTTCAATATGAAGTCCTGCTCCACTTCGGACAGGACAATTCTGGTCTCAGCTGTGACAGCAAATAGTTCCTTGAATTTGATTGGCTCAGCGACCTCAGGGGACGAAACTCGTCGCGATTGCTCTGCAGCCTGCTGCACAATGCGGCGCCAGCGTTCGGCGCGCTTCGCCGCCGCGGATGCAAGATGTTTCTCGGTTCGCCCAGCGATTACCGGCACGATTCGTGCAACTCCTAACTCGGTAGCCTTTTCAATCGCCCATTCCATGCGGTCGAATTTGAAAATCGAGATCGCGACGGTGATTTGCGCGTGATCGGATTGCCCGATGATCTCGCCCAATTCAAATTCGACGCGATCCGGATCCACGCTTATGACCTTGCCGCGACGGACCTCAGCGCCGGTGGAAATATCGAATTCCTGGCCAACCTGGGCGCGCAGCACCTGCGCGAGGTGACGGGCGTGATCGCCGGTGAGGGCGGCGCGGTTTTCAGAGACTTCGTCAGCAATCCAGCGGCGGCGAGTCATTTTTCTCCTGACAAGTTCGAAACCCGGAATACAATAATTTTATGTATTCGGGAGTAAATCATAAATGCAATGCACTCCTACATTCCGGCACACCAGGAACTTGAAGTGAGGCCGGGATCTATACCTTGCCTTTATTGCAGACAGAAATAGGCACAGATCGGGACAGTTGATGTCCCGAATTTCCGACGCCAATTTAGGTTTCCGACTATAGAATAGAAGTGTGGCCAACCTGGCCTGGGGTGAGAAATGTATCCGGAAATTATGGTTATTCCCATGCGCGAAGAGCTTACTCGCCTGGGGGTTGAAGAATTGAAGACGGCAAGCGACGTAGACGGCAAATTGCAAGCGCCACAGGGAACTACTCTGGTCATCGTAAATTCGATTTGCGGTTGTGCGGCTGGACGCCTGCGTCCGGCGGTTCGCACAGCGTTGCAGAACTCGTCGCGACCTGATCGATCTTTCAGCGTTTTTGCGGGTCAGGATCTCGAAGCCACAGAACGGGCGCGCTCGTACTTTACCGGATATCCGCCGTCCTCGCCGTCGCTGGCGCTCTTCAGAGAAGGCAAACTCGTCCACATGATGCAACGCAGTGACATCGAGCATCGTGATGCCGCCGACATCGCTAACGAGTTGAAGCGAGTTTTTGATCAGCACTGTGCTGTTGTAGTTCGACAGTAGCTCACAAAGCCAAAATAAAACTCACTGGCGAAGCGCTACACCTGGCGTTTCGCCAGTGTTTTTTTCTCCAAGTCTCGGGTACGCATTAAAACTTTTGCCGTATTACTTCCGTGTATTCGCCCATGGACTTGCGGTCGGTGGATGAGCTGTTTTGCTGTAGAGTCATTGATATACAGCGAAACAGGTTCTCCCATCGCCATGATGAGCGGCTTCAGCGAGACACCAAAAATTTTGCTCGCGAAATGGTCTAACAGGCAATCCTATTTTTTATTGATAGGAATCACGCTGCTCTGTCTGCTCCCTTTCTCCGGACGTGCTTTCCACGTCGATGACCCGCTGTTTGTGTGGTCGGGCCAGCAAATCGCGAAGCATCCGCTTGACCCTTACGGGTTCCATGTGGTCTGGGACAACTATTCCGAACCGATGTCGGAGATTACCAAGAATCCACCGTTGGACTGTTACTACGTGGCGGCGATCGGCTTCATTGCAGGTTGGTCTGAACGGGCATTACATCTGGGCTTCTTGCTTCCGGCGTTGGCACTGGTTCTGGGGACATATCGGTTGAGCATGAGGTTTACGCGATCGCCACTGATTGCAACCATGGCGGCGCTGTTGACGCCTGGAGTGCTGGTTTCGGCCACCAGTGTAATGTGCGACGTCTTAATGCTGGCATTTTGGATTTGGGCATCGGTGCTTTGGATAGAGGGCTTAGATGAAGAACGACCAGGGTATCTGACTGCATCTGTCCTGCTTCTTACGTTAGCCGCGCTGACCAAATACTTCGGTATTTGCCTGTTACCGCTGCTGTTCACGTACTCGATGGTGCGCAGGCGGCGACTTGGGTTATGGGCTTTGTATTTTCTGATACCGCCGACGCTGCTTGCCGGTTATCAGTTGTGGACGCAAATCCTGTATGGGCACGCCATGTTTTCTGATGCCCTAGATTTTGCGCAGGCGGAAAGAGTGGTGAATGGCAAAGCCTCTCCCCTTACCAGCGCGTTGATTGGTGTGAGTTTTACGGGAGGATGCACTTTGTCGACGCTGCTACTTGCTCCAATCTTCTGGAATTGGCGGAAGCTCGCTGCCGGCCTTCTGTTTGGTTTATTGAGTGGATTCGCCCTGATAAGAGGGTGGGTCAGTTTTGGTCCATACGCGGAAGAGATCGTTCGCAAATCCCTTAACTCTCACTGGCTGATTACCGGGATTCAGCTAACTTTCGCGATCGCTGCCGGAACAGCAATTCTGTGGATTGGGATTGCGGAGCTGCGCAGGTGGCAAGACTCCGATTCGGTGTTCCTGGGTCTATGGGTACTCGGAACATTCATTTTTGCTGCGTTTCTCAACTGGACCATCAACGCGCGATCGATCCTGCCGCTAATCCCCGCTGTGGGAATTCTGCTGGCACGTCGCGCAGATCGGCTTTATTCGGATAGCGCCCCGCGGCTGCAAAGAAAGATAGCGGTGGCGCTGGTGTTATCTGGCGCGTTTTCATTATGGCTGGCGAAAGCGGACGCGGATTGGGCAAACTCAGCCGAGCAGGCGGCCGTGTTCATTCATCAGGAGACCGAAAAAGGAACCGGCACGGTTTGGTTTCAGGGACACTGGGGCTTCCAGTACTACATGCAGCAGCTAGGGGCTCAACCGGTCGATTTCCTGCGGTCGGGCATGCAGAGAGGGGACGTACTGGTGGTTCCAGAGAACAACACGGACGCGTACCGAATGCCTACGGACCGGTTCGTCGCCTCCACGAGTTTGCTGCAAATCAAACTGCCGCAACCGATCTCAACTATGCGGTGGCGCAACGGAGCAGCATTCTACTCGTCTTTTTATGGCCCTCTTCCGTTTGCATTCGGCCCTTCGGCCACCGAACGATATTACGTATTCCGGCTTAGCATGCCGATGGCTCGCCGGATTGCCCGCGGAGGCTGGCACGGCCCCGCAAAGTCTGCGCAGAACTGACCCGGCATGAGCAGAACCATGGAAGTTAGACGAGTCAGCATGACGACGGAAGAGCCTGAGAGCGTCGAAGCTCCCACTGGCAACGTCTTTTTTCGTTCGCGCTATGTTGCCTACGCGTTGATCACGCTGGTACTGCTTCTCACCTTCGCGATTCGTTTTCACCTGCGCAACATTCCTCTTGAGCGCGATGAGGGCGAGTACGCTTATGCCGGCCAGCTTATGCTGCAAGGAGTTCCGCCTTACAAACTGGCTTACAACATGAAGCTGCCTGGAACCTATGCCGCTTACGCGGTCATGATGGCGGTGTTTGGTCAGACTCCGGCGGGAGTTCATCTTGGTCTGCTGGTGATGAACCTGGCCACCGTGCTGCTGGTTTTTCTGCTGGGCCTGAGAATTGGCGGCCGTGCTGTCGGCGTGGTGGCGGGCGCCAGCTATGCTCTGCTGTCCGTGAGTCCATCGGTGCTGGGATTTTGCGGCCACGCCAGCCACTTCGTGGTATTCATGGCCTTGGTGGGCATATTGCTGTTGCTCGAGGCCATTAACAGGCAAAGCTCGCCGTTATTCCTCGCCAGCGGAGTTTTCCTGGGCCTGGCGTTCATGATGAAGCAGCCCGGCTTGTTGTTCGTGCTGTTCGGCGGACTTTATCTTTTGCTGACGGAGAGGCGAGTTGGGATGCAATGGCGCACGCTCCTGGAGAAAATGGGAATCTTTTCATTTGGCGCGGCGCTGCCGTTTGTCATGACCTGCCTGTGGTTGTGGCGAGCAGGAGTTTTCAGGACATTCTGGTTCTGGACGTTCTCGTATGCCTCGCAGTATGTGTCTAACTGGGGCTTGGGCGATGGCCTTCAACTTCTGGGAACAGTTTTCCCGCAAATCATGGGAGCGGGGAAATGGATATGGGGCATTGCTGCAATTGGTGCGGTACTAGCCGCCCGGGATCAGACGCTGCGTCGGCAATTGCCATTCGTCTTCGGTTTCCTGCTCTTCTCTTTTCTTGCAGTTTGTCCGGGGTTGTTCTTTCGCGAGCACTACTTCATTCTGATGCTGCCAGCGGTTTCCATTCTCGCAGGCATAGCTGTGAGCTCGAGCACGAAAATACTGCGCCTGCGTGCGGATCGCAGAACATTCCAAAATGCGCCGACAATCGTTTTTCTCGCCGCGCTCGCCTGGTGCTTCTATGCCCAGAAAGATTTTTTTTTAACGGACGATCCGGTTGCGATATGCCGCAAAATTTATGGCGGAAATCCTTTTCCTGAGGCGGTCCCGATATCGGACTACATCCGCCGGCACACGGCAGAAAATGCCAATATCGCGATTTTAGGCTCGGAGCCGGAAATCTATTTTTATGCGCATCGACACTCGGCCACGGGGTATATTTACGTCTATCCAATGATGGAGGAACAGAAGTACGCGCTCCAGATGCAGCAGCAAATGATTAGCGAAATCGAAGCCGCGCGCCCGGACTCTCTGGTGTGGGTAAACGTAAGGGCTTCGTGGTTGCCGCACGAGCACTCGGAGGGGCTGCTGTTAACCTGGGCGCAAGCCTACGTTCGCGAGCACTACGAACTAACCGGCGTCGCCGACATTCATAAAACGCGGACTGATTACCGCTGGGGAGATGAAGCGAAGGGATATCAACCGCGGTCGAACTCAGGCGTCCTTATTTTTAAGCGAAAGCCGGCGTAAGGCACGCGATTAACTTCAACCCCACCTACTTCTCTTTGCGATTGAATTCTGCGGTGGTTGCATCGACATCCACCACCAGCTTGGCGTCGTTGCGGCTCGAGCCATAGATAACATGCCAAAGTAGATGGTTCTCGCCGGGTTCCCATTGGAGCAGATAGGTAACGGGACTGCCAGTAATCTTGTCCCCGCCATGTTTCTGGGCCACTTCGTAAGCTTTATCAGAGTCAATTTTTAGAAAATTTACGTCGAACGTGTTCCCCGGCGTATAGCTGTCAGGTGAGCCGGGCGTGACCCCGCGCGATGGGGCGTCGGGTGAGTCCACTCCAGACCACATGTACTGCCGCGAACTGTGCTGAGCTGCGGAGGCAAATGCGGCCCTCCAGACGGAAGCTTTGCCATCTGTGCCTTTCGCATCGCCGAAAACTTGTGACTGCAGTTGGTAAGGTCGGGCGTCACCGGCCCACCCATGCGCAGCCACGTACATGCGCTGGAAAGCGCTGCGTCCACTTAGAGACTCGGGCGGTTGCTTTTGCTCCTGCTGGGCCGGCTGAGACGTACAGCCGGAGATGATCGCAAGCGACAGCAAAATTAACCCGAGCCTCTTCATGGGCGCCCCTTCTTTCTAACGAGAAATTTTGCAACTGGAATTGCTGCAAAGCATTCTACTAGACGTGACCTCGAAACTATCCGATTTGCGAGACCAGCTGGCAAATGCCATCGACGGTATGACTGCCGAAGACCTGACGCGGCATCCCGAAGGCAAATGGAGTTCAGCGGAAATATTGGACCACCTGAACCAGACGTACAGCGGCACGCTTAAGAATTGTGAGCGCTGCCTGGCTGCTGGGAAATCCGGCGCAAAGATTGACCGGAACGCTAAACGATGGCAGCGTCGCGTTCTTATCTGGCTCGGATATATTCCTTCCGGTCGCAAATCGCCACCTCGTGCTTTGCCTCAAGGAACACCCATCGCGCAACTGACCACTGAAATTTTCGAAAATATCACGCGTATGGATCAGGTGATCGCGGCTTGCGACGCGCAATACGGCCGAGGCAAGTCGATAGCTGAGCATCCGATTTTGGGGCCACTGACCGCGAGCGAATGGAGAAAATTTCATTGGGTCCATGGCATGCACCACGCCCGCCAGATCATCAGGCTAAAGAACGCTCGCTGAAACTCTATTCAGCCACGGAACTCGGCACACCGGCTTTACGGGCCTGTTCTTGCAGATTGCTAAGTTCGGTTTTCGCCTGGTCCAGAGCTTTCTGTTTTTCCGCCAGGCCTTGCCCATACTTTTGGGTCTCAGGCCAAACGCTTACTTGTGCCAGCGTAGAGTTGTGTTGATAGTCGTTGAGCTCATGCGACAGTTGGTCGACTTTCTTCTTCTGATCAGCAATCCGGGTTTTCCATGCGTCGAAAAGTTTTTGCCGCTCCTCTAGAGACTGGCCGGGCTTAATTGCATCGGCCTTTTGGTCGGCTTTCTGTGCGACGGATTTGGAGTCTGCACTCGCAGGCTTGTCCGTGGCCTTATCACTCGTCTTATCGTCAGCGGCTTTCTTGTCAGCGTCGGCAACAACTTGGGGCGCGGAGCCTACCACGTTGATGGTGCTGGGGGTAGATGCGATTGTGTCATTGTCATAGACCTTCGTAGTAGCTTTCGTTGCCTGAGGTTTAGTCTGCCTGACGGAGCGTGCGTAGTCGCCGAGCGACGGAGTTGAGTTTTGTGCATTCGACACTGCGCTCAGGGCAATGGTCAAGCATATTGCGATTGTTGATCCAAGAAACACTCGTTTCATGATGTTCTCCATTCCAGATTTATCCCCAGTACCAGTGCAGAATTTTCTGACCAAACAAAAATGCTCCCAATCCCATGCTTCCCAGAAAGACCCCGAAGGGCATCTGATAACGTCGCAAAGCCACCAGCGCCGAAGCCCAGGCACGCTTGCGGGCGACAGAGTCCACCTCATGGAACGCACGCTTGCGACGCTCGATTCTCTTGAACCAGACGGCGAGCATGGTTGAAAGACCGAAAGCCGACCCCGCCAGCGACGCTGCAAAAATGGTCAGAATAGTAAGCCGAAGGCCCACGAATGATCCGATCATAGCCATCAGCTTTACATCGCCGAAGCCCATGCCTTCGACTCCGCGCGCGCGCAGGTAAATTGCGCCCGCACCATACAAGAATGATGCGCCCACCGCAGCTCCTAAAGCAGAATCCATCACTGAGAACAGCCTGCCGGAAAGGTTCGGGCTGACTGGAATCTGCCAAAATCCGGGTAACAGAATTGACAGCAAATCATTCACCGGGACAAACCAACTGAAAATCAGCCCGATGACCAGTCCGGTCAATGTCATTTTGTCGGGCAATAAATGAGTCTCGAAGTCCGTAAAAATTAGTCCCAGCAACAGAAATCCAAAAATGACGCACTTAACCGTTGCCAGGCTTAGACCAAAATTCGAGTAACAGAGAAGGAAGACGCAGCCGGTTAATAGTTCAACTATCAAGTAGCGGGGAGAAATACGGGCGGAACAGTGCCGGCAGCGTCCTCGCAGTATCAACCAGCTGAGCACGGGGATATTGTCGTAAAAGTTGATTGCCTTCCCACAGTGCGGGCACGCGGACCCGGGGTGGACGATCGATAATCCACGGGGTATCCGGTGAATACATACATTCAGAAAGCTGCCAAAAAGCAGCCCGAACGCGAAGATTGTGACTGAAATGAAAACGTCCACTTCTTCTCCAAATCCTTTTCCGAGTGGGAACAAAAGCGATTTGGCCTGATTATATGCGGCGCGGCGAGAGGATCATTGGGTACATAAGTCACTGTCCCTCGGGACAATTGAGGTGTATGTGACAGGCTAAGCCGCTCGGGAGCTTGCGTTTATGGGAGAATCTGGAAGAAAAACCGCAAATACCGTGCCGCTCGCACCAGCCGTGGTTCGAGTGGCCACGCGCATCCAGCCGGCATGTTTCTGAACGGCTCCATAAGCCAGCCAGAGCCCCAGGCCTGTGCCCTGGTCCCTCTTGGTGGTGTAAAAAGGCTCGAAAATATGAGGCAGGTCTTTGGCGCTTATGCCATTGCCGTTGTCCGCGACGGTCACACGTACTCCGGAACGGCGATCGCCGGCCCACTCCCGGGCTCGGACGACGCGCAGCCGCAGCCTGCCGCCGCTTTGCATGGAATCTATGGCATTCAAAAGCAGGTTTGCGAAGACCTGGCGCAATTCTCCCGGGTAGCCGACGATTTGCAGATATTCGCCGGACTCCTTTTCGATTGTGATCTGTTTGGCCTGCAGTTTTCGCAGATAAAGTTGCACAACTTCGTCCAGGATTTTTCCTGCATCCATTTGTTCGGGTGACGAGGTTTCGCGAACGAATCCGAGCGCCTGCTGAGCGATAGAATCCAGTCGTCCAATTTCATGTTCCGCGCGCTGCAGGTATTCGTCCCTTCCAGCGGTGTCCTGGCGCGCCAGGTAAATCAGATTGGTGAGCGCCTCGAGAGGGTTCTTGATTTCGTGGGCTATCGCTGCCGTTAATCTGCCTGCAGTGACCAGGCGCTCATTGCGCCGAAGCACTTCCTCGGTACGTTTTTGTGATGAGATGTCGCGCGCGATCGCGGATGCGCCCACTAGTTTGCCTTGGTCATTCCGCAGGGGTGAAAGCGAGAGCAGAACCGTCACCCGAGTTCCATCTTTATCGATACGTTCGGTCTGGTAGCTGGGCACGTGCTGTTCATGCGTCAGGTGCGCGAGATCGGTGGCGAATTCTTCGAGACGGTCGGGTGGAACCAGCACGGAAATTGGCCGTCCTATAATTTCTTCGGCGGTATATCCGAAAAGCGATCCGGCCCCGCGGTTCCAGCTGGTCACGATGCCATCTACCGTGAAGCTGGCGATGGCATCTTCAGAAGAGGCTACAATTGCAGCCATCTGCCGGCGAGCCTCATCTGCTTCAGTTTCGGCACGCGATCGTTGACGTGCCAGTCCGGCAACGAAGACCGAAATGAGAATGAAAACTCCCAGCCGCTGAAATTCATTTCCGGAAACCGCTGCTCCAAAAGTTTGGCGGAACATGGAGTAATCAAGCACCAGCGCCGAACTGAAAGTGCAGAGCACGGCCGGTCCAAATCCAAAAAAGCGCGCTGTGAACACTACGGCAAGAATGAAAATGGCGAAGGGATCCTGATGCATTACCGGCGACAACCACCAGATGCACCATGACAAAGCGGAAGCAGCCAACGCGGAACCGTACCATGCGACGCGGTCAGACCAGCGCGGCTCAAATTTATAAATCGAGTTATAACGGCTTTTCATGTGCCCGAGCGACGAGTGGCGGGCAACTGAAGAGGCTGCGACAGCACCTGCTCTGTAATCAGAATTTAGCATGAATTCTGAAATCAGCTATACACGTTTGGACAAAAAAATCGCGCAGCATCGCGGCTGCACGATTGCACTGCAACAAATCTGCAAAAACTTTACTGCGAATTCGAAGAATCGAGCCTTTGCCCTTCACGCGCTGGCTTTGTCGTGGGTACTAAAGTAACCGGAGCCTGCAAAGTGAAGTTCAAAACTTTCTCAGACGACAATTTGATGTCAGGTTTTTTACTTGCTGCCTGAACGCCGCCGCCAGCTCCCGCGCCGGCGGCAGAGCCGATGGCTGCGCCCTTTCCTCCGCCAAAAATGCCGCCAAGAATTGCGCCAGCAACTGCACCTGCTCCAACTTTTTCTGCGGTGTTCTTTCCCCGCGAAGCAGTCGCCTGTGAGTACTGATCGGTTTGAATGTCATAGCTTCTTTCGCCGACCTTGATGCGGTCCAGTTGCAATGCCAGAAGCGCCTGGCCGGCAAACTTACCCGATGCTTGCGCATTCACTACGTGTCCCTGCACCTCGTACTGCGCCGGCACAACCACATCACCATCTATTGCAATGGGAGCATCGAGGGTAGCGTGAAATTTGTCACCAGCTTGCGCTGTCGCACTGTCGATAGTATCGATGAGGCGAACCACGATTGCGGTTCCCGACGGGACCGTAACTGTTGCAAGCTGGGGCGGTGGCGGTGGAGTTGCCGGTAGCTGCGCAACCGGATCGGCCGGCGGTGGTGCTGATTGATGCGGGGCAGGCGCAGGTGGATTATCAGCTCGCGCGATCTCTGGTTGTTCGCGCCGAGCTTTTCGGCGTCGCGGTGGCGTAGGCCTCTCTACGGCGCGATTAGGGGCCAGTTTTGGCGAAGTCTCTGCGCTCTCCTGCGCCGTCCCCACTATTAAGTTGTCAATTACCTTTTTCACTCCAGGTTCACTGGCTGCGTACTTAGCGGCGGCATCGCGCTGGGCGTCATTTTCAACCACGCCAGACAGGGTGACCGTCCCCTCCGACGATTGCACCGTGAGCTGCTTATTTTGCAAACCAGAGTCCGTGCCCAGCTTGGCTTGCACATCCGAAACGACTTTTGCGTCATTCGGCGTCTTGCTGCATGCCACAGAAAGAGCAAGCAGGGCAGCACATGCCGCGGCTTGCCAAAGGTTGGAAAATTTGGCTCTCATATTGACTCCAGTTTATATAGCGGATCGATGACAGTTTAGATGCAGGGTGGCCGGATTATTCAACAAAAATTATTCGCTTCACCACAAATTAGCGCAAGCTTTAATGAATGAACTTGTAATCCAGGATTGAAGCGGCAAATTGAAGTTCGGGCTCTTTTTCGCGGCCAGTTTTCATGCGTATGACACGGCCCTGACAAAGAACTTTGCTGTTCTTCTGTCCGGAGATTGCTTCTGGCATTTCAAAAACCATTTCTACCAAAGTATTCTCTGGAAAGCGCTGTTGACCACCTACGAGCACGCCCGACTGGCTCAAGTTTTCGATGATGCCCTCATTCCACGTTCCCAGGTTTTTCACGCGATATCGGACCGGAGCATCCATCTTGATCCTGCGCGCACGGGGTACCCAGCTCGACGTTGAATGAGCGCGGCGCTTCGAGGTCGCTCCGGCGGGCTCCGCGTCCTTCTTCAGGCGCTCGGTGCGACGCATCGTCGACCAGTCGTAGCGGAACTCGCCGGCACAAAGCAGACACACCTGATAGTAGTGACCATCCTCGGCGCGGCGCGGCCAGGAGAATTCGTGCGAGCAACGGCCTAGGAGGAGAACATCCAAAATCTTCTGGGGCATAGGAATCGAACCTAACTGGCAAGCGTAGGCAAATCCATGATGCGATGAATTCAAAAAATGCGGTAGGTTACTTTCGTGTGGCATGTTCGGACGTTTACGAACTTGCGGTAGCAGAGAAACGGATTCATTTGAGCGCGGTAATATCGCTAAATGGAATCGATGGCGGCTTGGATACTCGCAGGAGGGCGAAGCTCGCGAATGGGGAGCGATAAGGCACTTCTGAAGCTTGCATGCAAGCCCCTGATCGTCCATGCCATTGGTGTAGTCCGCGAAGCCGTGCCGGATGTAAAGATCGTCGGTGACCCGCTGAAGTTTGCGGCTTTCGGTCCAGTAGTTGATGATGTTTATCGCGATCGCGGCCCTTTGGGAGGGATTCACGCCGCGCTTGCCAGTTCGCAAGCTGAGTTGAATTTAATACTGGCGGTCGATACTCCATTTGTCCCCACCCAATTCTTGAAGTATTTATTGGCGCGGGCTGAATCTTCTCGCGCTACGGTTTCCGTCCCGTCTGTTAGTGGATATTTTCAGCCGTTGTGCGGCGTATATCGCAAGCCGTTTTTATCTGTTGCGGACCGTGCTTTGTCTCAGGGCCAAAACAAAATCGATCAGCTCTTTCGCGAAGTTACCCTTTGCGTGGTTTCGGAAGAAGATTTGACGGCGAACGGTTTTGACCCCTCAATTTTTCGCAATCTGAACACTCCGGAAGAATGGCAGGCGGCAAAGATAAACTTTGCCGACAATTCCGAAGCCGAGGGTTAAGTTCATTCGCCGTATATGATGGGCACAACTGGTATGACTGAAGAAGCGGATATTGACAGCCTTCTGGAAGATAAAGAGCGGATCGCCGAACTGGGCGCGGCGCAAGTCGAGCACGCGGACGACAAAGGTCCGTATATTCAGTTTCGGGATGTATCGAAGGCGTTTGGTGAGAAGCATGTGCTGAGCCATGTCAGCTTTGAGGTGAACACCGGCGAAACCGTGTGCATCCTGGGCCGTAGCGGGGTAGGGAAGTCGGTCGCGCTGCAGCATATTCTCGGTTTTCTCAAGCCTGATTCCGGGCGCGTGATTGTTGCCTATGAAGACATCACCGACTATGCGGAAACGGACCTGGAGCGGATCCGGAAAAAAGTCACCATGGTTTTTCAAAATGGCGCACTCTTCGATTCGCTCACCGTAGGAGAAAATGTTGCGTTTCCGCTAAGGGAGCGCCGAGACTTGAGCGAAGAACAGATCCTGCAGATCGTCTCCGGACTGCTGAATATGGTCGGCGTGAAAGAAATGGCCGACCAGCTCCCGGCAGAACTTTCAACCGGAATGAAACGGTCGGTGGCTATTGCACGAGCGCTCGCATCGCAACCTGAATGCATTCTTTATGACGAGCCGACAACCATGGTGGACCCACTTATGGGGCAGCTCCTCGGCGATCTGATGAAACGCCTGAAATTCCAGCTTCACCTCACGAGTGTGGTTGTCACTCACGATATGCGATTAGCCAAGAAGCTTGCTGATCGCGTGGTGTTCTTGCACGAAAGCAAGGTGCTTTTTTTCGGGACCTACGCGGCCATGGAACAATGCAACGAACCAATCGTGCAGGAGTTCCTCAAGCTGGATGAGTTGGATTTGGGCGCGTAAGGCCGGGAAGAGGCGGCGCATCATTTTTTTAGACAGCTAAAAGCCCGCTCGCACCAGTTTTTCCAAGGTGATCGAACTCTCTGCTTTTTCTGCTCCGATCATTTTCTCGACGTATTTCGCGATTACATCCACTTCCAAATTCACCGGATCGCCGGATTTGAGTGATCGCAGGTTGGTTACTTCGGCTGTGTGGGGAATTATCGCCACCTGCACATTTGTACCGTCGATAGCTGCGACCGTCAGGCTGATGCCTTCGATCGTCAACGAACCTTTGGCCACAATGTAGCGCGTCAACTCAGATGGAACATTGATCTGCAAGACATAGTCGTTGCCATCAGGTACTGGTCCGAACGAGGTCACACGGCCAATGCCGTCAACGTGGCCTTGAACAACATGTCCGTCGAAGCGGCCATTCGCCCTCATGGGAAGTTCGAGATTGACCAGAGCATTCGGTTTTAGACGCGAGAAGGAAGTGCGCCGCCAGGTCTCTTGTGCAAGATCACAGGTGAACGACGACTTGGAAATCTCGACAGCAGTCAAGCAAACTCCGCTAACAGAAATACTGTCACCCTGCTTCAGTTCCTTAACCAGCCTTGAGGACGCGACCGTCAAACGGCGCTTCTGGCCGTCGACGTCGATTGAAGCTACATGCCCGAGTTCTTCGATGATTCCGGTAAACATAGCAGCCAGTTGCGAGCTTGAGTTCTGAACGTTCTAATGTTTCGAGATTTCAAATTTTCTTCGTTTCAAAATCGGAAGAATTTCGAGCTTTCGAAGTCAAAAGCCTTGACACCTTGAAACTCGAAACCTTGAAACTATGAAACTTGAACCTCAATCCAGGTATGGATCTCTCAAATATCCTTCTACCGCGAAGTCTTCACCAAAACGATGCAGCCGTAGCCACTTCAGATGCGCGGCCTCGCTCATCTTACGAAAACCGGGTCCGGCGGCAAATGGGACCGAACCCGTCCCAGCTAGAATTTTTGGCGAATAGTAAAAAAACACCTTGTCTGCCGTCCCGGATGCCAGCGCGGCCCAGTTCACCATGGCGCCACCTTCAATCATAACGCTGGTGATTTCCAGCTCTGCCAAGCGGCGGCAGATTGACTGCAGATCCGGCCGCCCGTCAGGCCCGGACAATGCCACCTGCTCGACTTTAATGCCCTGATCCTGCAATTGCTGTTTGCGTTTCTCCTCAGCAAATGAACAGAAGACCAGAACGTCACCTTTCGCAGTTTGGACAATGCGCGACTCCCGTGGAAGACGCAGATGCGAATCCACGATGACGCGCAACAAAGGCCGTCGCCGCGGAAGGCCGCTGCGGTCAGTGAGCAGGGGATTGTCAGCGATCACTGTTCCGACGCCAACCAGAATGGCGTCATTTTGGTGGCGTAGTAACTGAACATGCCCCCGAGCTTCGTCACTGGTAATCCAGCCGCCGGTCGGGCCGCCTGCGGGAAGGGCTCCGCCGGCCAAATCTTCAGGTGGCGGCGCAATTTTGCCATCTAACGTCATCGCAGCCTTCAAGGTCACAAGCGGCAAGTGATAGCGGATGTATTTGGCGAATGCGTCATTCAACGGCCGAGCTTCTTCTTCGAGAATGCCCGACGTCACTTGCACTCCGGCCTGCCGCAGTCTTGCAAATCCACGTCCGCTCACCGCAGGGTTCGGATCAGCCGTACATGCCACCACCCGTTTGATTCCGGCCTGGATCAGAGCTTCCGTGCAGGGCCCAGTGCGGCCGTGGTGGCAACAGGGCTCGAGGTTTATGTAGAGGGTCGCGCCTCGCGCCTTCTCGCCGGCCTGTTCCAAAGCCAAAACCTCGGCATGCTTCTTTCCGTCGTAGGTGTGAAAACCCTCGCCGAGAACTTCGTCATTTGAGTCCACCAATAGCGCGCCAACATTGGGATTGGGAGACGCCAGCCCGAAACTTTTCTGCGCAAGCGCAATGGCGCGCCGCAAATAGATTTCCTCGTCCTGGTGTGGTGTAGTCAATTGAAAATATTATTTCGCGCGCTTTTGTGTCAGCGGGTTCCTCGTTTTACCACGAGCATCACAGCATTCGCGGCGGAAAAGCATCGGCAATGTCGTCGTCAGGTTCTTCCATGGCTATAGCACCTGCGCGTCCTTTCGGGCTTGGTTTCAACGGAGCCGAAACATTAGCAAATGGATCCTCCGCGAACGGCTCCTCGGCGGGTTCGGCGGGGGCATGAAGGCGCAGCATCCTTCGAATCGACCACCACGTAGAACAGACCACCAAAACTGCAATCAAGACTTTTGCAAAGAACTGCATGACTTCACGAGATGAGCGAATCGACGA
>JBOGLH010000165.1:0-51938 GCA_050746025.1 Terriglobales bacterium | reverse complement strand
GTCCACAGTTATTGGATGACCTCGCGCCAGGAAGGGACTCCGAATGCAGGAAACCCGTTGTTTTTGATTATCCCACACGGCCCTGTGGGTATGTTGGCAAGGTTGCTGATTGATAGTGCTTTTCATCGGGAAGAATCGTCGTAGGATGCCCAAATTCTTCCTCATCAAATACATCGCACAGCATGTTCATTCGTCACAGACGGACTGCGAATCTTCTGCCAGACTGCCCCGCATGACTTCTCAGACTCTGGTCTCCACGCTTGAAGGCTTTCTCTCCGGCAGCAACAATGCAGTTGTAATTGAAGATGGCACTGTCACCTTTGATCTTGGGCAGGCCAAGTACTCGGTTTCTGGCGAGACCAACAGATGCTTGCTCCACCTGTGGTCGCAAGAGAGAAATGTCGTTCGTCGGGTGCTGGACGTCGAAACCAAGGGAGAGACGCTGCGGGTCACCGTGCAACGAATGGGGCAGGCGCGTCCTACGAAGCTGGAAATTTGCCGCGAGCGCGATGCGCGGACCAGTTCTGCGAAACGCGCCGCCCGGGTGATTTACCAGCGCGTGTTGGATAGAGTGCTGCGGCAAAAATTTCCCGAACTGACGATCGCGCAGCTCAGCACGTCAATAGATTTAGAAAAATCCTTTGGCCCGGTGTACACGCGCGGATTGTTGCGGCGCGGCCTGACAGGATTCGCTGTGCTCGGCGTCAACCGGCAGGAATTGCAATCGTCGATTGACGCCGCACTGACCTTCGGGATTCTATGGCTCGACGTTTGCCGTTTAGCCCATGCAGGTAAGTTGGTTATCGAAGGCCTGAAGCTATTTGTTCCTGAAGAATGTTCAGCGCTGGTGCGGGAGCGCATGGCGCACCTGAATTTCGATGCAGCCAAGTGGCAGCTTTATGAATTGGAGGAGCGCTCCGAAGAACTCAAGCGAGTCGAAATCTCAGATCGCGGAAATGTCTCGACCCGGCTGGTGCGTTGTCCAGAGGAAACCGAAGTCCTTGCGCGCTTCGCGGACCCTGTGGCGCTCATTAAGACGTTGATGCCGGAAGTGGAAGTTGGAATGGTTTCGCCGGCGGAGGTCTCGTTTCGCTGTCATGGACTGGAATTTGCCCGGGCGAGATTATCGGTGAAGCCGGGGAATTTTCGCAGCGAGCCAGAAATCGTGTTCGGGGCCGGCCCGGGCGAGCGCGTTCTCGATGGCGATAACTTTGCTCACTTAGAGCGCTTGATATGCAGCATTGGCGAAGTCCGCCACGCTGAAGGCCCCAGCGAAAGCAAATGGTGGCGGCTGCATCCTGAGCGCTGGCTGGAATCATTGGTGATAAAAAATATTTGCGGGTTGGATGACCAACTCGATCCACGATGGTGTTATTCGCAAGTGCCCGCCTTTTCGGCCTCCGACCGGGCGATGATTGACGTGCTGGTGGTGACTCGCGAAGGCAGGATGATGGTCGTTGAATTAAAGGCCGATGAGGACATCCATCTACCGCTCCAGGGAATCGATTATTGGTCACGAGTGACATGGCACCATGCACGCGGGGAATTTCAGAAGTTCGGCTACTTTGCGGGCCGCGAGCTTTCGCCACAGCCGCCGCTATTAACGATGGTAGCGCCGGCTTTGCGAGTGCATCCCGCTACCGATACCCTGTTGCGCTACGTGTCGCCAGAAATCGACTGGGTGTTACTGGGAATAAACGAGCGCTGGCGAAAAGATCTGCAAGTGGTGTTCCGCAAACGACCGGAAAGGCCTTTGCTAAAGCTGGCCGGGTGATTGGTCTATTGCTGCAGTCGAGCGAGCATCTGTTTATTTCCAAATTCCCAACAGCCTGCGCACATCGATCAATTGTCCAAGATGGTGCGCATTGTGATCGGCAGCCAGCATCGCCTCGCGCAAAATGGTCTGGCCTTCTCCCCATTCGATTTGCGCGAACAGATCGATCTTGGGATCGTTTAATAAGTTCTTCATCGCGTCCAGATCTTCGCGAAACGACTTCACGCTCGCATCCCATGCGGTCGGGCTAAGGGGCGAAGATTTTTTTGGCCAGTAGGCATCCGGCCACTTTATCGATTTGTAGTTGGGATTGCGGCTGAAGTCGAGGATATCTTGCTGTGTAATACGCATGTGTTCAACCAGCATCCAAGCGGAGTGAGGCAATCCTTTGGGCACATCACCATAGAATTTTGCCGGAAAATCTGCAACCACATCATCGAAGGTCGCGTGCGCATGGCCGCCATCCAGAAGTTCAACCAGATGCTTGCGAACAGATTGGTCTGTGTTCATAGATTCTCCGTCTAGGATGGCGGAACCGGCGGTTGCGTCTCAGAAAATGTCGCTGATTGTTCCGGCTTTTCTCCGGTGTACACTCTCCCAATCCCGCGTACGATGCGGCGCAGCGGCAACGTTCCTCGCTGATCGGCGAAAAATATTTCTCCGATGCGATGCGACCGGTAGTACCAGCGTTTCAAGATTGAAAGATGCTCGGAACTCTCTATAGCCGATTCCGCGCGCTGGTCAGAAATTTCCTGGATGGCTTCTTGCACCCGGGATTCCATTGAAACGTGCTTGGGTAATGCGGAAGCAGCAACTCGTTCTCCATCAGCGGCG
This sequence comes from Terriglobales bacterium, assembly GCA_050746025.1. Classification (GTDB taxonomy): domain Bacteria; phylum Acidobacteriota; class Terriglobia; order Terriglobales; family Acidobacteriaceae; genus Gp1-AA145. The sequence continues at coordinate 49,330 of JBOGLH010000165.1, read as the reverse complement.
TTAGCGGAGTTTATTGTGACAAGGGATCGCGCAACCTCGAACGATGCGGGTCCTTGCAAAACTCCATTTGAAAAACGAAAGAGTGAAACTGAACCAGGCTGTGGGCTGGGCTGCACGATGACGGATTGCAGGCTGCCGAGGGGCTGAACGATTTCCGGTAATTGCGAGAGCAAATGTTTAAGTTTTTCGATCTTGCCATGGATTGCTGCGGCCTCCTCGAATGCCAGCCGTGACGATGCTTGCTCACGCTGCTCCGTCAGCTCGCGGGTAAGTGATTCTCCTCCGCTGTCGAAGAAGGACTGAACGCGCGCCACTTCACTTCGGTATTCATCATCAGTGCAACCCTTATAACAGGGCGCCAGGCACATTTTCATTTCTGAATAGACACAACCGGGAAACGACGGTTCCGGGTGCAAGTCATCGACGCAACGCCGCATCTTGAAAAAGTCCAGAGCATCACTGGCGAATTTTTCCGCCGCCACCCGGGAAGGAAATGGTCCGTAATACAAATTCTGAACGTCCGGGGATTGTCGAGCTTCGCTCGACCGGACAGCCGAGGGCGACTGTCCCCACGCAGACTGTTTCCACGCAAGTTTTCCAAGTCGCGTGGTTACTGATGCTCGGGGATATTCATTTTCGAGATGCAATTTGATCAGGGGCGCAGGGCGCAACCTTAAGCGAGCCGCATAAGTTGTTGGAAAATGCTTTCGCAGCAGCTTGTAGAGAAGAAATTGCGATTCGAAATCCGAACCGGTCGGGGTGAACTGGATTTCACAAACTCGCTGGCGAAGGTTGAGCCGCTTGCTAAGTTCAGCCGGCCTCCCAAGCAGCCGCTGCAGCCTCCGTCGAAGATTCGCGGTCTTGCTGATGTAAGGGTCGCCACCGCCACGCAGCAGGAACACTGCCGGCGCAGCCGGAATCTCAGCGAAGAAACTCTCGTCGCAATCCGGCGAGAACGTCAGTACCTGCGCAAGCACAACTTCATTGTAATAACGGCGGACGTGCTCCTGGGTTACTTGAAGAACTCATTCATTGGCGCGGCGGTAGCGCTGGCGCCTGGATAGCGATTCAATCCTAATAGCTCCATAACGGTGCGCAGCGTGTTCTCGTGCTTGAAGGGCGTGTTCACTTTGACTCCCGGAATCACGCGTTGCCCAATCACCGCCGTGAATACCTGGCCTTGCTCATCCTTTGTTCCATTGTCGAAGGTAATAAACATCACGTTGTTTTCTTTGCCCTGGAAGTACCGGCCTTCAAGCAGCGGGGCAATGTTCGTCTTAAGCCACTGGTCGGCCATTTGGGGCGTACCGTTGTGTGCGTCGTTTTCCAAACTAGGTACGACGATCGAATAGTCGGGCAAATTTCCCGCAGCAACATCTACCGGAAATTGCGTGAACGGCACAACATTCTCCTGCTGTTCCGGATTGTTTGCCACATCGCTGTACCAGACCGCCGGGTCGTGGCGTTTGGCATAATTTCCAGCAAACATTCCCATGAATCCAAATTCGGGTAGCGAGTCCGCATACACGTTCCACGACATGCCCGCCTTATTGAGTTCTCGAAAAATATTGCTGTCAGTTATCGTGTAATCGCATCGATTTCCGTTGCATCCAAAACGTAGTTCACTGCTGCCAGAAGAGAGCCACAGGTAATCGAGCAGCGAACCTTTCTCGTCAGAATAGTAATTGGTAGCGACGCCGTACTTATCGCCCAGGCCCTTGAGCCACGGCATTTGATTCTGATACATGACGGTGGAATAACCATGGTTCTCTTCAACAATAAGTATGACGTGCGCAGCCGGGCCTTTTGAGGGCGCAGTTGCTGTACGTGCGGTTGGACTGAGTCCATTGCCGCAACCGGCACATATGCCGGCCAAGCTCAGCACTGATAAGAGTTTGCTTTTCATTCGACCTCCCTTTTGAACGAGCGCACTGGCAGGCAAGACTTGGCCCCATAACGTTTCTTGCAGAGCTTGCAAGCCAGGAAACAACACGAACACAAGCGCCGACGACGCGCATAAAACAAGGATTAATCGTCACCAGCAACCGAATGCGAAGTAAGACGAATGAGGCGGTGGAACTTCAATGGAAGCAGAGTACGGCAGAGCTGGATGTCTGCCAATCGGCGAAACACCCTAACAGATGTACCAGTGATTTTTGACGCTGAAAACGATTCAGTCCGCCTTCTTTGCGGCGCGTTGTTTACGCAGCTCTTCCAGCCGTTTCTTTAAATACTCCTGATATTCCTGGCGCAACTTGGGGTCGGCGGGCGTGCTGTAAATTTCGCCCGATTTATATTTGCCTTCGGCGAACTTCTTCTTCGTCCACTCATCGTGAATATGAGTTTCATCGGCGCGGTCGAGCACTTCCTGCACGAACTGGGGAGGCACAAAATAGACGCCTTCGCGGTCGCCAACTACCAGATCGCCGGGCATCACGGTGGCGTTGCCGATGCGAATGGGAACATTGATTCCGGTCATCATAACGTTGTCGATTGGGGTTGGATCGACCGACCGAAAATACGCGGGCATGTCGATTTGGGCAATTCCCTCCAGATCGCGGACGCTGCCATCCACCACCAATCCGCCGCCGTGCGTGGCCTGCATCACGTAATAAAAAAGATTGTCGCCCACTATGGTGCCATCAACTTTCTTGCCGAAGAGATCCACAACCAGCACGTCCCCCGGTTGCAGCATATCGATGGCGGTCTGATTTTCCAGACGACCGATGCCGCGCTCTTTAGCTTTGGATTCTGCAACGCCGTCAACATCGCGGCGCATCGGCATGAACTGGACCGTGAACGCCCGCCCAACCATGGTTTTGCCGGGATGCAAGACCTGAAAGCCGTCCGCGTACTGATTGTTGAAGTGTTTGTGTTGCAGGACTTCCCAAACTTCTTCGGATGACAAGCCCCGGGCGCGCTCAATAAGATCATCCGGCACCTTCGGCCGACCATCCGGCAGGCGACCGAAAGGATTTTGTGCGGTGTAGTCGATCAACTCCTGTTTAGAGAAAGTGAACAATTGGGCGGATGCGGCAGGAACCAACGAAAGAGAGGCCCACGCGCAAACAGTAATGGCGATTAGCATATGAAAGTTTCGAGTTTTCATTGATTGTCCTCTTGGAAAGATCGGTTCAGCTTACATTCTTTTCGTCGAAGTTTGTCGGACAGCCGAGGGCGGCTGTCCCCACGTGGTCTTGGTAGATGGAGGGTTAGGCCGTGGCGGGTTGGGGTTCTTTCACCGCGGCGTCAAGGTGGTGTAGGGTTTGCTGCACGGTGAGGGAGTACATCTCGCGACCCACGCCTTCTCCGGATTCGAGTGCGTTCTTCAGAAAATGGCCGGCAATCGCGATGGCGAGGGGATCAGTGATGAGTTTCGCGTGAGTCTTCTGATATTCATTCCACGCCGGCAGAGGCAGTGCGACCCACACCGGGCGGCCGTCGACCAGGAATTTGATATCTACGGCATCAGCATGGCGGGTGGCGACGGCAACGATCAGCGCCTGATAAATGCAGTGCACCTGCTTCTTGGTCCAGCGATCGAAGGCGTGAAAGTCGCGATACATAGAAGTAAAACTATATCAATCGCGAGCGGGAAACCGCAATTCTGCTATAGCTTTGCTGATTCCATCGCAAACTTGCGCACGGCACGTAATTCGGCGACGGGATCACCTGTGGGCAAAAACTCCATCGCCGCAATGCGGTTGTATTTGAGTTCGGCCAGCTTGCGGAAGATGTTTTTGTAATTGATCTCGCCGGTGCCCGGCTGGTGCCGACCGGGAACATCGGCAATGTGTACGAGGCCGACATGCTGAATATTTTTCTCCAGCTTCTCGATCAGGTTGCCTTCGGCGATCTGCTCGTGAAAGAAGTCGTACAAGAACTGCACTTGCGGGTGATTAACGGATTTTACGATTTCAAATCCCCTGGCCACCGAAGTCAGAAAATATTTTGGATTTTCTTCCGGGTCGATATTTTCAAGCAACACTCGCATAGGTTCGCCATTGATCTTTTCACCGTCGATCAACTTGACCGCGGCCTTCAGGCCATCAACACAGCTCTGCTGCTGTGCCTCAACCGACATACCTGGAACTGAGTTACCGGTAAGAAAAATCATCGCTGGGCAATCCAACTTTCGCATGATGGGGATGGTCTGGCGAAATTCCGCCAACAATGAGTCGCGGTCGGCTGGATTGCACAGACTATGATTCAGTCCGGCGGTGCAATCAAAAGTGATGCCGAGCTGTTTGCGCTTGGCGTTCGCACGATCAAAATCCTGTTGGCTCCATTTCTCGTACTCGCCGACCAGTTCGACGTTTGTGTACCCGGCGGCGGCGACTTTCTTGAGCCGCTGTTCAAACGGCAGGTCGCGAAAAATGGTCCACAGCATTACTGACAGGCCGAATGGAATTGTGCCAGCCGCGTCCGGCACTGCGGATTTTTCTGCGAGAACAGGCCGAACCGGGAGCATCGAACCCGCCAGAATCCCGCCTGCGGCGCGCGCAAACGTTCGTCGATTCATTTTTTCACCGCCATTTCTGATTTTACTTGCACATCGAGTTGCGCCGTCGCGAGGCCCTCTCCGCTCGCGACCACGTGGATTTTCCCTGGCTGCGTATGAGAACGCAGGATCAGCAGCGCCATCCCGCTGAAAGCTTTGCGATGATCGGCATGGAAGGGCTCGGTAGTAGCGGCGTTGCCGTTATCAACTCCAGCGATTTCGCCTGCGCCGGTCACGTCGAAGTGAATCAGATTATCCGCCAATGGGCAAAGGTTTCCGTCTTTGTCCTCGACACGAACCGTCAGGTAAGAGAGATCGTCCCCGTCGGCATGGATCGGATTGCGGTCGGCGGTCAACTTGATGCGCGCCGGCGCACTCGCGGTACGAATTTCCTGTTCTGCCACTGGCTTTCCGCCGGAGTAGGCGACCGCCTTCAAAGCGCCCGGCTGATAAGGAACTTGCCAGATCCGGCGATACTTGCTGACGAATTTTCCGGTGTCGCTGACATTGTGACCGACGGGCATTTCCCATTCATCGCTGAACCTCTTCTTCCTGCCCAATGATTTTCCGTTCAGAAATAATTCCACTTCTTCCGCGTTGCTGTAGGCCATGACAGGAATCGTTTCACCTTCGTGGCCTTCCCAATTCCAGTGCGGCAGAATGTGGACCATGGGTTGTGTTGTCCACTCGCTCTGGTAAAGGTAGTAGTTGTCCTTGGGGAAACCCGCGAGATCAACAAAGCCGAAATATGAGCTGCGCGCCGGCCAGTCGCCTTGCGTGCTCCCGGAGTTGCCGTCCCAATAAGGCGTGGGCTCCCCGATGTAGTCGAAGCCGGTCCAAACAAATTCTCCGAGGACGTTGGGTAGTTTGTCCTGATAGGTGAACTCGACATCGGGACAATACGCCCAGAAGGGAGCAACTGTGTCGTAGCTGCTGATCTGGTGCGAAGGCGGCTTTTCGTAAGCCACGATCGGCAGGTGGTAAACGCCGCGCGAGCTCACGCAAGATTCGGTCTCTGAACCATAAACCACCCAATCGGGGTGATCGTGCATGATCTGTTCGTAATGCATGGGCTGGTAGTTGAAGCCCTTGATGTCAACATTGTCGGCGAAATGGTTGCGGATAGCGGCGGCCCAATCATTCATTGCTGAAGTCGTGGGGCGGGTAGGGTCCTCTTCGTGAAAAAAGTCGGTGAGGCGCCTGGCTTCTTTCCAGCCGTCGGGAGAGTTTTGCTCAGGAATTTCGTTGCCGATGCTCCAGAGAATGATGCTGGGATGATTGCGGTCCCGACGAGCCATGTCGCGCAGGTCGCGCTCCGACCACTGATCAAAATATTTGCTGTAACCGTTGGGGACTTTCGCGATGTGCCACATGTCGAACGACTCATCCATGACCACCAGGCCCATGCGGTCGGACAACTCAAGCAATTCTGGCGATGGTGGATTGTGGCTGGTGCGGACGGCATTCACGCCGGCAGCTTTCAGTATCTGCAACTCGCGTTCTATGGCACGGCGATTGACCGCAGCACCTAGAGCGCCCAAGTCATGATGCAGGCAGACTCCGCGAAGCTTGCGCGGCCTGCCGTTCAGCAGAAAACCTTTGTCGGGATCGAACGCGATAGTGCGAATTCCGAACGGGGTCGAGTATTTGTCGATCACGCGTTCGCCGTCGACGATTTCGGTTACCAGGGTATAGAGGTAAGGATGGTCCATGTCCCAGCGCTGAGGATTTGCCACCGTGAGCTCGACAGGAACGGTGCGCGTGGCATCGGCCGAAACTGCGAATTTACCGGAGCTGCCCTTGCTCACCGGCTTTCCGGATGAGTCGAGAACGGTTTGGCGGACCTCAATAGTGGCTTCGTTGCCGGACTGATTTCTGACTTCCGTCTTCACCGATACCGTGGCCTGGTCATCGGTGACTCGCGGCGTAGTGACGTACGTGCCCCACTCGGCGACGTGCACGGGCGCGGTCACATCCAGCCACACGTTGCGATAAATTCCTGCGCCGGGATACCAGCGGGAAGAGTCGGGCTCTGGAGCCAGGCGAACGGCAAGAACATTTGCTTGTGAGCCAAAATGCAAGTGCGGGGTCAAATTAAAAAAGAAACTCGAATATCCGTAGGGGCGGCCGCCAAGTTCCTCGCCATTAATCCAAACCGTGGAATTAGCCATGGCACCGTCGAAAACGACGGTGAAAATGCGACCCTGGGCGCTCGGCGGCAGAAGAAATGACTTGCGATACCAACCTGTGCCGGAAATCGGCAAGCCACCGGTTGAAGGATTAAGCTTTTCGTCCAACGGACCTTCAATCGCCCAATCATGTGGCAGGCGCAGCAGCTTCCAGTTGGAATCGTCGAAGTCCGGCTTTTGCGCGTCTTCGGCTTCACCTTTATAAAATCGCCAGTTGGAATCGAAGTTGACCCGGCGCTCTCCGGAAATTCGTACTGCCGCTAATTGCGGAGTTTTTTCGGGGGACGCGAATGTTGTGAGCGCAAAGAAAGTGATCACAAACACGGACAGCATTTCGATTCGCCTCAAAACATTAACCATGATGTGTTCTCCAGATATTCACTTTCGCGCATACAAATGGATTGACCATGGCGTGGGGAGATTCATGTTGGACACTGGGCGTGCCGCAGCTGAACATCACCGGGCACGAATATATAAGAAAAAGCAGTTTGGTGAATAGCCAGTTGCGCGAAAGTCGCGAGACGCGGGGACAGAGAGAGTAGAAACAGAATCCGCGGCCAGATCGCCCTTTCGAAACAAATCCTGACGACTAGCCGCCAATTCAGATGCCATGAATATTTCGTCGATTGGATTTTTAACAGCGCAAGCTATTGACCTGTTTCGGCACAAAGTAATCAATTTGGGTTTTTCCACAAGCAAAACTGTTCGCTGGGGACAAATAAAAGTTGACACTGCCGTCAGCGGCACGGATAATTCGATGCATTGATGTACGTCTTCTTCCCCTGCGTTGTTGGGTCCCAAGGTGTTCGGCAATAAAAAGCGAGAAAGAAATTAACTGGTGCCACCGGCACGGATGTGGCCGGCGGCTCGATGCAGAACCGCGGAGCAAGGCCGGAGGCGAATCGCGAGGGGATTTGTGTGGAAATTGGCGCACGCCGCAACGGTGCGCGTCGGTCCACCTACTTCCTTGCAGTTGAAAAGCTCCTTCGCTTTCACCGGCAGCGCGGTAGCGGAGTATTTGGCAACTGTTTACGAGTGCATGTATGAGTAACGAATTAAGTGTTTTTCTGCTTTGCGAGAATCGGTTGTTACGCGAAGCCCTGCTTCGAATCTTGGGAAAGCGGAACGATTTAAGCATAGTGGGAGCCTGCGCTTACTCTGCATCCGCGATGAACGGAGTAGTGGCCAGCCAACCACGGGTTGTCGTATTGGATTCGCCAGGTCTGGCGTTGGGTCCGCCGTTGTTGCTGCGGCATATCCGGGAAAGTTTGCCGCATACGCAGACGGTGATGATCGGCATGGAGCCGCGGGAAGAAGACTTTCTAAACGCTGTGCGCGAGGGCGTTGCAGGGTACGTCCTGCGCGAAGCATCCGCGGCAGAGGTGGCGAATGCATTGCACGCAGTTGCTATGGGGCAGTCGGTGTGCCCGCCCTGCTTTATGGCGAAGCTGTTTCAACATGCGGCGCAGCACCTTGCGTTGAGGCAGAACCTGCAGACGCGAAACCGCTCCCATCTGAGTCGGCGCGAGCAACAATTGCTGCAACTGCTGTGTGCTGGCCTCACGAACAAAGAGATCGCTAACCAGTTGCATCTTTCAGAACACACGGTGAAGAACCATGTTCACCGGATTCTCCGCAAAACTGGCACGGCTGACCGAGTCGAACTTATCGATCTTTATCGCTCACCGGGCGAGTTGGGGCCAACCAGCGACGAATCTTTTGTGGCGTTGTCAGCAACGGCTTAAGCGAACTCCTGGGTACCTACGTTGTCGCCGCTTCTTTGGCGGGGATCCAATAAACTTCTTCCTTCAAGTGCTGTTTAGTAAATCCAATGCGCTTGAGAATGCTCTTGCCGTTTTCGATCATATCGGGATGGCCACACAAATACGCTACTGCATTTGTACCGTCGAGTCCCCATAGGTCGGAATATTTGCGCATTACATCATCGACGCGGCCCATTTCTCCCTTCCACTTCTCGTCATCCCATGGACGGCTCACCGTGGGCACATATTTGAACCAGGGAACTTCTTCAGCAAACTTGCACAGTTCGTCCGTATAGCCAAATTCCCAAGAGCGGCTGGCACCGTTCAGCAAGAAGAGTTTTTGCTCGCCTTTAAATGTTCCTTCTTTCCATGCCCGATAGAGCGTTCGCACGTAACTGACAAAAGGAGCCACGCCGGTGACCGTGCTGACCAAGAAATGATTCGTACGACCGCTTTTCTGGTCTAGCGTGAACAGGCCTTTGGGCGACTTACGCATCAGGACTTGGTCGCCGACCTGAAGCTGATAAAGCTTGGGAGTAAGTTCGCCTTGCGGCACCAGTTCAAAGAAAAATTCCACTTCGTTCTCAAGCGGAGATGAGGCGATGGAATAAGCCCGCTCGCTGCGCTTCTCTGGCGTCTGCACGCCAAGGGTGGCGTATTGTCCGGGCTTAAAGGTAAACGGACCACCCGGGTCAATCCGAATCATCCATAGGTCCGAAGCAAAATCTGAGCGCTTCACTATCTTTGCGCGATAAAACTTGTCATCCAGCGTGTCCATTGAACCTCCGCAACTAAGCCACTCAGTTTACAGGAAGTCGCCGCCGGTCAATCTGACGCTGATCACTTCGTGCCAACTGGAATCGGCTGGTTTTGAACTGGAGGCGGCTGCCAGTTCTTCAGTTGCTCAAGCGCCTGCATGGTGTTTTTCCAAGATTTATGGTTCTTTTTATCGTGATAGGGCGCGTTCAAGTTGGAATAGAACTCTAATATGTTGTTGCGCAGTTCAGGTGTCATGTGCGCAAAATTCTTCTTGCTCTGATCATGCAGCAGACGCGAATAAGTCACGTCGGCAAGCGGATATTCTGCAGGAGCGGTCTTTTTTCCGGTATCAAAGTCGGTGTCAGCAAATTTCGGCGTGTCATCCCGCACTTCGTGCAGAAGAGAAAAGTAGTTATCCGTGGTTCTATTTACGCTCTTGATGTATATGTCCTCGGTCTTGGCGGTGGGAACTTTGAAATCCAAAGCGCTTGCGGGACCGATCTTCGGAATGTGTCGCAAAATAAATGCCAGAATACGCGAGCCGCAACCGGGGCGGCGATATCCCTTGCCCCACTGTTTTTCATAATTGGTGCGTGACAGGCGATACAAGAATTTCTTCTGGTCAAAATTCGGAGTGTCCCGCACCAGGTCAGCGCGCCGGTTCAGCAAAGCCACTCGCGTCATCTCAGGGATAATTCTGCTGACGGCCCGTCGAAAGCTGCCGATAGCGAGGTCTTCATTTCCCAAAACATCACTGAGATCGAGTCCGTAGATCTTAACGAAAACGCGCTCAAGCAGCGGTTTAGAGACTTCGAATCCAATGAAGTCATGGAACCTATCCGACGTGTAACGGTTCTTCGCCACTTGCACCATGTCGAAACCAAACTCAGTCCGAATGTGGGCTTTGTGGTCGTCGGCGTAGGTGACTTCGTTGCCATATTTCTTCCGGAGTTTGGGAAATTCAATGGCGACAACCTGATTAATTGCCGGGTGGCCCAAGTTGTCTGAGGAATAGTGGGCGAGTGCTCCCAGGGCAAACGCGTACTCGTTAAGATCGGAGGATTCATCGAGCAACGCGCCGACGAAATCGCCAGTGCGGACGTAGTGGACCAGATTGCTGAAATATTTTTTCCCGAACGGATAGTAGCCCATGTCCTGCACCATACTGCCCCCGTAGGCGTAGGCATGAGCCTGCTTGATGTCGTCGTCAGTGGCCTGAGGAAACCTTTTCTTCAGCAAGGGTACAATCTGGTCTCTCCACGCCAGGTCGATTATTTGTTCGTGGGTGAGGACGGAGTAGGAGCGGCTGGGCAGAGCGCCGCCCACGACCAGGCCAATTAACAGGATCACATAAAGAAATCTCATCGGCAGCTTAGATGCAGAGCAGGTCAGCTATTTGCCTACCACCAGTACTTCAAAAGTATCAGGCAGAATAGACGGCCGGGGATGCGACTGCTCCGCAGTTGCTGGTGGCGGAGGTCCAAACTGGGCGGTCACGAGATAAATCTTGTGCGTCTTAGCATCGAGTTCCATGGTGCGGGCGCCACGTTCGGTTTTTACATTTTGCACCACGCTGAACTTGTCCGGCGATTCCTCTTTTACGACAGTCAGGACACCCTCGCCGCAGGACGCAAAAGCAAGCTTCTTGACTGGATCGAATCGATCGGCGTCAACCCCGTCTCCGATAGGTAGCGTTGTAATCACTTTGCCGGTATCTGCGTTCACCACCGCCATCATCTTATTGTCGCAGCCGACGAACAGGCGGCGGTTCTTCTTGTCCAAAGCTAACCCGCTGGGGGATTCGCAGGGCGCAAGCGGCCACCGCGATTTAACTTTAAGCTCTTTCGGATCCAACGCCAGAAGCTCGCTCTTATCTTCGATGTTCACAAAGAGTTCGCCCTCGCCTGTGCTGACGCCGAATTCGGGCTTGCCGCCTAGTTCGATCTTGCCGACGATATTTCCGCTCGCCGCATCAATCGCAGTGGAATTATGACTCCTGCCATTAAAGGTAAAAACTCGCTTGGTAGCCGGGTCGTACAGAATTGCATCCGGATTTTCGCCTACGGACTGGACTTTGCTGATGGGCTTCAGGGTCTTGAGATCGAAGATGCTGACTGTGCCTTCGCGCCCATTGCTGGTAAAGCCGCGTCCTAGATCGTTGGCGAGCGCGATGCCGTGAACCCCAGGAGTATCGGGGATATCACCGACTGGCTTACCCGTCTCGCTATCGACAACTATCACGTGCGTGGACCGCGAGATAAAGAGATGGTGCGACTCTGGATCCACAGTCAAATAATCCCATCCGCCATCACCGCCAAGCTTGTAGGTTTTTATGACGCGCAAGTCCTGGCCAGCCGCGAACAATTGCAGGCCCAATGAAGAGAGAGCAAACAAGAGAATGAAGACAAGTCGTTTCATGGTTATTCCCTTCCGGGGTGATCTGAGTGTCCATAGAATTCTATCTGCGAACGGGGATTTGTGCTGTACCGGAACCGCTTCGAAAATGCGGCTTTTCCAGATAAAAATAGATGAGGGCAGAGTTACCCGCCCTCAAATCATTTGCAACCTTTAAGACGAGGATTTAGTGGCGATCATGATCGCGATCGTGGTCGCGGTCGTCATCGTCCCAGTTATAGTTGCGGTCCCAATCTCGGTCGTTACGCCACTCGTGGCGATTAGGATCGTACCAGCCGTTGGCTTGGCTATAGCAACGGTCCCACACGGAAGTCAATTTCGCCCTGGCATCTTCAGCCTGGCGGCTATGACGACCATGCTCCCGCACTTCCTCGCGATAGTGTTGGTTGGCCCGCTCAGTACGATTCTGGCACTTCGCGCGGGAATCATGATCATCGGCATGGGCCTTGGGAGCAGCGGCAAGAACCAGTGCGCCACCCAATGCAAGAGCGGCGAATGCATTTCCTATTCTCAAATGCTTCATTCTTTTCCTCCTGTCGGTTAACGTATCCGACTCAGATTGGCGACAGAGCTTCGAGGTTGCTCCTAAAATTCAATCTGCGAGCCTGTAGGTTTACGAGGATTTAGAATCGGCTTGTGAAGACAACAACTTCCAGCGTCCTGGACCGGCAAGCTGATTTTCGTCCGCGAAAATTCCTGAGTGGTGGACACGTTCAGACCATTGCCAGTTTTCTTTTGCCGCGACGAATTGTGCTCCCGAAATCCGAAGAAAGGCTGATCGAAGTTGAGCCCGGTATTCACGTGCTCAGCCATTGTCATTGGCAAATCGATCGTCATGCGACGCTCACGGTAATTGTGGTGCACGGATTGGAAGGATCGACGGAATCGAATTACATGTTGGGCATCGCTGAAAAAGGATTGGCCGCCGGCATGAACGTTGTGCGCATGAACCAGCGCACCTGCGGCGGCACGGATCATTTAGCGCCGACACTTTATCACTCCGGACGCTCGGGCGATGTCATGGCAGTGGCAAATGCGTTGATCGAGAATGACGGGATTTCGCGATTCGCGCTGTGCGGTTTTTCCATGGGGGGCAATATCGTATTAAAGGCCGCCGGCGAGTGGGGGACTGGTGGACCGCGTGAATTCTGCGCGGTGGCGGCGGTTTGTCCGGCGATGGACCTGGCGGCTTCGGCAGACGCGCTTCATCATCCTGTGAACCGTCTTTATGAAAAGTATTTTTTGCTGAAGCTCAAGGCTCGCATGCGAAACAAAGCCCAATGTTTCCCCGGACAATACGACCTTTCGCGGTTGCGCGGCCTGAAAAGCTTGCGCGACTTCGACGATAAAGTCACGGCTTATTACTCCGGCTTCGATGGCGCGCCCGATTACTATGCGCGTGCCGCGGCGGCGAATGTTGTAGATCGGATTGCAGTTCCGACTTACATACTTTATGCGCGAAATGATCCTTTTATCCGAGTGGAACCAGAGACCAGGCGCAAAGTTGAGGGCAACCCGAACATTACGTTTGTTGAAACCGAAGATGGCGGTCATTGCTCTTTCATCGGTGAACCGGATGGATACGACGGCCATTTTGCGGAACGGGCGATTGTGGATTTCTTCACATCGGTTGCGTGAACAAAGAACGCTGTAGAGACGTATCTAGGTATGTCTCTACGGCAATCATCGGCAGACCTCAACGCAGAGACGCAGTTTGGCTACGTTTTCACAAAGGGAGATATGCCGTTGAGGGCGACCGGAAGGCACAGCATTTTTATTCCTGTAGAATCAGCGGCAATGAGACGCGCTCGCGGCGTAACGCTCCGAATCGCACTGGCGATTGCAGTTCTGTCGGTCTGGGCCGACGCTGAGCCGATCTCGCAGCTCCATGCCAGCAACTATGTCAATGATTTTGCGCATGTGCTCAGCCCGCAAACCGAAGCTGAGCTAAACGGTCTCGCTCAACAGGTTGATGAGAAAGCGAAGGCGCAAATTGCGATCGTCACCATTAACTCGCTTGATGGGCAAGATATTGAAAGCTACGCTGTGGATTTGTTCAAACAGTGGGGAATCGGAAGCAAAAGCACCAATCATGGCGTGCTGATTCTGATCGCGGTTAAGGACCATCATTATCGGACCGAAGTCGGTTATGGACTCGAGCCGATTCTTCCCGATGGCAAAGTCGGCGGTTTCTGGCGTGAAGTGGTGCCGCTACTCAAGCAGGGTGATTACGATCAGGCATTGAAACAAAATACTGGACGAATTGCTTCCGTAATTGCGCAAGACGCGGGCGTTCAACTCACCGGAGTCAGTTCAATTCCCGAAGAACGTGCGCCGCCGCCTTCGAAAGGAATATCTCTAGGCGGAATTGTTTTCATCATCATTCTTATAATCATCGTCCTGGCGACGCCTCTCCGCAGCATATTGTTCTGGATGCTGCTTTCTGGAGGGGGACGCCGAGGAGGATGGGGCGGTGGAGGCTTTGGTGGCGGTGGCGGATTCGGCGGCGGAGGTGGAGGCTTCGGAGGATTCGGCGGAGGAATGTCTGGTGGCGGCGGCGCCAGTGGAAGCTGGTAAGGAGAAATTTAATGGCTCACGATTCTAAAGCTGATGAACAACTGCTCAGTGAATTCATCCAGAAGCTGCGCGCAGCAGGCGCCGAAAATATTACCAGCGTGATTCTGTACGGCTCAGGCGCCGAGGGCGAATTTCATCCCGAGTATTCGGATGTGAATCTGCTGTGTGTGGTGCGGGACACCTCGTTCGCGTCGTTGAACAAGCTTGCCAGCGCGGTTGAGTGGTGGCGCAAGAAGAAACACCATCCGCCGTTGCTAATGACCGAGAAAGAATTGAGAGATACTGCCGATGTGTTCTCGATTGAGTTTATTGACATGAAGCAACGGCACCGCATTCTTTATGGCAACGATGTATTACGCGACCTGAATATTCCCATGCATCTGCATCGTTCGCAATTGGAATACGAGTTGCGGGAAAAACTATTTCTTCTGCGGCAACACATTTTGCTCGCTGGCTCCGACGAAAAATCCTTATGGGATGCGATGCTGAATTCGTTGTCGTCTTTTACTACCCTGTTCCGCCACGCCTTGATCGAAATGGGTGAACGTGAACGCAAACATTCGCGTGAGGCGGTGCGGGAATTGGCGTCGCGGCTGAACTTCGATGCCGCTGCGTTCGTACAATTGATGGATGTTCGCGCACAGCAATCAGAGCGCAAGCAATTTGGCGCCAATGATGTTGCGAGCAGGTATTTAGCGGCTATCGAAAAAGTTGCCGCAGCAGTAGATACAATGCAGAGTTCCCCGGTCCGTCCAAATCAGTAGGCCAGGGCAGGATTCGCAGAACTAAGGAGAGGCTATGAGCAAAACTGTGATCGTGTTGATCGTGATTGTGGTCTTGGTCCTGTTCGGCGTAGGCAAATACATTGGCGTGAAGAACACACTGGTTGCAAAGAGCGAGGCGGTCAAGACCTCATGGTCACAAGTTGACATTGTTTTACAGCGGCGCGCGGACCTTATTCCCAACCTGGTGGAAACTGTTAAGGGCTATGCCAAGCAGGAGCAGACTGTCTTCGGGGACATAGCTAAGGCGCGCAGCCAGTTGCTTAACGCGGGAACCCCGGAGCAGAAAATCTCCGCCAATGCCCAACTGGATGGCGCATTAGGCAGACTCTTGTTGATTGTTGAAAATTATCCGCAGTTGAAATCCAATGAGAATTTTCTTCGCTTGCAGGACGAACTGGCGGGCACTGAGAACCGCATTGCGGTCGAGCGGCAGCGCTACAATGACACGCTGAAGGACTACAACGTTTACGTCCAGCAGTTCCCCAATAACGTGTTCGCCTCGAGTTTGGGATACAAGCCGAACACCGCTTACTTCGCGGCTACGGAAGGTTCACGCGAAGTTCCCAAGGTTAACTTCGGGACGCCGACACCACAACCCGCTCCGGCCCACTGATTTCAACCAGAAGTCAACTCGCAGCCGAGTGGGGGACCGCCTGGGTATCCACTTGGTCAGCAAAGTTGAGGAACCCATCGACCGGCGGGGCGTAGCTTTGCTTCTTCCACGAGGACAGCCGGTCAACCCATACACACAGCCGAATAAAGCCATGACCAACTACGCCACTGATCGGACTATAAAGTTTTGGGTTGGCGGTTCGCATCGGGGTAACGGAATTGAGCGTGGGCGTGCTGGACGACGACGGTAATTTGGGTAGATTGGGTAAAGCAGCGGACATTCGGACCCCCAAGTGCCACTCTGGCGGCAACTTCGATGCAAGCTCCTGCTTCTGAGATGCCGGGCGGCATCTCTGGATTCAGAAAAAACATTCTACTCCCAATCGTGGAACTCGGCTACTGGCAAGGGGCGGGAATGGCAAGTCGTCGGCTGGGAGTTGCGGTTTCGATATACTCGTTTGCTCGGAAGTTGAGGGCAGGAGACACTTCATATGAAGCAAGTGGCGCTGGCTGCAGTATTGCTGACCGCGATTTCGGGAAGCGCCCAGAGCGCCCCGCCGACCGCTCTCGCCAACGTTCATGGCCGCGCCGGAATCAGCCTCGATGGAACCTGGAACACGATCATCGATCCTTACGAAACCGGCTTGGGCAGCCACTATTATGAGAACTCCAAGCCGAAAACCAAAAGCGATCTGCTTGAGTTCGATTTCGAACACTCGCCCAAGCTGCATGTTCCCGGTGACTGGAACACACAGCGCGAGTCGCTGCTATTTTACGAAGGGCCAATCTGGTATCAGCGGAACTTCTCTTATCACAAGCGGTCTGGGACACGAGAATTCCTCTATTTCGGCGCTGCGAACTATTTCGCCCGCGTATGGCTGAACGGCAAAAAGCTTGGCGAACACGTTGGCGGATTTACCCCATTCGAATTCGACGCGACCGATCAAGTGATCGACGGCGACAACAGCGTGGTAGTGGAAGTGGATAACACCCGCCACGCGGATGGTGTTCCTGCCTTGAAAACCGACTGGTGGAATTACGGCGGGCTGACCCGTGGAGTTCGGTTAGTGGAAGTTCCGGAGACTTACATTCAGAACTATGAAGTTCAACTGGCCAGGGGCAAAGCCGATGCAATCGACGGATGGGCGCAAGTCGCCGGCGCGACGCGCTCAGCCGAGGTCTCGATCGAAATTCCTGAGATTCGGTTAAAGCAATCAGCGCAGGTGGATGATTCCGGGCGGGCTGTATTCCGGTTCCCTGCCCATGTGCAGCTCTGGTCGCCGGAGAATCCGAAGTTGTACAAGGTTTTGATTTCGGGAGCTGGTGACAGGGTCACCGACGAGATTGGGTTTCGCAATATCGAGACCCGCGGGGCGCAGATCCTGTTGAATGGAAAGCCAGTCTTTCTGCGCGGCATTTCCATGCATGAAGAAGCGCCATTCCGCAGTGGTCGCGCTTTTTCGGAGGAGGACGATCGCACTCTGCTCACCTGGGCCAAAGAGCTGGGCTGCAATTTTATCCGGATGGCGCACTATCCATATGACGAGGACATGCTGCGACTGGCCGACCAAATGGGACTGCTGGTGTGGGAGGAAATTCCCGTCTATTGGGACATTCAATGGCAGAATCCGGCAACACTTGAAAATGCCAAATCGCAATTACGAGAGATTATTTCGCGCGATCACAATCGTGCCGCTATTGCGCTCTGGTCGATGTCCAATGAAACCCCTATCTCGCCAGAACGCACGGAGTTCCTGAAATCGGTGGCCGCATACGCGCGGCAGCTTGACTCCACAAGGCTGATTGCGTCCGCCCTGAATCACTGGGACCATAATGGCTCGGATGTGCGCACAATTTCTGATCCGGTTGGCGAATTTCTGGACGTGCTGGGGGTGAACGAATACATAGGCTGGTACGAAGGGAAAATTGAGGATACGGACCGTACACAGTGGAAATTCGCTTACAACAAACCGGTCATCGTCAGCGAATTTGGCGCCGGCGCGCAATACAATCTGCATGGTGATGATCAGACTCGGTTCACTGAGGAGTACCAGGCGAATTTATTCCGTCATCAATTAGCAATGTGGCAGCGGGTTCCGGAACTCGCGGGTATGTCGCCGTGGGTGTTAATGGATTTTCGTTCTCCGCGGCGGCCGCTGCCGGGTATTCAAAATTATTTCAACCGCAAGGGATTAATTTCGGATCAGGGCCAGCGCAAGCAGGCGTTTTATGTCTTGCAGAATTTTTATAAAGAGAAAGCCGCTCAGACACATTAGGGCGAGAGGGCCGCGCAGCTTTTTGGACGGCACCTTTTAAGGAGCAAGCATGCAATATCGCAAATTTGGCCGTACCGGAGTTCAGGTCAGCGACATCGCTCATGGGCTCTGGGGTATGAGCGGTTGGAGCGGTTCAGCGGACCGCGAGTCGCTGCAGGCGCTGCAACTGGCAGTGGATCTGGGTTGCAACTTTTTTGATAGCGCGTGGGCCTACGGTGAAGGCAAAAGCGATGGCCTGCTGGGGCAGACGCTCGCCAAAAATAAGGGAAAGCGACTTTTTGCCGCGTCTAAAGTTCCTCCGAAAAACGACCGCTGGCCGGCGCTGCCGAAATACAAATATAAGGACGTGTTTCCGCCCGATCACGTTTTCAAATACGCCGACCTGATTCGCAAACAGCTGGGCACCGATTCCATCGACCTGCTGCAGTTTCACGTGTGGACCGACAAATGGACTGATGACCCAGATTTCCGCAAAACGGTAGAGAAACTCAAGAAGGACAGGACGATCCGATATTTTGGCCTGAGCCTGAATCGCTGGGAGCCGGAGAACGGCATCAAGGCGATTCGCACGGGTTTGGTGGATGCGGTGCAAGTGATCTACAGCATTTTCGACCAATCGCCCGAAGATAAACTTTTCCCGCTTTGCAAGGAGATGAATATCGGCGTGATCGTTCGGGTCGCGCTCGATGAAGGCAGCTTGGGCGGCAAGATGAATAAGGACACAACTTTCCCGAAAGACGACTGGCGGTCGGGATATTTCAACCCCAAGAACCTGGCGGCCACGATGAAACGGGTTGATAAATTAAAGGAAATCCTACCCATAGGAATGTCCCTACCAGAGATGGCATTGAGGTTCGTGCTCTCGCACCCGGCGGTGAGCACCACCATCGTGGGCATGAGAAAGCTGGCGCACGTTCGGGAGAACATCGCAATCAGCGACAAAGGCCCGCTCAGTCCAGAGTTGCTAAAGCAGTTGAAGAAACACCGCTGGAACCGCAAGCCGGCGCCCTGGTCGGATTGATACGGGGGCAGAAGCCCGGATCTCCACGATCTACTCGCGGAAAATTCGGTTTAAGAAACTGGCGCGGAAGGACCTCGAAGCCCTACTGCATCTTGCGTTTGGATTTGGGCGCGTCGCCGCTCACGCTGCCTTCGGTGGTAATGCGTGACGCCTTGCAGACTTCTTTGGCCACTTTTAGCGCGGTTTCGCGTAGCGGCGCCCCGTCGGCAATAATGGAGCTGGCAGCGAGCGTGAATTGGACCGCGTCTTCCTGTCTGTCGAAGTAGAGCACAACTTGACTTGCTGCCATGGCAGGATCAACCTCCGGAATTCGTTATCGACATAATAGGGTGGAATGGCCGATTTAAGGTGTACTGAGTAGGTGCATGTTTGCCCCTATGAGGTACTCACAAGTACATCCCCGGAGGGTTCCGTGCCTGGCCGACCTTAGGCGGACTACAGAATCCGCCGGAGGGTGGTTTCCCGCTAGCGGGTGTACAAGATCATTGAAGCATTGGCTCTGAGCCTTCTGCTCGGATTAGACCCGGAACCGGGTTCCCCAGTCTCCACTTTTGCCATCCAAAGACCGGCAAGGAGTTTGATATGAAAGGCTGGTCCGTAATTACTGCGGGATTCGTTTTGTGTAGTGCAATAGCGTTTGCGCAGGAGCCCGCGCACCCGGGTCAAGTATTCTCGTCAGACCTGGTGTTGTGGTCGTCAATGCAGGAGCCGCAGCAGCCAGAGCAGGACCATCCGCATCAGCAGCCGACGCCCGATCCGAACCCGGAGACACAGCCAGCGCCGAACCCAACTCCCTCGCGGCCAGGAACGCAGCACGTTTCGCCGGCTCCTCAATCGCAAGAGAGTTCAACCGCGCAGACTTTTACCGGAACCATCAGCAAAGAAGCCGACAGTTATGTGCTGAAGGTATCGGATTCGATGTCGTACAAACTCGATAGCCAGGACCAGGTCCAGTCGTTTGAGGGCAAACGCGTCCGAGTTACTGGAACCCTTGATTCATCGATCAATCTTATCCATGTGGATAAGGTTGAGCCGATCTCGTAGACGCCAGCGTCCGGTCCAGTCCTCGTTTACTGCCCCACTGCTCTGCTACATTAATCCTTCATGTCAGCGCCTGATTCCCGCTTTGTACGTGCCTGCAAAGGCCTGCCTGTGGATCGAACCCCGGTGTGGTTCATGCGGCAAGCAGGACGCTACATGCCCGAATATCGGGCGGTGCGCAAGCAGCATTCGTTGATTGAGATCTGCAAGAACCCGGAGCTTGCTGCAGAAGTTACTATTACCGCCGCCGAGTTTCTGAAAGTGGATGCAGCAATTATTTTCGCGGACCTTCTTCTTCCGCTCGAAGTAATGGGTTTGCCATTCTGCTTTTCGCCGGGTGAAGGCCCGGTCATCGAAAGCCCTTTGCGAACCGCTGACGATATTGGTCGGCTGCGGACTGATAAGGCCTCCGACCTTGACTACGTGGCGGAAGCAGTGGGGCTTGTTACAAAACATTTTGGCGACAAACTGCCGATCATCGGCTTCTGTGGCGCGCCGTTTACGTTGGCGAGTTACATGATTGAAGGCGGCAGTTCACGTCACTACATCAAAACCAAGAGCCTGATGTACTCGCAGCCACAAGCCTGGGATCAATTGTTGAGCAAACTGGTCGCCGTGACATCGGCGTATGCGCGCGCACAGGTCAAGGCTGGCGCGGATGTGATTCAAGTTTTCGACAGTTGGGTCGGCTGCTTGTCGGTGGACGATTATCGAAAATTTGTTTTGCCGCGGACGGCGGAATTGATTCGAAGTTTGAAAGCTTCGGGCGCGCCCGTCATTTATTTTGGAACGGACACTTCTACGCTGCTGACTTCGATGAAAGCAACCGGAGCCGATGTGATTGGGCTGGATTGGCGCATCCCACTGGATGAAGGATGGAAACTGCTGGGAGATGATGTCGCGGTGCAAGGCAATCTCGATCCAGTTGCGCTGTTCGCGGAGTGGAAGCAGGTAAAGGCTGGCGCAGCACGAATTCTGGATCAGGCGGGCGGAAGGCCCGGACATATTTTTAATCTTGGCCACGGAATCCTGCCAGAGACGCCGGTGGAAAATGTGAGGGCTTTGGCCGAGTACGTTCAAGAGCAGACTACGAAATCAGCGGTGACATCTCAATGAGCAGTTCAGGAAAAATGGCGGTGCTGTTGCTGGCCCACGGCAGTCCTGGGTCGGTCGAGGATGTGCCGGAATTTTTGTTGCGCGTGACCGCTGGACGGCAACTGCCGCACGAAGTTGTCGAAGAAGTGAGTCATCGCTACAGCGCAATTGGCAAATCGCCGCTCACTGATTTGACGCTGCAACAAGCCGAACTGCTGGCAAAGGAAATCGGCATGCCGGTTTATGTCGGCATGAGAAACTGGCACCCATTCGTCGTGCAAGCACTCGCTCAAATGCAGGCAGATGGAATCGGCCATGCCGTAGTGATCTGCCTGGCTCCCCACAATTCGCGCACCAGTGTTGGGCTCTACCGCAAATCACTCGCGCAATGCAAAGATCCAGAGATGACTTTTGATTTTGTGGAAGCGTGGCACGACCAGCCGCAGCTCATTCAAGCTTTTTCGGAAAAACTAAAGTCGGGACTGAATCGCGCACAACTTGAATCTGGAATGCAACCGCCGGTGATTTTCACTGCACACAGCGTGCCGGAGCGCACTGTGCTTGACGGCGATCCTTACGAAATTCAGGCAAGGCAAACCGCGGCGCTGGTGGCAAAAGCTGCGGGTCTAACGGACGCAGACTGGAGTTTTGCTTTCCAGAGCCAGGGCATGTCGGGAGGTCCGTGGCTCGGCCCGACGGTAGAAGACACCATCACTCGCTTGAAGCAGAGCGGGCACGACCAGGTAGTTGTGCAGCCGATCGGTTTTCTCTGCGATCATGTCGAGATTCTTTACGACATCGATATTGCGTTCACCGACTTCGCTAAAAAGCAAGGCGTGCAGCTGTGGCGGGCGGAATCGCTGAACGATTCCCCGCTGCTCACGTCTGCGTTGGCGCAAATTGTTCGTTCTCGAGCTGCGGCGGTCGCCGACGCGCGCTGATCTCACATGAAGCGAATCGCAATCATCGGCGGAGGTGTTTCCGGGCTTTCGGCGGCATATGCGCTGGAGAAGCAGAAGAGAAAAAGTACTGAACTCAGCTACGTTTTATTCGAGGCGGGCCCGCAGTTGGGCGGCGTGATTGCCACCGCGCGCATCGGCGATTTTGTGATCGAAGCCGGGCCGGACTCATTTCTTACGGAGAAACCCTGGGCCCGCGATCTTTGCCGCGAGCTCGGCCTAGGCGATCAACTGATCGCTTCGAATGATGCCGAGCGGCGGACCTATATCCTGCTAAGCGGTCGACTGGTGCCGCTTCCTGACGGATTGATGTTCATGGTGCCGACTAACTTTCCGGCCGCATTTTTTTCTTCCTTATTTTCCTGGCCGACCAAATTGCGATTTCTTCGCGAGTGGTTCTATCGTCCCACCCCTGATGTTCCTGAGAGTACTGCGGCGGAATTTATTGAACGCCATTATGGCCGCGAGATGGTGGAACGGGTTGCAGACCCGCTGCTGTCTGGGGTATACGGCGGCAGTGCCGATGAGCTGAGCGCATCGTCGGTGCTGGGTCGGTTTGTGGAGATCGAAGCCAGGCAAGGAAGCCTGGGTCGGGCGATGGTGGCTGCGCGGAAGCTGAAAAACTTGCCTGCAGAGCAAAGCTCCACAGGACAGCCGGGAGCGGCCGTCCCCACGAAACCTGGTACCGCAAGGTCGCTTTTTACTTCCTTGAAGAACGGCATGCAATCTATGACCGACACACTGGCGGCGCAAATTCCAGAGTCTGAGCGCAGGCTCAACACTAAGATCGAAGCGGTAAAACCGGAGTTCGGTAAGTGGCTGGTAACGAGCAGCGGCCGGACGGAGGAATTCGACGGCGTGATCATCGCCGCGCCGGCATATGTCGCGTCTGAATTACTGCGAAGCCAGGTCCCGCAAATTTCTGCGGAACTCGAACAGATCAGGTACAGCTCGTCGATTACTGTGGCGCTTGCTTACCACGATAAGACCCGCGAGTCCCTGCCGCCGGGGTTCGGATTTCTGGTGCCTCGGATAGAAGGCAACCGCATTCTGGCCTGCACTTTTGTTCACAGTAAATTCGTAAACCGGGCGCCGGAAGAGCACGCGCTGATGCGTTGCTTTCTGGGTGGCAGCCGCGATGAGGAAATATTGCGGTTGCCGGATGCGGAGATCACTTCGACAGTTCGTCGCGAGCTGCAGGAAATTCTCGGCATCACAGCTGACCCTGACTTCGTCAGAGTTTTCAGACGGCCGCACGCAATGGCGCAATACACAGTCGGCCACAAAGCTCGCATCGATCGCATTCGACAAATCGTTTCCTCAGCCCCGGGACTGGCGCTGGCGGGCAACGCATATGGTGGAATAGGAATACCGGATTGCATACGCTCGGGATCGGAGGCCGCGACCAAGCTGTTAGCCGATCTCGGCTTTTCGACCCCACCGCGGCAGCACAATCACATGGATTAATCGCCGGAAGCGTGGGCCGGGACTAGCTCGGTCTGCTGCACTCGACCGCGAATAGCCGATACCAGGAATGCGGTCGCCATCACTTGAATCACAATTCCCACCACCACGCTTACCGGAACCAGCGCGCTAGAGTAGGTGAAGGCGCCAGAAGGCGTCAGGGCATTCGCCAATCCAGTCGCGGCGGGGTGAGAAGTTATATCCAGGACCGTGAATAGTACGGCCACGGAAGCGTAGTACAGACCCAGAAAGAGTACGCCCTTGACTATAGGAGATCGAAGGCGGGTGAGCTTGCACCACTGAATGAAGAGCACATCGCGGGTGATGAAAACCAGAACGATGAGCATGCTCACCGCGCCCCATGCAACCAGGTTCCCGTCGAAGCCAATCTGGCCTTTCCACATATACAGGCCCCAAATCAGCAAGAGATAGCTGACCACAGCCGAAATCATCAGCCATGGCCACTGCAAACCATTGCCCGAGAAAAATGAACGCGCGGACAAGAGACTGTCCGGATCGATGCGCTCCGATGTGCTAAGCATGGCGACGCCGAGAAAGAAAAAAATGATTCCGTTGATGAGTACCATGAAACTTACGAAATCGGACGCGGCGCCGAAAGGATTGCCGCGCGTGGGATCGAGCACTGCGTAAAGCACAAAGTTAAGGAAAGCGCAGCACCCAACCGCCTGCCAGTGCGAGAGTAATCTCATCTCATTGATATCTTTTTTCAGGTTTCGCACCAGCATCAGGACCAGCCAGGCGCCGAATGTGACGTAGAGCAGCACGGTCATCAACAGCCATGGAACCCGCCCGCCGAAGAGCATGGGGCGCAATGCGAATGGAACTCGGCCTAAGAGGGGTAAGAATGTAGTCAGAGGGCTAAAGCCAGCCAGTCCACTAAATGGCGAGTCGGCCATCCCCGTGCATCCGAGAAACATGCCGTAGATGGCGAGCCCGGCTATCAGGCCGATACCGCGACTTTTATTTTCGAACAGGCTCGAAACCCATAAACCGGCGATACCTATGAAGAGCGCAGCGATAGCGGTCACGAAATCGGCAAGCAAAATTTTGAGCAGGGGAACATGCCCGACAATTCCAGTAACCAGCGTGACCGGCAGTACGCAGAGAAAAATAAAATATGCGAGGACGGGTTCGCCCAATAGCTTGCCGACCAGCAGTTCCGAGGGAGTCAGGCGCGTGGTGCGCTGGAAGTCCCATGTGTTGCGTTCGCGTTCGCGGGAGATGCCCTGGGTGCAGGACAGCAGAGACCAGAAGGTAAGCACGCCGAACTGCATAAACATCAGCGGGGAGTAACTTTTAAGTGCCGTGATGGCGGCAATCGTTGGCTTCGAATGGGACGAGGGTGTGCGCGCGGTCTGCTCGGCGTCATCTTCGGAAAGTTCATGCGAGTTCTGGGCCAGTGCCGCCGGGGCCACCGCGGGCTGGACAAGAACTAGCGCTTCGGAGTGGTAATAGGTTATTTGTGCTTTTGCCGACGCCCAGCACGCAAGAATGGTCAGCGCGCAAACGAAAAAGACCACCAATGCGACCGTGGTCATGCGGCTGCGCCGCAACTCTGACCGGCAGTGGCGGATGAATTCAGGGTTCTGCCAAAACTTCCAGAGCATTACATCACCTCGTGGTGAGAGAGCTTCATATAAAGGTCCTCAACCGTGGCTTTCACTTCATTGAATGAAGTCAGGCGAACTTGAGCGCTGACCAGCGCGGCAACCAGGTCGGAGAGGCGCTCGTCGGATCCTGCGAAACTGAAATGGCCTTCGCCGGCGTCCAACTCGACCCCCGAAACTTCTGAAAATTGCGCTAGAACCTGTTTGACGGATGCCCCGCTTTGCCCGATCCAGCGCAGGTCGACGGCGCGCGCCGGCGAATCGGCCGCGGTGACATCCTCAATCTTGCCGCTGCGCACCAGGCTGCCTCGCTCCATAATTCCGATGGAAGTGCAGAAGCCTTCAAGTTCGGTCAGAATGTGCGAAGAAATCAAGATGGTCGCGCCCTGATCGCGCATCTTCTCGAGCAGCAGGCGCAACTCAAACCTTGCCTTGGGATCAAGGCCAGACGCGGGCTCGTCCAATAACAGGACGTCAGGTTTGTGAATGAGTGCGCGGGCGATACCCAGCCGCTGCTTCATGCCGCGCGAAAGTCCGGCGATCAACGAATCAGTTTTCACTTCCAGGTTCACTTCCGAAATGACCTCGCGAATGCGCCGGGGAACATCAGCCTCTGGCATCTTGTAGGCGCGGGCGAAGTAGTCGAGATACTCCCATACCTTCAAGTCGTCATACACAGCGAAAAAATCAGACAGGTAGCCGATGTGCTGCTGGGCGCGCTCAGGCTCGGCGGTAACGTCAATTCCTGAAATTTCTACCTGCCCGCGGGTCGGAGCCAGAAGGCCGCACATCATGCGAATGGTGGTGGTTTTTCCGGCGCCGTTCGGCCCGATGAGGCCGTAAATTTCACCGCGAGGAATGGTCAGGTCGATGTTATTGACGGCGACGAGGCCGCCGAATTGTTTCCGAAGGGACCGCAGATGTATCACGCGAGCACCTCTCTGTGCACATGTTACGCAACCGGTGTGGGCTAAGTTCCAGGAACTTTATCATGGTTCGCTCGGATCGTTAAGGAATTCCAGGCATGAGATAAGGTCTGCAAAAAGCTTTTTAACCGCAGAGCACGCAGAGTTATCGCAGAGAACGCAGGGAAAAACAATCGCAAAACAGAAGAAGATGAAAATCTAATCGGCGCTGTTCTCTGCGAATTTCTGTGTTGCTCTCTGCGATCTCTGCGGTTAAAGGCTCAGCTTGCCGTACAGTGCTGGGGGACAGCCTGGGTCACGAGAGCCGTTCCTCATTGTAAAGACGCGCAATATTGTGACTGGTGAACCAACCCAGAACCAGAGCCATCCCCGCGATACCAACCGCGCCGGCCCAATCAAACAGATGATGGTGTTTTGCGACCGTCGGCCAACGATATGCCGCCAGACTTCCAATGATGAGAAAGAGTCGGAGTTCGGTCGGCCCAAAGCTCCAGAACGACATTCGGAACTCGCCGAGCGCGTAGGTCGCAAGATATGACTGGATGGACAGCAACAAGAACATAACCAGCAGCCCGACCGCAATCGCCGGATTCATGTATCCGGAAAGGGCCAGCCCGGCCATCATTGCTAATGCGCCGACGCTATCGAGCATGTGGTCGACATAAAAGCCGTAACGCGGCCGTTGTTGCTGTCGTACCCGGGCGAGCGTGCCATCCATGCTGTCGCCGAACCAGTTCATGACAAGAAAGAGAACGGCGCCGATTAGACCGATCTGGCTTGATCTCGCGAGGGCATAACTGACTCCCGTCATGATTTGGGCTAAAAAGCCGAAAATAGTCAGATGGTCGGGATGAATCCATGACGGTGTCCGTTCCGCCATCCAGATGAGAAGCCGCTTTTCCGGGTCCGCGAGTACGCTTTGCTGGATGCGAACGGCGTCACGAAATGATGTGGGCGGCTTGGTTGAATCTCTTAAGGTTTGTGAGTGCATGCTGCCTCCTGTTGCGGGAGTTTGCAGCTTGCGCCGTGCGAGGGCAATGCTCTGGGGGTAAATTGAAGATCAACCGCGGATCAACCAGTAAGTAATTGAAATGATTACAGGGATGTTGGGGTATCTCGCCAGCCTGAAATCGGGACTACCAGGAACGAAGCGGTTCACACCTGCGCGGACGATTCGTCAATTGCATCTGCCAATTGCTGGCAGGCCCACGTAACTTGCTCGGGAGAGATTACAGCTGGAGGGGCGATTAGAACATGGTCGCCGCAGTCACCGTCAGCGCATCCCTGTACGGGATACAACAAAAGTCCTCGCTCGGTTGCAGCTTGCGCAACCCGCCCCGAGAAATTCACCTCGGGCTGAAACGAAGCCCGGCTCGCCTTGTCGGAAACAAATTCGACCGCCCATAACAATCCGATGCCGCGAACTTCGCCGACATGGTTCAGAGTTCGCAATTCAGCAAGCTGGTTCTTGAGCGAGTGCGCGATGGTGCCCTCGCAACCGGAATCTGCCGCCTCGACTAATTTGTGGTCTGAAATGTATTTGAGGACCGTTCGCCCCGCGGCCAGCGAAATGGGATGTGAGCTATACGTGAAACCGTGAATAAAGGACCCCGAGCCGGACGAAATCGCGTCCACAACTTTCTTCGACATGATCACAGCGCCAAGCGGCACGTATCCGCTGGAAAGGCCCTTGGCGGTAACCAGAATGTCGGGTGCAACTCCCCAATGATCGACGGCAAAATTGCGGCCAGTTCTGCCCATGCCGCTCATGACTTCGTCGGCGACCATGAGAACGCCCTTACTGTTACAAATTTGTGCAACCTTCTCTAAATAACCGTCAGGGGGAACAACCGCGCCCAAGGTGGCTCCGCTCACCGGTTCAAGAATCACCGCCGCGACGGTGCCGTCATTTTCAGCGAGGGTCTGTTCGATCTCGGCGGCATACTCCTGGCCGCAGTCGAAGCAACCATCGGTGCAGTCGTGAACACAACGGTAGCAGTACGGCGCGTCGACAGTCGCAAACTCACGCAACATGGGCCGATAAATTTCGCGGCGGCGTTTGTTGCGTGAAACAGCCACCGCGCCCAGCGTCGAGCCGTGATAGCTCTGATTGCGGGAAATAATTTGCGAGCGCCGGTCGTTGCCGATTTCAACCTGATACTGGCGGGCCAGCTTCAATGCGGTTTCGACCGCTTCCGATCCGCCACTGCAAAAGTAAACGGCTCCACCGTGGAAGTTCTGTCCCGCGAAGGCTAGCAGCTCACTAGCGTATTGTTCGGCAACCGGAGTTGTGAATTGGCTGCCGTGGACGAACTCAACCGAACGTGCTTGTTCGGTCATGGCGGCAGTGATTTCCGCGACTCCGTGTCCAATGAAGTTGACCGCAGCGGATCCGGAAAAGTCGAGGTACTGCTTGCCTTGCGCATCCCACAAATACGCGCCCACGCCGCGAACCGCTGGGGGGAAAGTTTTGCGGAAGGAACGCCGCAACAGGGCCGACCCGGGAGAATCCTGTCTAACAGCTTGACCCGACACTTGGGAATTATCCAGTGTATTGATTCCAGCTGTCAAAAAAGAGTTGCCGCACAGCGAGCTTTTAGCTGTGAGCTGTGAGCTACGAGCCATGAGCTTTGAGCAAGCCCGCTTTCAAGGCCTCAGAAAGTTTCCACTTCCTCAAAGCTCGTTGCTCACCGCTCATTGCTCGCCGCTTCGCGACGAATCCAAAGTGCCATATCGGCTCCGTCTTTCTCCGGTGGTTCCCATGTAGAATCGGCCATAATGCCGTCGACCCCAAACGAGTCCAGCGAGGAAATCCCCAGTAATCAGCTAACTCCTCAGCCGAGATCCGTCACTCGACGATTTGTTCAACTGCTGAACCCCGCCCGCGTGCACACCGCATTTTCAGCCACAGTGCTTCTCGTGGTCGCCATCCTGCTCTCCCGCGTAGTGGGATTCCTGCGCGAAATGTATATCGCCTGGGCGTTCGGAGCGAGCTCGATCACCGACGCCTACAACGCTGGGTTCACCATCCCGGACTGGCTCAATTATCTGGTGGCAGGGGGCACGGCATCGATTACGTTCGTTTCCATTTACACGCGCTTTCTGGCGGAGGGACGTGAAGACGAAGCGAAAAAAACCTTTTCCGCAATCATTACCGTGATGACAACGGTGCTCGCCGCCGGAATCGTACTGGCAGAAATTTTCACCCCTCAACTGGATCGGCTGATGTTCAGCAAGTTTCAACCTGCAGAGTTCGCATTGTGCGTTCACCTGACGCGAATCCTGCTTCCGGCGCAACTCTTCTTTTACGTAGGAGGAGTGGTTTCGGCCGTCCTGCTCTCGCGCCGGATGTTTCTTCTACCTGCAATTGGTCCGGTGGTGTACAACGGCGGCATTATCATTGGCGGCCTTCTCTTCTCCCGCAGATTTGGAATTTCCGCGCTGGCGTATGGCGCCGTTGCCGGCGCATTTGTCGGCATCTTTTTAATCAATGCTATCGGAGCGGCGCGGACCGGGGTGGGCTACAAGATTTCATTTGACTGGCGCAATCCGGCATTTCGCGAGTGGGTGCGGCTTTCGATTCCGTTAATGCTGGGCGTCTCTCTGGTTACCGCCGATGATTGGATCCTACGTTATTTCGCGGCTGGTGGAGTCGGAGACATTACTCGCCTGAATTACGCCAAACGCTTGTTCGCTGTGCCGATCGCGGTGTTGGGACAGGCGGCAAGCCAGGCGTCGTTGCCGTTTTTTGCGCGCTTGTTTGGAGAGAAGAAATTTGGAGAATTCGCGGATACGGTCAATGCGTCCATTTACCGGATTGTGGCCGCGGCGGTACTAGCCTCGAGTTTCATGACTGCCGCCGCGTTGCCGCTGATCGATCTGGTGTACCGTCGCGGACATTTGCATTTCTCCGATTCCCGGACCACCGCAGTCTACTTTTTCTGGTTTTCGCTTTCGCTGGCTTTCTGGTCGGCGCAAGGCTTGTATGCACGAGCATTTTACGCCGCGGGAAATACGCTTACCCCAATGATCGCCAGCACCGTGATCACGGTTGCTTCCCTACCGATTTATTCGGTGCTGTATCACGCGTATTCGGCGCGCGGGCTGGTGATTGCGTCCGATATCGGAATTGCCGCTAACTGTATAGCTGTCGCGCTGCTCCTTCATTATCGAAAACTGGTTTCGTTGGGAGCCTTAGAGTGGAAGGAAATCGGCAAGGCGGTTTTGGTCTCGGTGGTTGCAGGATTTCTCGGCTGGGAGCTCATCAAGTTTATTAATCCAAGCGGAAGCCGGCTGGCTGATCTGAAGGCGCTGGTTTTAATCACCATCGTCTGGGCCGCGGTAGTTGGATTGGGGCTATGGCTGCTGAAATCGAAATTGCCGGGTGATTTGCGACGGAAGAAAACTGCGGCAGTTACGAATGCTTAGTTGCACCGCCTAATCAAACATTGCTGGGCGGCTTCAAAACCAAAGTGCGATTGAACTGCTGCATGATCTTATAGCATTCGCAGGCAGCAGACTCGAGCTGTTTGCGGTTTAGAATCTTCACCGTGCCCCGCAGGTTTTCAATGAAGCCGGCTTTCTGCAAAATGCCTGCAGCCAGACTCACGCTGGGCCGTCCCGTGCCCAGCATCTGCGCTAAAAACTCATGTGTGATGGGCAAAAATTCTGACGCCACCCGGTCCTGACACATCAGCAGCCAGCGCGCCAGCCGTTGCTCGATTTCATGCAGACGATTGCAGGCAGCGATCTGCGCAATCTGCAATCCCTGGACCAGCACGTAGCGATTCAACATTAGCCTCAACTCGGGCGCTTCGCGAAGTTTTTCTTCCAGGATTTCCGACTTGATGCGCACGCCGGTCCCTGCAATCTGCATGATGCTGCGGTACGGGCCGCTATGGATACCAACTGCGAGCGGGGTTCCGACAATCCCCTCGCGCCCGACAATAGCGACTTCAACGCTGTGACCATCACTGGTCAAGACCACCAGCGAAGCCAAGCCTTCATTCAAAAAATAAGCGAACTCAATTTTCTCGCCGGCTTCGTGCAGAATCTGGAGGTGCTGCAGTTGTACTGACTCCAAATGCGGACGTAGAAGGTTGTACTCAATTTCCGGAATGGAATTCAGGATTTGGTTTTCCACCGGCTTCGCGTTCACATCACTACGCGTGCCGGACGGATTCGTAATGGAACTTTTCAGTTCACTTCGAACATTCGTACGTTGCAAACGTGCTCCCTCTTGCAAGCCACGCGCAAATCACAAGATTGTCTGGAGTAGACCAGTGCGCAAAGGCTATTTCTCGCACGACAATGTGTCAGTTCGACAACGAACCGAGAGTGCCGCAACTACACACTCCGGCCAACCGTGGCGTCAACGGGCGACTACTTCAGGCTGAATGACCGGTTGTAATTTTGCATCGCTCTGTAACATTCGCAGGCCGCATCCTCGAGGCGCTTGCGATTGAGGATTTTCACACTTCCGCGGGTGTTTTGGATCAGACCGGCGCGTTCCAGTACTCCGGCTGCAATAGTGACGGTCGGTCTTCCCGAGCCGAGCATCTGGGCCAGAAATTCGTGGGTCAGCGGCAAATTTTCCGAGTGAATTCTGTCCTGACACATCAGCAACCACCGCGCCAGCCGGTGGTCCATGTCATGCAGCCGGTTACAAGCAGCGAGCTGCGCTACCTGCAGCTGTTGCATCATTACGCAGCGTTCGACTAGAACCTTCAAACACGGCGCACGACGAAAAGCATCCTCCAGTGTTGCCGAGGGAATCCGTAAACCTCGGCCGGCAATCTGCATGATGGCCCTCATGGGCGCGATTTCAAAGCCGAACGCCAGAGGCGCTCCAACGATACCTTCGGATCCGGTAATTCCAACTTCCACACTGCGTCCGTCGTTTACCGAAACGACGAGCGATACCATTCCCTGATTAAGAAAATAAGCGTGCTCGATTTTTTCTCCCTGGTCGTAGAAAATTTTGTATTGCGGCATGTCTACTTCGTCGAGAAGGGGCCGCAGTGCCATAAATTCGTCATCGGGGATCGCAAGCAGTATCCGGTTCTTGATCGCCTTTCCGTTTCGATCAGTTCGCGGCGGCAGAGCCGTAGGAATAGGCGTGACCTGTGGGTCTAATGTTGCAATGTCGGGAAGAGCCATTTCGCATTCACTTTCCACGCGAAGTTGGATGTCACGGAGGGCATTCTGAACCGTCAGGAAATACCTTACATACAGGCTTAAATTCGCCCAGTGCAGAGGGTTATTTTCCGCAAAAAGAAAGGCACCCTTAAGTCAGGGTGCCTGCTTGGAGAGCTGTATGTAAGGGGTTATGCGCGGGCAGCGGCAACTTCAGCTTGATTGCTGCTAATCGGCTTTTCCTCGCCATTCGGCTTCTGTCCGGCTTTGCGGATATCGATTCCGCCCTTGAAAAATGCTCCATCTTCAATAGAAATGCGCGCGGCCACGACATCACCGGTGAGCGAACCGTCGCTGCGAATATCAACCCGATCGCTGGCTGTGAGGTTACCGCGAACCTTGCCAAGCACCACAATTTCGCGGGCGGTGATGTTGGCGGCAACGACTCCGTTGCGGCCGACCGTGACGCGATTCCCCGCTAAATTGATGGAGCCTTCGACCCGTCCATCAATATAGAGCGATTCGGATCCGGTTACTTCACCCTTGATGACAAGCGACTTCCCGATGGTAGCCTGGTCCGCAGTGCTGGCCGA
Source organism: Terriglobales bacterium (assembly GCA_050746025.1). Lineage (GTDB taxonomy): Bacteria > Acidobacteriota > Terriglobia > Terriglobales > Acidobacteriaceae > Gp1-AA145. The sequence continues at coordinate 16,591 of JBOGLH010000165.1, read as the reverse complement.
AACGGGCCGCGGAGCACTGCTGACGGCCGTTTCCGTTACCGCAGGAGCGCTCGGCGCTGAAATAGGGGTACGCTCCGGCTCGGTCGGACGACCTGGTGCCGTGGGCTGATTAGTAGGCTTCCACATTTGAGAAGACATCCTTTCCTCTGAGGAAAATGTAATTGGGCCGATTCCAATCGGATGGCCAATAAAATTCTACTCTCCACAGGTAGCATTTGTATTGTGGAAAAGCGCAATACTTTGTGCATTACCGGGTACTTCAGGACGGGTTCTAGGCATATTTCAGGGCAACGCCTTAGCTGGCGGCATAGGGTCCCGAGTGAGCGCTATGTTTTACTTGCGTGATCGGCTCTGCGGACCAATGTGTTGATCTCCAGCTACTCAGGATGCCCCAAGATATAACCGGAGCGAAGTAGTGTCCAGAGGAATGTTGTTGGTAACAGGCCTTGAGTCAAAGCCGCTGGGCAGGGCAACGAATAATTATGACGATTTATCGACAGGTGAGGTCCACTGGCACTCTGGCAAAACGGAGCAGACACCGCAGCTGTTGGCCGGATAGCGACGGTTCCGAACCATTTGCAGTACTGTTCGATCCACTGACAAATCGCCGGAGGCGCGTGTCAGAATAACATCCTTAACCTCGCCTGACTCCATCAGGCGGAATGCAACCTCCGGTTGATTTTTAGTTTTACAAGCCTCTTCCATCGTCGACGGTGCTGCGATCAGATAGAAGTTACCTTGCGGCTTACAGCCTGCAAACAATGCGGCGACGGGCGCCTCGTTACCGTACGCTGCCTCTCCGGTTTGTTTGTGTACCTCACAAGTGATAAACACGTGAAAGGGCGGTTCGGTAGTCAATCGTCGCTGAAGATCGGCTTGGCTGAGATGCTCAGTATTTAAAAAAAAGCTAGGAGCGCGGTCGCGCGTAAATGGCTGCCAGCACAGCAACCATTAGGAGTAGTTTAGCGATTCTCTTATTAGGCATGGTGTCGCTGTATAGACACTACCATTCAAGGGCAAGTTCCTAACTGTTTTCAGCCTCTTGATTGCTGTAACCTGTCGGTACTCATTCATCGACCGCACCAGAGCGGTTCGAACTCATACGCAGAAACTCCGCGGTGGCTGAGTTACAGCTACCGCGGAGCTGATCGCATCTAGAGACGCCCGCTTAGTTTTGCCGCAGCGCCGGCATCGGTAAAGGGATGTTGTAGGTTTTAGCGCCGGTTCCAACCCCGGCTTCGCAGGTGTTGGGTGGGGTAGTACAGATCGAATGTGTGCCCTGGCACTCCGCGGCCCAGAACATGAAGCCAAGGAGGCCATGAGTGGTGCCGGCACCATTGGGAGCCACAGTCTGCACGTAACTGCCGGTGCTGTTTTCGAGCGACAAGCTGAAATTGTTGCACTCCGGCGCGGGTCTGTTGCCGGTCACGATGTACAGACTTCCTGTGAACCGGTTCGGCGCCAGCGGAGGAACGGGCGGAGAATAGTTCGCCTTTCCGTCAATGTGCTGCTGCCAGTTGCTTTCCGCAGAAGACGCGCTGGTCGGCTGCTTGTTGGGGACCATGGCATTGGCGTAGTCCAGGACGGGCGAGGAGTTATCCAGGAAGTTTGCGGTGGCGTAGCGGGTGATGTCGGTCAGCCACTGGTCGCCCGCGCCGAGATCGATGGTGAGGCGAGCGGCTGGATTGGCGCCGGTTGCGTCGTACGGAATCTGCGAGCGGTAGGCGCTTACGAATGCCTGGAGTCCGGTGAGATTCGGGCTGGAAGTGTTCTCGTAATCAATTTCGATTCCCACACCGAGGCTTTTCGCTAAGGCTGCGGCATTGAGCCCAAGTTGCGTGGCATTCGTCGAGAGCGATTGGTCCCAGAAACTGGTGTATGTGATGCCGCCGATCGAGAGCATCACGCGAATGTTGTGACTGGTGAAGTAATTCACGACAGCCGAATTCATTCCGACAGGAACGCCGTTCACATCGCCGGCGTCGTTGGTCTTATTAAGGAGTTTCAACGGCTGCACGAAACTGAGGATGACGAGATTGACTGAGGGCAGGCCGGAACCGTCTCCGCGATCAATCAGCCAGTGGTTCTTGGTGTCGAAGTCAGTCATGTCGCGCACGCTGGCCCATGTGCAGTAATCATTGCCGCAATGCCAAGAGCCATAAACCTGCATCTGTGCCCCGGCAAACACGGAGAGGAAAAGCAACATCATCGTAACCACGAACATCGATCGTTTACTCATACCGCCTCCTGGTTTCCGCCGTTTTGGAGCGGCGGGAGCTACAAACCCTGGGGGCAAGGTTTATACCCGTCATTAAAACGTGTCAATACAGGTAATACCGCATGCGAGGTTGAATTAACCGGCAGGCGTTCGCCCGCCCTTCAACTAGAATCAACCAGACTTGAAAGCGCGGGCGAGCGCCCGGCAGAGTAATCGGGCGCGGCGCCTTCAACAAAATAGAGATAATGAGAAGAATGCTGTCCGACGCACTCATCCTCAAAAAGATTCAACGCCAGCCCAAGCAGGCCGCAGGCTATAAGCAACTGGTGCGTGAACTCGGACTGCACGGCGACCATCGAAAAGAACTCAGCGGCCGGTTGCAGAAAATGATCTCTGCCGGTCAGCTGGTAAAGCTGGACTCCGACCGCTATGCGATTCCGCAGGCGGCTGCAGCCTCCGGGAAGAATTTGATTGCCGGCAAGCTGAGTTTACATCGGGACGGCTTTGGCTTCGTCATACCGGATTTGCCTTCCGCTGCGCCTAACCTGAAAGGCCGTCTCTCCGGAGACATTTTCATCCCGCCGCACGCCGTGGGCTCAGCTATGCACGGCGACCAGGTGCTGGTCGACGTGACCAATATCCGCGATGACGGTAAAGCCGAGGGACGCATTTTGCGACCAGTGCACCGCGCGCATGCCACCGTAGTCGGAATTTTTCATTATGGCGGGCGGCACAATTACGTGGTCGCGCTGGATCAGAAAATTTCACAGCAGATCGTGATTCCGCATGGGATGGAGTATCCGGAGGAAGCGTCGCACGTCGCACGTCTCGCGTCGTCCGCCGAGCCAGCGGCGATTAGGCACGGAGCACCGGCGAAAGATATTTCGGCGCGAGGCGAAAAGCGCTCTGACCGCACGACTCACTACGCACGACGCACGACAGGTTCTAAACATCGTGTCCTCGGCGACGAGGCGGCGCGCCGCTCCGACTGGAGCGATCTGGAAAATGTCGTGGTCGATGTTGAGATCACTGACTGGCCGACGGCAACTCAGCAGCCGCGGGGACGCGTAGTCGAGATTCTGGGGTTCGAAGATGACTTCGGCGTCGACGTCGAAATCATCATCCGCAAGCATCATCTGCCACACCGGTTCCCTGAACAGGTGCTCGCCCAAGCCGCAGCGGTTGAGCCTAATTTTTTTTCGGCTGAGATCCGCAAGCGGCGCGACTTCCGCGATCTGCCGATTGTGACCATCGACGGCGAAACCGCTCGCGACTTTGATGATGCCGTGCTGGTGAGCAGAATTCGTAACGGCAATTTCGAATTACAAGTCCACATCGCCGACGTTGCGCAATATGTCGTGCCCGACACCGCCCTCGATCAGGAAGCCCACCTGCGCGGCACCAGTGTTTACTTTCCCGACCGCGCTGTGCCCATGTTGCCACTCGAACTATCGACTGATATCTGCAGTCTGCGGCCTAAACTCGACCGCCTAGTAATGTCCTGCATCATGGAAATCGATCATCACGGCGAGATTGTCCACTACGAAATCTGCCCCGGAATCATTCGTTCCGCCGAGCGCATGACTTACACCGCGGTGAATGCGGTGCTGGAGGGCGACGAGTCCGCGCGCAAAGAATATTCCTCCCTGGTGCAGAATTTTGAACTCATGCGCGACCTGCAGTCCATTCTCTATCGCAAGCGCGAACGGCGCGGCTCAATTGATTTCGACCTGCCCGAGCCGGTGATCGAATTCGACGAACTGGGATTGATGAAGAGCATTACGCGCTCGGAGCGAAACATTGCCAACCGCATCATCGAGGAATTCATGCTGTCGGCGAATGAGTGCGTCGCCGGATATCTGGAAGCAAAAGGCGTGGCGTCGCTCTACCGCGTCCACGAAAAGCCTGATGCCAAACGCGTGTACGACTTTGAGTTAATTGCTGCGACATTCGGATATTCGCTCGGGGTCGGCGCATTGCCGATTCAGCGCATGCAATTCAAGACTGACCGTCGCGCCAATTACGGGGCCGGCAAACGCGCACGCCAACTTGAAATTCCAAAAGAAGTGCACATCACCCCGCGCATGTATCAGAAGCTCACCGAAAAGATCGCCGGCAAGCCGGAAGAGAGGATTCTGTCGTATTTAATGCTGCGATCGCTCAAACAGGCGCGATATTCGGAAGAAAATCTGGGACACTTCGCGCTGGCCGCGCCGACTTACACGCACTTCACTTCGCCGATACGGCGTTATCCGGATTTGATCGTTCACCGAATCTTAAAAGATGTGCTGCGAGATTCGGCGGAAAAATGGGAAGGAGAAGTGCCGGTGGGGTCTCTGCAAGCTGCCCATTCCGAACGGCAGAAAGAACTCGGGGCCTCAGCCCCCAAAGGTTCCCACGGGCATTCCTCGGATGCTTTCCCCTGGTCGAAACGCCGTGAGCGCGAACGACTTGCGGTTTCAGAAGGGCCCATCCCGCTCGACGAACTTCATGCCATCGCGGAAGACTCCAGCCATTCCGAACGCCGCGCCGATGATGCCGAACGGGAACTCATGGAATGGAAGAAGGCTAAATTCATGCAGGACCGCATCGGCGAAGACTTCGACGGACTGATCATCAGCGTGACGAAGTTTGGCTTCTTCGTCGAACTCACTGATCTTTTTGTCGAAGGTCTGGTCCCGCTGAATACTCTTATAGACGACCACTACACCTTCCATGAAAACACACGAGAGATTATCGGCCAACGCAGCCGCAGAATTTTCCGGCTTGGTCAGCGCGTACACGTGTTGGTCGATCGTATCGACCCGGTTGAGAAGAAGATTCAATTTGCATTGCTCGAGGAACGCCCGCCAAGCCGCACAAAGGCCAGAGGCAAAGGCAAATCACACTTGGGCCATAATTGAAGAAACGGCGGTGCTGTGATCGGTTGCGGGTCGGGAGAATACGGACTGTCCTCTGTTTCCGCCGACTCGAGTGCAATCTCGCACGTGATTCGTGGTGTAGAATTTCCTAGTCAACCCCGTTCGAACCTCCCGGTTCGAACCAGTGTCGGGACGTGGCTCAGCCTGGTAGAGCACTCGCTTGGGGTGCGAGGGGTCGGCAGTTCAAATCTGCCCGTCCCGACCAATCATCTGTTTTCACTCGTTGAAAGATCAGGTCGAACGGCTTCCTGTATGTTGGGGTAAGACTTGCGCCATCCGTCGCGCGGTTCAAAAGCACCGATTTGAGCAGCTGACCGCGTTCCGCTGAATTCCTCGTAAGGTATAGAGAATGCGCTTTGTTAGCCAGTTCAAAAACGCGTTCAACGGTAAGAATGTTATCCAGCGAGACTGCCGTTTGAATGCTTGAAAGCTGCGCCTCTAGCACACGCTCCTGTTCGCGACATTCGCCCTGTTTCCGCTGCCAGAACTCTTCGCCGATTTTGCCCTCCAGCTTGTCTTCGTATATCTGATCCATGCGGGTGCGAACCATAGCGAGCCGTTGCTGCATCGCAGCTGCTTGCTCCTTCCGCCGTATCTCCAATTGACCCAGGTCCGCGCTTAAGCTGCTAACGATTGCCTCAGCGACGGTCCCGGGCACGTAAATGCGTTTCAGAAGCTCGCCCAGGTGATCTGACACGTCCTGCTCGCGCATGTACGGAAGGGAGCACTTGCCACGTCCCTGCGAGCAGCGGTAGTAGATGTATTGATCTTTTTGAAGCTCGGTAGTAACCGTGCAGCCATCGTGCGCACATCTCAACAGCCCAGCGAATGCGAAGTTGTGTTTGCGGTATTTCGGCTTGTTGCGCCCCGCAAACGTTCGCTGCACTCGTTCGAACAACTCGGGCGAGATCAGAGGAGCGTGTTTGCCTTTGTACTCGATTCCACGCCAGACGAAGCGCCCGATGTAAAACGTGCTTTTCAGTATCGCTTCCAAGTAGGAGCGATTGATCTTAATGCCGCTTTCCTCGAAGATCGCTTTGCGCAGAGTTGTAAGCGAATAGCTGCCGGTGGCATACAGCTCAAAAATCCGGCGCAGAATCGGAGCCCGCTTCGGATCGATTTCGATTGCTCGTGCAACAGAATTATTCCGGTAGCCGAACGGAGCGCGGCCTAAGTACAGACCCTGCTCGGCTTCTCCCGCATTCCCTTTTTGACCTCCTCTTTCAGGTTCTCAACGTAATGCTTCGCCACAGCGACATGGATGTCGTGCATGAACTTGTCTTGGGAGCGGGAATCCTTCCCGATGATTCGATTCTCTTTTACCAGATGCACTTCGATCCCGCGCTTCTCGATCAACTCCTCAACTGCCAACGCATCAGTCCGATTTCGGTTTTTTGTGCTTATCCCTTCTGAGCGGCAAATCCTGACTACAAAGAAAGCAGGGTATTTTTGACATCCATGCTATTGCTGCGATAACGGCTGCTGTGTTTACGGCAGTTCTGGTTGCGGTTGTAAATGAATGTCGGTACAAAGATCAACCGCTCGTGGTGAATAGCCAATCGTTTTGAAATGGGTCGTAATCTAAGCCTGAGGAAATACACAAGGCAGTGCTGTGCCCTGGTTCACGTACGCCTGTGTAGCAGTCTTGCCTGAAGAAAAACTTTAGTCAAACTTGAGTCAATTAAGGCCCGAAAACCGGGTAAAAAGAGGGTCTGTGACGCAGAGCCGAACTAAAAATCAATGAAGTGTCATTGCGTTGGTTGTTTCGCGACCAGGTGATCGCTTTATGCTTTGGTCAAAGGTTGATAAAGCCCGTTAGACGCGTGTTACTGGAGAATCTCCGCAGCCGTCAGGAGCGTTGGTGCCTTGCCTGCTGGGAATGGCGAGCCAGAAACGGGGGAAAGCGCTCCCGTGGTGCCGTCAATGGTAAAGGCTATGACGGCTTTGGCTTGTGGGTCCGCAGCGTACAGAAAATAATTGCCTGCTGAAGTGGCAGTCGGAGTTACGGCCAGACCGCCAAGCGAGGTTGCCCCATGATAGGGAGAGCCACTTATTGCCGTCAGAGTTCCGGAAGTGTCGTCAATAATGAAGGCGGAGATAGTTTTATCCTGAACGTTGGAGGTATACAGAAACTCCATGTTTCCGAGGGTTACAGGCACGAGTGCCATATATTGCGGCGCATTGCCCGTTACGAACGGCGAGCCTGGAATAGCCGTGAGTGCGCCTGTATTTTGGTCAATGGCGAAAGCTGCGATCTTGTTATTCGCATTGGTTGTTCCAACCAGACCTACATATAGAATTTGACGGTTGCCACTGATTGCAAGTGCTGACGGCCCAGGAAAACTTCCGGCTGCGCCAGTGGCATATGGAGAGCCCGGCATTGGAGTGAGCGCTCCGGTATTGAAGTCAATGGTGAAAGCTGAAATCCCACCCGCTGAATCATTCAGGTTGCTTACATACAAGAACTGGTTTTGAAAGCCTGCTACTACCGCCTGCACGGGAGTGTCGCCGGCCGGAAAGGGCGAACCAGCAACCGTATTGAGTGTTCCGGTCGATGAATCGTAAATAAAAGCCGCAACCGCTCGTGCATTGAGATCGGTAACATAAACCTTGTCTCCCCCGCTGACGAACGACGACACACCACCTGCACCGGGAGGTGTCCCACCCAGCGAAAACGGCGAGCCGGTGACGGCAGTGAGCCCACCCGTCGATGAATTGATCGAGAAGCCATCTACTTTGTTATTGGTGAAATCGGAAACGTACAATCGCCCAAGAGTTACCGTGGCCGCTATCCCCAGGCTTTGACTCGGTCCCGACATGGTAAGAGGGCTACCTAACGCTCCCGTGGACTGATCGATCTTGAAGCCGACGATTGCGCCGGGACTGGTGGCGTAAAGGAACTCGAGTGCGGGAGAACAATCGGGGGGACAAGTCGGCAAGAAGGGACCACCTGCGAAGCTTCGACCGCACGCTACCAAGCCGAGTGAAAGTGGCAGCGCCAACACCATAGCTACAGCCCGCTTCAGGCATTCCATTCTTTTCATGATCCTTCCAGTTGAAACCAGAATTCTGATTTCATTGCTAAACCGAATCACTGAGCGATTGCCTATCCGGGCCGCGCCTGAGTTCTAAATGCTAGGGGGGTCGTGTAGATTGTTCGCGCCCTCGCGGCCGTGAGGAATCTTACGGCTGGCCCGCTCGCGTTTCAAGTTAATTAGCGAAAACTCGCCTTATACGCCAAATCACGCGAATTGACCCAAAAAAAACTTGAGTCAAACTTGAGTCAATTAAGGCCCGAAAACCGGGTAAAAAGAGGGTCTGTGACGCAAGAACCAAGCTAAGCGAATCAATGAGATAGCATTTCCGTTGTTGTTTCGGAACCAGGGGGTCGGAGGTTCCAATCCTCTCTCCCCGACAGATCATCTGAACAATCACACAGCGCCGGCGCTACGGGCATCTGGCAACAGGGAAGCTCCCGGTCGTGATATTCGACGGCGGTAGAACTCATGAAGTCGTGCCGGAATCGCGAGCGCCAGTACGACCAAGCAGACGATCAGCGTCTTCGGCAGGTTCGGTAAGTTATTCCAAGTCGCCCCTGCCCACCAAAGGATAAATGTTGCCAGCGATGAGAAGGCAAAGACCTGCAGCGAATGCTGGCCAAGGAAATTAAGAAATTGGAATATCCCAAACTGCTTCAGCTTGTCATCGATCACTCTGGGAATCCAGAAGATGAGATAGCCGAGGCAGGCTGCGTCAAGAAAACGTACCGGGTTACGACTGGGACCTTCATGAAAGTTCAACAAGGGGGTTAATCCGGCGATCAGATGAAGGTGCCGATCCACGAATAACAGGCTGGCGCAAACTGCGCAGACGGCGAACAGCGCCCGTGACTTGGCCACAGCGACATTTCGCGATGTTGCCCGCCATCCGAGATAGAGTCCGGCAGTGAAGTAGGCCTGCCACGCTAGAACGTTGAACTTGCCGAGATATATCCATGGCGGGACATGCGACGAGGTCTCGCCAAAACCGAATTGTGAAAGCACCCATAACATCACACTCATCGCCATGACGATTCGTGTATGACCCTTCCGCAGTTGCAGCAGCACGATAGGGGTGAACAATAAGAAAATGCAATACATCGGCAGAATATCTGAATAGCTAGGCTGATAGATGAGGAAGGCGCCAGCAAGCAAAGCCCGCGCGGGAGTAGCACCATGGAACAGCGATCGCCCACTCAGGAGGTTTCCAGCGATTGCCACAATAAGCAGGGCAATTTGCACCAGGTAAATTTGACCGGCACGACGCAGTGCACGGCTGGTCAGGGCCGCTGGCCCCGAGCGAGCGAGAATTTTCAGATATACCCAGCCTGAAACCAGACCCGAAAGAAAGACAAAGCCGTCGGGCGCGGAAGCATATCCGAGGGTGTACTCAGTGAACCGCATCAGCGGATTCTGCCCGAGATGCGCAATGGTCATGACGACGAGGAAATAGCCGCGAAGAGTGTCAACCCTCCAATCGCGCCCAAGTGTAGATGCAGTAACGGTCATCGTCGGGCAGCCATTGTACTCTGGTTTTCAAAGTTCGTAACCCACTTTTGGCGAACTCGCCACAATTTTGACTTAGCTACAATATTTCAAGCACAGTCGTAAATGCCTGCCAATTGCGATCGGTTCTCTGCTTTTTCTTGTTGGTAAATTCGAAGAGATCGACAATTGCACGAGATTGACAAGCACATCTTAAAAGTGCGCAAGATGCGCGATAATGGTTGGAACAATATGCCTGAACCGATCTTTAAACGCGTTCTGCTGAAACTCTCCGGCGAAGCCCTGGCCGCCAATCAAGGTTTTGGAGTGGATCCACTGCGGATTCATGAGATCGCCGCCGAACTCGGCGAAGTCCACTCTCTTGGCGTACAGATCGCGATCGTCGTAGGTGGCGGAAATTTCTTTCGCGGCGTGGCCGAACAGGCGCGCGACATGGACCGTGTTTCCGCCGACCACATGGGCATGCTGGCTACTGTCATCAATGCACTCGCGCTGCAGGATGCCCTGGAAAAGCAAAACATCTACACCCGGGTGCAGACCGCGCTCGAGATGAACCAGGTGGCTGAGCCCTTCATTCGGCGGCGCGCTTTGCGCCATCTGGAAAAACGCCGCATAGTGATCTTCGCCGGAGGCACCGGCAATCCGTATTTTTCGACCGACACAGCCGCCTCGCTCCGCGCCATGGAAATTAAAGCTGATGCCATTCTCAAAGCCACCAAGGTCGACGGCATCTATGATGCCGACCCAATGATTGTGAAAGATGCGACCAAGTTTACCCAGATCACCTACATGGAAGTGTTGAAGCGCGGCCTCAAAGTAATGGACTCAACCGCCATTTCGCTGTGCAAAGACAACAATCTTCCCATCATCATTTTCAATCTGAACCAGCGCGGAAATATCGCGAAAGTCGTGACCGGGGAAAAGATTGGGTCACTGGTGAGCGCGTAAAGCAGCTGTCAGCTATCAGCCTTCAGCTATCGGTAAAACCAAAAATTCTTGTCATCCCAAACTCCCGCTGGCGCGAGAGAGGGATCTTACGGCGGGCTTCATCACCCTTATCGGTACCGGACCTAGTACGTAAGATGCAGCATTCCAGGATTGCTTCCAACAGGCGCCGATGCGACGGCAATCGCAGCGTAAGATCCCTCTCTGGCGCGCTTTCAGCGCAGCGAGTTCGGGATGACAGGGTGTGATTTTTGCTGAAAGCTGATGGCTGAAAGCTGACGGCTAATTCACCCAGCCCGACTTCGACCCGCCATTTTTCTTGTCGTCATCGGGGGGAATGTAGTTTCCGTGTTCGTCGAAGGTTACGGTCCGGTTGTGGTCGCGCATATAAACTTCGAATTTGCGCGCGGCACGGCGGCGCTTCCAGCGGTAATAGGAATTGCGCAGAGCGAAGTAACGCTCGGAAATTTGCAGCGTGCTTCGCCTTGTCAGGAACAATGTGTACCAGACATATCCCGCGCCCAAGCCCAGCAGCAGGACAAAGTCGAACAGATCGAAATGGTGAAGCAGTAAATATGCTGTCTCAATTCCGCCAGTGAAAAGAACAATCCACTTCACCGGGATCTGTATCGGAATCGGGAACAGCATGATCGGCGCGCTGCGATTGAACAGGTAAAACACCATCAAAATCGCGTTTACCGCAGCGCCACACCCGAATGCCGCACCCTGAGCTATCACACCAGTCAACGACAGCGCAAAACCCGCCAGCGCCGCCAGGATTGAGCTCCCAAAAAACAACCCATAGAAACGTGCGAAGCCGATCGAATCTTCCACGGCTCCGCCCAAAAAGTAGATGCCCAGCAATGACAGAACAAAATCGAGCGGGTCAACATACACGAATATGTAGGTGACGAATTGCCACAGCCAGCCGTGATGAATCCCGCCTGGACTGAGGGCCCCGAGCGCGATAAGCGATTGTCCCGTGCCCGGCGCAAACGAGAGCAGCAGCAGGATCACAACGTAAATCGCCGCACTGGCCAGAATGATCTGCCGCACCGCCCCGCGAAACGGCGGAAAACCCATTACGGAATTGAAGCTTCTAGGCATACTGACGAACCTGCATTCTTTATGCTAGCAGCAGCTATCTCTCCGGCACAGGCACGATGGGCTGACTTTGGTGTCGCGCCTCATCGATCGACTCGACCGCAAAGATCACATTGTCTTTTGACACCGGCAGCGTTGCCCGCGTTTCTTTTCCTAACAATTGCGAGTGCTCCCAGTCTGGCGCGCTGGTAGCCCGCCACAACACTTGGTATCCCGTAGCACGCCCATCGGCCGGCGGCTCCCACACCAGTGTCGAATCATTCACCAGATCCTTGGTCTCAATGCGCACTTTTTGCGGCGCTCCCGGGGCCGATGCCAACTCCGCCAGCGTGGCCGCATTCAGCCGCGCCACATTGGCTACATAGCTGTAATCCACATATTCGGGTAAGTCACCGTATTCGATTCCATTTTCGTTGCGCACGTTCTGGTGCTGACGATTAAAATTTTCGCGGTATTCGGTGAAGCGGACAGCGGGGAAGCCCACTTCGTTAAACGAAATGTGGTCTCCGCCCCGGAGAAAACGGTCGCGCCGGAACTCGAGCAGCGGAGAAACTTCGGTTTGATAGGTCCGCGCCGTCTGCGCTATAAAACGCGCCAGCTCGCGCGAAGGCGAATCATTCTCTCCGCCTAGCGCCCGTATCATTCGCAGTTGCTGCTCTGTGGCGGTGTCCGGAATGCTGTCTGAAAAGACCCGCACGGCTTTGGGATTCTGGCCAGCACTTTTGTCTCCGCCAACAATGTCATTGTTGAGCGCGGCTTCGACATCCCAGCCTTGTGATTTCGCATATTCGGCAAAATGCTTGCTGCCGTAAAGCCCCTGTTCCTCGCCCGCAACTGTCAGAAAAATAATCGTTCCCGGTAATTTCAGCTTGCTCAAAACCCGCGCGCACTCCAAGCTCACACTCGTGCCGCTTGCATCATCGTTGGCGCCGGGGGCGGCGTCGGTCACGTTTTCATTGCTGCTGTTTCGTGAGTCGTAATGCCCGGTCACCAGGATGATGCGTTTCACGTCCTCCGAGTTCGTGCCCTTAAGCACCGCATAAACATTCGTGATCACCGTGGGTGTGGCCACTCGCTCGCTTACCGGTTGCGTAAAGCTGTCGGTCTTCACCTCCAGGCAGCCGCCGCAATCGCGTGAGTAGCGCTCAAACTCGCTTTTGATCCACTCCCGCGCCGCGCCGACTCCATGTCCGGCCGCAATCGAGGCCTCGTCCTGCGCAGAAATCGTGCTTCGCGTCCCGAAGCTGACCAGCTTCTCGATGTCAGCCTGTACCTGCGGCGCTGAAATTTCCTTCAACGCGGCGCTGATCCTGGGGTCTGCATTTTGCGAACTCAGCTCTTGAGTTTGCTGCGCTCGCGCCTGCGGGACAATCAGACTCGCGATGACCAAAGCGATCATTGCCGGAAACGTCACGACACCTCTATTTGGAATCAAGCTGTTCTCCTCGGTATCTATTATTCATCTTCTCCTTCAGATTGAGGAAGGCACACTAGACCGACAAATCTTAACCACAGAGGACGCGGAGTTTCACAGAGGAACTACCACAGAGGTAGATCACACGATAAATTGCTGCGTGCGGTTCCCAATTTGGAGCGGTCGACCGCAAAAATGTTCATTTGACCTTGCGCCGCCGACGTGACGCGTGTTTATGTTCTGGCATGAACCGATGCTGGAACCTCTCGATCTGCATTCTATTACTGCACTGCAACGCTTTCGCCGCCCCCAAGCCGCACGTCGTCTCATTGGGACACTGGACATCAATCTCTATTCGCAGCGAAGAAGGCGAAAAAACGCCCACAATTATCAAAATCAGAGCGTTGTACGTCGACGGCCGCGCCAAAGAATTCACCTTCGGTACCGCGCATGACGTGACCGAGCGCACCTTCGTTATCCAGCGAATCTACCGCATGAATGATTCCCTGCCCCAGCAGGCCGGTCCCACGCAATGGCAATGGCAGCGCGGCGGATGGCTGCTGATCGATCGCATCAGCGGAAAAATCCACGGGCTTGCGCTCGCCGAATTCGATCTCGATTCTTCAGTCGCGAACTGGTTCCGCGATTACGCCGCTTACTGCGGGATCTCAGACGATGGGCAGACGATGTACGCCATGATCATGCAGATCGGGCGTCGGAAGCCGCTTCTGAAGAAGTCGATCGGTACCACTGAAGATTCACAACCAGTTTGCGCGACTCCCGTCTGGGACCGCGACCCAATTCGCGTGACTTTCTCACAGACGGCCGATCGGAAGCTCACTTTTTCTGTTAAGAGTCGCGCGGTTGACGTAACCACGCAAGACGAAAGCGAGGGGGGCGAGTGAAGTTTAGGCGTGCAGCACTGATCTCCTAACCAGGAAGAATATTCCCAGCAAGACTACCCCGCCCACCAGGAACACTAAATTGCGCCAGGAACTTCTTTCCTCCAGCGGTGAAGTCAGATGCTTCGCCATCACCGCTCCTAGAACCAGTCCGCAGACTAACCCGCCGATGTGCGCCGAATTATCAATCGCCGCGACCACGGCCCCAAAAAACAAATTGTAAGCGGCGAACACAACCAGGCTTCTGAGGGTTGATTTCAGCGCTCGCGGCGGAACCGGCAGATGCCCAAGGTAAAGGGCGGTAATCAAGGCACCAGCCATTCCGAAAATTGCGCCCGAGGCTCCCGCCCCGAAGCGGTTGGGATGCAGGCCCAAGCTGGCGAGACTTCCGGCGATGCCGCAAAACGTGTAGATCAGAAAGTAAGTCCAGCGGTCAAATATACGCTCCGCCAAAATGCCGAGGCTCCACAAGCACCACATATTCAGAGCGATGTGAATGATGCCAATGTGAACATAATTCGAAGTCCACATCCGCCAGGGCTGACTCATCAGGGTCTGTAAGCCGGTGTTTCCGCCCCACTTGACTAGGTCTTGCTTCGAAGCCTCGGACACTCCCGAGATCACCATGGCTAAGAAAACGAGAGCATTGGCACCGATAATCGCCGAGGTCACAGGAGCTACTTTGATCAGCGATGGCCGGTTTGCTTTCACCTGCTCCTGAGCGCGAATGTAGACCCGCGCCCGGCACTCCGGACAGATGTTGTCTGGATGTCCTCCAGGCTGCAGTTCCCGGCCGCAACTTACGCAAGTGTCCATTCAGGAACTATATACGAGCAGCGGCCGAGGGCTCTGATTCAAACCAAACCCCGTTTAGTGACGGTCTCGGTCATGATCCCTATCGTGATCACGGTCATGGTCACGGTTGTGCCGCCAGTCCCAATAACGTCTCTGGTCTTCCTTCGACAGGTGTCGATAGCCGCGATGAGGATCCCGATGGTTCTCAATCGTCCACTGCTGGTAATAGGCAGTTTCGTTTGAGTCCCAGCGATGGTAGTCGCTGTGATAAGGATCGTAGTAGCGGTGCGCACAACCCGCAGTGAACAACGTCAACCCGACCACCGAAGTTGCAGCAAGACGACCAGCCCAACCTAAGCGAGAAGTCATGTTTTCCCTCCTCCAAAATTAAACACAAGCGAACGGCATTGGTTGCTAAACAGCAACTCTGCGTTGTCCACTCACCATTTGAGAAGTGGCTCTGCCAGGATTCCGAGTAGGCTTGGGCAAGACTTACCAGCGCGCAATTGGGCACTTAGAAAAATCTAGAGACGATGATTCTGACCTTGTGAAAGTTAAAATGTCGTTCCTAAACTGTTTCGAGTTGGATGGGCGGAAACCAAGATTTCCGCTACCCCCATGTGCAAAACTTTTGGGAATGTTAAAGCTCTGTAATTTCAATAGTTACGAAGGCGCACGCGGCCGATCACTTCTAATCGATGGATGGGCAGCAACTTGCAGATGACTGGCACCTTAGTGCTATCCGACCAATCGGTCGGTTTTAGATAGTTTCACGAAGTAGCGGGAATGTTCCACAATCTTTCCACAGGTGTCGGCCGCACCGAATCACTCTCAAGAAATCTCGGCACCCAATAATATTTTGCTCGAAAAAGCTGAAGACGTTACCCCTCATCTGAATCCGGTCCAACTCCATCCGCTCTGGATTCAAATCGCGTGGAACTCTTCAAAAATGCCAGCTTGACCGTCCCGGTCGGGCCGTTGCGCTGCTTTCGGATGATCAGTTCGGCCACTCCATCGAGTTCCGCATCGTCCGGCTTGTAAACCTCTTCGCGAAAGATAAACGCGACCACGTCCGCATCCTGCTCGATCGATCCCGATTCGCGAAGGTCAGCGAGCTGCGGGCGATGATCTCCGGCTCCCCGGCTTTCCGGAGCACGGCTGAGCTGCGAAAGGGCAACCACCGGAACCGCCAATTCCTTTGCCAGAGCCTTCAGTCCGCGGGAGATAGCCGAAACTTCCTGGGTGCGGTTCTCATAACGCTTGCCGCCGCCCGACATGAGCTGCAGGTAGTCCACCACGATCAGGTCCAGCGATCCCTTGGACTGGAGCAGACGCCGCGCCTTGGCACGCATCTCGCTGATAGTAATGCCCGGCGTGTCATCGATGAAGATCGGAGCCTCAGCCAGTTGCTCGATCGCCCGAGTGATCTTCCGCATGTCATCTTGCCAAAGCGAGCCCGTCCGGAATTTGTGGGCGTCAACTCGCGCCACCGAACACAACATGCGTTGCAGCAGCGCCTCTTTCGACATTTCGAGGGAGAAAACTGCCACAGTCTTGCGATCTGCAATGGCGACGTTCTCGGCTATGTTCATGGCGAACGAGGTTTTGCCCATCGAAGGCCGGGCAGCGATGATAATCAAATCCGACTTTTGGAATCCGCTGGTCTTTTCATCAAGATCGACGTAGTGGGTCTCAAGCCCGGTAATCCGGCTGCCCCGTTGCAGAAAGGCGTCCACCGAGCCGAAGGA
>JBOGLH010000164.1:0-26796 GCA_050746025.1 Terriglobales bacterium | reverse complement strand
GGTGAGTGGTACACATTCAAGAACGAACCCAATGACGGATACGATTCCGTCGAATGGGCCGCCGCTCTCCCGTATTCCAATGGCAAAGTCGGCATGTTCGGCGGCTCTTACGTCGGCGCAACCCAGGTGCTCGCTGCAATCGCGCATCCGCCGCATCTCGCAGGAATTTGTCCCATTGTCACCGCCAGCAACTACCACGCGAATTGGGTCTACCAGGACGGCGCATTCGAGCAATGGTTTGACCAGAGCTGGACTTCGGGCCTGGCCCAAAACACCTTCGATCGTGAGGTCGCCAACAATACCAACGCGCTGCAGGGAATCTCGACGTTTCCTCTGGCGAGCTATCCGCTCTTTAATCTGAATAAAAATTCCGATACCACCTCCAGTGCACAGCTCGCGCCCTACTATCTCGACTGGCTCGCCCATCCCAACTATGACGATTACTGGAAGGCCATCTCCATCGAAGACCATTTCGGCGACATCAACGTACCCGCGTTGCACGTTGCAGCGTGGTACGACCTTTTTCAAGGCGGCACGTTACGTAACTACCAGGGACTTAAAGCGCACGCGGTCACCGAGCAGGCGCGGCGCGGGCAGCGTCTGTTAATCGTTGTCGGTGGTCACGCCGGCAACGGTCCCAAAGTCGGAGACGTGGATTTCGGCGCCGCTTCAAAAATCGACGAAGACGAAATCACCCTGCACTGGTACCAATACCTGTTCCAGGGCGCGCACAATGAATTTGCCTCCGACAAGCGAGCCAGAATTTTTGTGATGGGCGCGAACCAGTGGCGCGACGAAGATGACTGGCCCCTGGCCAGAGCACGCAACACAAAATATTTCCTGCACTCCACCGGCAAAGCGAATTCGCTTACCGGAACTGGCAGCCTCTCGACTACCGCGGCTGCGAAAGAGTCATCCGACCAGTATGTTTACGATCCCGCGAATCCCGTACCCACCATCGGCGGACCGCTTTGCTGCGATTCAGAACACCTGGCTCCTGGACCTCGCGACCAGCGCGCCGCTGAGGTTCGCGATGACGTTCTGGTCTATTCGACCCCGCCAATGTCAGAAGATACGGAGGTCACGGGTCCGGTGACGGTTGAACTCTACGCCAAATCTTCGGCCGTCGACACCGACTTCACCGCCAAGTTAGTGGACGTGTGGCCCAACGGCTTCGCGCAAAACCTAACGGAGGGAATCCTTCGCGCCCGTTATCGCGACTCCCAGGAAACGCCATCGCTGATCACTCCCGGTCAGATTTACAAATTCAATATTGACGTGTGGGCGACCAGCAATGTTTTCAAGAAAGGACACGTAATACGTTTAGAAATCTCCAGCAGCAACTTCCCACGCTTTGACCGCAACTTGAACACCGGACGCAACCGTTATCTCAAAGCCAGTGAAGACCTAAATGCTGAGCAACCATTCAGGTCGGCTACAAATGTCATCTATCACGATGCGGAACATCCTTCGGCGCTGATCCTTCCGCTCGTTTCTAATCATTAAAGAGAAGGGGACTGAGCGAGTTTGGCATGACCTTCGTAATCCGAATTCTCGGCGATATTCTGAGAGAATTTAGGCCGGTTCATTCGAGGGTCCATGTCATCGTTCAACAATGCTTCCGGCAATAGTCCGAGTCCAGTAGCTGCAACAGCAAGCGCCAGCGCAGCCGCTCCGGCTCGATCCCAGCCCGCGCCTGCCCAGGTCGCAACACAGCCGACACTCGCTCAGGCGGCGGGTACGGCACCTGCTCAAGCCCCGGCGTCCGCCCAGCCGCCCGCGCCATTTTCGACCGCGGCATTGCTGGCCGCCATGCTGAAAAGCGCACCGAAAATTAGCGATTTATTTTTCTCTCCGGGCAAGCCGCCCATGGTGGAAGTGAACGGCAAGTTGGCGCCGGTAGGTGCACGAATTCTTACCCCGGACGACACTCGCCACATCGCCTCCGAACTCATCGCCAACAACAAACATGCCCTCGGAAATTTAAAAGACCATGGCTCATGCGACGTCTCTTACAGCCTGCCGGGCTCGTCACGTTTCCGCGTCAATGTTTTTATGCAGCGGGGAACCTGCGCCGTCGTCATGCGCGTAATCCCCAGCCGGGTGCCGAGTTTCGAGGAACTCCACTTACCCGCAGAGTTGCAGCAGATCGTAGGTCTGCGCAACGGTATTGTGCTGGTCACCGGCCCAACCGGTTCCGGAAAATCCTCGACCCTCGCCGCCGTCATCGACCTCATCAACAAGCAGCAGTCGTATCACATTCTCACCATTGAGGATCCAATTGAATTTCTGCATCCTCACCAAAACTGCATCGTTCACCAGCGCGAGTTGCACAGTGATACCAACAGCTTTGCCCAGGCTTTGCGCGCTGCATTGCGGCAGGCCCCAAAAGTAATTCTGGTCGGCGAAATGCGCGATCGCGAAACTATCGAGATCGCCATGGAAGCGGCCGAGACCGGGCACTTGGTCATGTCCACCTTGCATACGATCGACGCGGCCAAAACTGTCGAACGAATTGTCGGAGTCTTCCCGCTCGCCGAACAGCACACCATTCGCAATCGCCTGGCGAAAAGTTTTCGTTACATCATCTCGCAGCGTCTTCTTCCGAAGAAAGATGGCAGCGGACGGGTTGCCGCTATCGAAATCTTGAAGTCCACCCTGCGCACCCGCGAATACGTTGAAAAAGGCGAAGGCGACGGCAAAACTTTGCTGGATGCCATGCGCGTGGGCTCAAACGAAGGCATGCAGCATTTCGACGGCGAAATCGAAAAGCTGATCCGCGCAGGCGCGGTCGAGTTTGAAAGCGGCATGGCTTATGCCACCAACGCCGGCAACCTGCGCCTTGAATTGTCAGACTGCGCGCCGCCCGAGCCGCCGGCAGCCGAGGTCACGGCGTAATTCCGGATTCTGCGTTCTTTGTCCGAATACACTGGGACCATGCGGATCGGCGTAATCTCCGACACTCACGGGGTACTCCGCCCCGAAGCTCTCGCCGCGCTCGCCGGGTCAGAGCGAATTATTCACGCCGGCGACATTGGCGATCCCGAAATTCTTGATCGATTATCTGAGATCGCTCCGGTCACTGCTGTTCGCGGCAATGTCGATCGGGAATCCTGGGCGAGAAATATTCCTGAAACTAACGTTCTCGAAGTTGACGGGATATCCTTTTACATCCTTCACATCCTTGAAAGCCTTGATCTGAAGCCGGAAGTCGCCGGAATGCATGCCGTGATTTACGGCCACAGCCACATCCCGAAGCAAGATACGAAGGACGGCGTGCTGTATTTCAATCCCGGAAGCGCCGGCCCGCGCCGCTTCCAACTGCCGGTGACTGTCGGCAAATTGATCGTAAACGCCGGAAAAATTCGCGCCGACATCGTCCAGTTGCTGCCCTGATTGGGGCGGGCGTTCTTCTTGGTGTAGACGTTCTTCCTGTGTCTTCTCAGATTTTGTAATCTCCACGATTGTCATCCCGAACGGACGCGCCCGGCGCGTTCGAGAGGGACCTTACCATGCTCGGACGCTGTAAGGGACGCATATGGGACTGGCACATGCGCGGGCGGTCCTACTGACTTTATCGGCGCTGCAATCCCGCGTAAGTTCCCTCTCGCGCCCACTTTCAGCGAGCGCGTTCAGGATGACACTTAGAGGTTGTAATCTCGACATAACGTCAGTGGAATTAGACGTGGCCCTCTGCGTTCTCTGCGAAAACTCCGCGTACTCTGCGGTTAAACGCTCTTCTACTTTAGAATCGCGATGAATGTCTCTGCGATTCGAAATCAGCAAAGTTGGCCATGTCGCGCGAAAAGCGACGCTGCTCACTCCGCACGGCGAAGTCGAAACGCCGGTCTTCATGCCGGTTGGCACAGCCGCCACCGTCAAAGGCATCCCCCAGGATTTGCTTGAGCAACTCGATGTTCAAATTCTCCTCAGCAACACCTATCACCTTTATTTACGCCCCGGCATTGAGCAAATCCGCAAACTAGGCGGATTGCACCGTTTTATGTCATGGCCCCGCGCGATTCTTACCGACTCCGGTGGATTCCAGGTTTTCAGCCTGAGCGATCTCAGGAAAGTCACCGAAGAAGGCGTGACGTTTCGTTCGCATCTCGACGGATCATCGCACTTTCTCTCTCCCGAAACCGCCATCGAAGCGCAAATAGGCCTCGGCGCCGACATCATCATGGCATTTGACGAATGCACCGAGTACCCAGCCGATTCGACGCGCACGCGCAACTCCATGGAAATGACCCTGCGCTGGGCCGCGCGCAGCAAAAAGTACTTTGAGGAACATAAGAATGAGGTGCCATGGGCCAGCAATCGGCCGTCGGTCGTTACTCCCCAAGAAAGGCGAAGTACCAGCAACTGGCAACCGACAACCGGCAACTGCACCCAGGCGCTCTTCGGCATTGTCCAAGGCGGCATGGACCCCGCGCTCCGGAAAGAATCCGCCGAGCGCACCATCGAAATCGGATTCGACGGCTACGCCATCGGCGGCCTCAGCGTCGGCGAGCCGCGCGCCCTCACCCGCCAAATCGTCGAATCGACCATCGAATATTTGCCGAAAGACAAGCCGCGCTACCTCATGGGTGTGGGCACGCCTGAAGAGATCGTCCAATATGCTAATCTCGGCATCGACATGATGGACTGCGTGCTGCCCACACGCGCCGCCCGTCACGGCCTGCTCTTCACCTCAGAAGGAAAAATTTCCATCAAGCAGGCGAAATACGCCGGAGACGAATCTCCCCTCGACCCAAGTTGCTCCTGCCAAGTCTGCCGCCGCTACTCTCGCGCCTACTTGCGTCACCTTTATGCGTCGAATGAAGTCCTCTCGCAAGTTCTAAATACCATTCACAACCTGACCTACTACCTTGACACTATGCGGCGCGTCCGGCATTCTATTTGACTTGGGAGTGTGCGGGTTTCTTCTTGCTCGGAAACCGACGGGCGTCTTGGTTTCCTGAGAAGCCTTCCTTGGTGATTTCCGCGTCTGTTTTGTCGGCTCTGTCTATTCAGACCGCAAAAGATTCGCAATTTGCAGAGAATGAAGAAGCGCGGTTCCAGCACATTTCTATAGTAAAACGTCCGTTTGAACTCTGCAGGATCGCCGGCAGGATTTAGAATGTCTATCTACGGTTTAGCGCTGGTTTTGCAGTCCGGAGGCACCCCCAGTTGGATCGGGATTGCCCCCCTCATTTTTATTTTCGCAATCTTTTATTTCGTTCTGATCATGCCCCAGCAGCGCCGCCAGAAAAAATGGCAGGCCATGCTCGGGGAACTCAAGACCGGAGACAAGGTGACGACCTCGGGTGGCATACGCGGCACCGTCATTGCATTAAGGGATGACGCGGTGCATCTCCGCGTTCCACCTGACAATCTGCGGCTGGAAGTGAGCCGGGCATCGATTTCCGCCGTCACCACGCCCGATGAGCCGGCCACGAAATGAGTTTTGTGTGTCATTCCGACCGCGTCCGCTTGCGGACGTGAGAGGAATCGGGCGAAGCGCTCTTCCCGGCAAGGGCGGGGGCGGGACAATCGACTTTTATGGTCCCGTCTGCTGCACGGGTTGCGCCACTGACATAAGGTCCCTCTTCCACTCGCCTGCCGGCGCGTGGATTCGGGATGACAATCACGAAGGAAAGTTGTTTGATTTCTCATGAATAAGAATCTGGGTGTGAAGCTCGTCGTTATCATCGGTGTACTGCTGCTGTTTATATACGGCATCTTTGGAATTCCGAGTGGCTTCTCAGGTAGCGCGCTGGCGGCTGCGCTGCAGAACCGCATTTCGCTCGGGCTTGATCTCAAAGGCGGCACTCACCTCATTCTGCAGGTCCAGGTGAACGATGCCGTAAATATTGACACTGACAACGCCATCCAGACCCTGAAGTCAGGGATGCGCAATGCCAAGATCAATTACACCGATCTTTCCAAGCCTGACCCGGCCAATCGACCTGACCAGATTGTTTTGAAGGGCGTGCCGCCCGAGGCCAGTTCCGATCTTCGAACTATCGTTCAAGACCGGCTGCCCGAGTACGATCTCACCTCCGCGGCGAACAACACCTACACGGTGACCATGAAGCCGACCAATCTCACCGACCTGAAGAACCGCGCTGTGCAACAGGCCATTGAGACCATTCGCAACCGCATTGACCAGTTGGGCGTCAGCGAGCCCATGATCGAAGAACATGGGCTAGGTCAGTATCAGATTTTGGTGCAGCTACCCGGAATTGACGATCCCGCGCGCGTGAAGCAGGTCATGCAGTCAACCGCCATGCTTGAGATCCGGCAAGTCATGGGCGGCCCATATCCCAGCCAGGAAGCCGCGCTTCAGGACAAGGGCGGGGTGATGCCCGAAGATTCCATGCTGATGCCAGGGAAGACCAACCCCGACGGTACTCAGACCTGGTATTTCGTCTCCCGCATTCCGGCCGTCACCGGAAAAGACTTACGTGGCGCCGAACCATCGCGCGATCAGAATGGCCAACCTGCAGTAGGTTTCACCCTTACCGCTGAGGGTGGACGCAAGTTTTTCGCTTTCACCTCGGCTCACGTGAAAGACCTGCTGGGCGTGGTTCTGGACGGCAAAGTCCAGAGCGTAGCCACGATCAATGAGCCAATTCACGATCAGGGAATTATTTCCGGCCGGTTCACCGATCAGGAAGTCAAAGACCAGGCCATGGTATTGCGCTCGGGCGCTTTGCCGGCCGGCATCAAGTACCTTGAAGAGCGGACGGTGGGGCCGTCATTGGGCACCGATTCGATTCGCGCCGGCGTTCGCGCTGCTGTAATCGGCATGTCGGCGGTCCTGATTTTCATGCTTATTTATTACCGCGCGGCCGGTATCAATGCCGATGTGGCGCTGATTCTAAATTTGGTCATCCTGCTTGGCTTCTTGGGATTTACCGGTGCCACGCTAACTTTGCCAGGGATTGCGGGTGTGATTCTTACTGTCGGTATGGGCGTCGACTCCAATGTGCTGATCTTCGAACGCATTCGCGAAGAGCTGCGCAATGGCAAAACGCCACCTTCCGCGGTTGAGCAAGGCTTTGGCCATGCCTGGATCACCATCGTGGATACTCACGTGACCACCATCGTCTCGGCGATCATTTTGTTTTGGTTCGGCAGCGGCCCAGTGAAGGGCTTCGCCGTGACTCTAAGCTTTGGTTTGTTTGCTAACTTATTTACCGCGGTCTTTGTTTCGCGAGTGATTTTTGACTGGGTGCTGAGCCGCAAGCGTGTCGGCGAAGCATTGAGTATTTAAAAACGTCGCGCGTCGGGTGTCGTCCGTCGTGAGCCAAGGTGAAACAGATTGCTCACCACCGGATACGGTTCTAAGCGCACGACGCACGACCAAGGACGCACGACATAGGGGTTAATTCAGCGTGGAATTTTTTCGAAATCCGAATATCGACTTTCTAAGCAAGAAGTGGTACTTCATCGCCTTTTCGCTGGTCTTCAGCGTGGCCGGAATTCTCTCCATGGCGTTCTGGCATGGCCTGCCCCTTGGCATTGACTTTCGCGGCGGCACCCTGGTTTACGTGAAGTATTCACACACTCCGAACGACAATGGGGTGCGAGCCGACATGGATCGCGCCGGCCTGCACAACGTTCGCATTCAGCGTTTCGGCACTGTCGAAAGTAATGAGATTCTTATCGATCTTCCTTTGCAGGAGGCCAACGAACAGGCGCTTGACCGCGGCAAAACGCAGATCATCAACGCTCTAGAAAAAAATGCGCCCGCAGGCAAGCCCGATCTGAACAACACCAGCGCACTGTCTCTCAGCGACTACCTGATGCAGAAAGATCCGTTGCATCTCGGTACTGACGCGCAGCAGCGCTACTCCGCAATCGCCCAGTCCATTGTTAATTATCGCGATAAGACCAAGGGTGGCGTGCTCTCTAGCTTTGACGAATTAAAGGGAGTTGCTGAACCCGCAGTGCTGTCTTCGATTCAGGAGGGTTTCTTTTTGTCCGATTTCGGTGTCTATCAAGTTGAGATTGTAGGTCCGCAGGTAGGCGCTCAATTGCGTAGGCAAGCCATACTGGCCACTTTGTATTCACTGGGAGGAATGCTGATTTACCTGGCTTTCCGCTTTGAATTTATTTATGGCGTGGCTGCTGTAATCACAGTGTTTCACGATACCCTGATCACCCTCGGCGCCTTCTCGTTGACGAATAAACCTATATCTCTCACAGTCATAGCGGCGATCTTGACTTTGATCGGTTACTCCAACAATGACACGATTGTCGTATTCGATCGTATTCGTGAGAACTTGAAGCTGATGCGGCGTGAGAAGCTGTCTGACGTCGTCAACCGCAGCATCAATCAGACTCTAAGTCGAACCATCTTGACAGCGGGTTTAACATTTCTGACTGTGCTTGCTTTGTACCTTTTTGGGGGCGAAGTATTGCATGGGTTCTCCTTTGCCCTGGTAATCGGCATCTTAATCGGGACTTATTCGTCGATTGCCATTGCGGCCCCGATTCTTGTGGCATATCAGGATTGGCGCTCAGGCCGTGATAAGCCATCAGCCATGCTTCCTGCGGGTGGCGGTCGTCGTCGAGAGAAAGTAAGAGCCAAGGCGTAGGCTGCATCCCAGTTCTCGAGGCTGCAGCCCTCGTCAGCGGCTCAGTTTGCCATCTTTAATTTGTCGCTCGGTTGTTTGTGCAGCTCTGCATTCCCGGTTTTTTGGCCGGAAAAACAGCTCTGGGTACCGCAATCTGGGGTCAGGCGGACGAAAGCTCTGCCAATACATTGCATCAAAGGTCTGGCAGTCGGGAGCAAATGTGCGATGTCTGGTGTCTAAATCACCGTAGACCTGTGCAGGGAGAAAACCTATGTTTGAGGATAGCCTGATCGAGTCGGGCGGGAAACTTAAAACAACACGCGGCAGAACCACCACATTCTCCTTTATTTTGGAGGCCGTCATCATCGGAATCATGGTTTTGATTCCCTTGATTTTTACTGAAGCGTTGCCGCACGCGCAACTCATGATGTCGCTGGTTGCGCCGCCGCCTCCGCCCCCTCCGCCCCCTCCGCCCGCCGCAGTTCACGTAGTGAAACAAGTGCAGACTGATATCGTGAACGGGCAGCTCCGCACCCCCACCAAGATTCCAAAGAAGGTTGAAATTATTAAGGAAGAGGAAGCCCCCCCGCCTTCCATGGGCGTGGTCGGTGGTGTAGTAGGTGGAGTTCCCGGTGGCGCGATGAACGGAGTTATCGGCGGAATTATCAGTAACGCTCCGATGGCTGTTCCCAAAGTGGCTACGCCGCAACGTGTCCGGGTATCCCAAGGCGTTACTCAGGGCATGGTGTTACACAAAGTTCAGCCGATGTATCCGCCCCTGGCGCGCACCGCTCGCGTGCAGGGAAGCGTCGTATTAGCTGCGGTCATCGGCAAGGATGGCTCTATTCAGAACCTGCACGTATTGAGTGGACATCCGCTGTTGCAGCAGGCCGCGCTCGATGCGGTGAAGCAGTGGAAATATCGTCCTTACATCCTGAACGGTGAGCCGGTCGAAGTCGACACCCAAGTGACGGTCAACTTCACCCTCTCCGGAGGATAAACGTCCGGTCTTGCTGAGGTGTGCGGAGATTGTCCGCATTGCCGACAGTCTTTTCGGATCGAAATGAAGAGATGGTGTTCGCTTTGATAATTGTAAGCATCTGAATTTGTGAAGGCTTTAAGATCCTGAGGAGGAGAAGCAACTCATGTTTGCAGCTCATGCAACAACACACCTGGTAGCACATTTTTCAACCACCGCCACTTGGCTGCTTCAAGAGGCGGCCGCACCGCAATGGGACCCGATCTCTCTGTGGAAACAGATGGGATGGGTGGCCCGCGCGGTGGTCTTCATTCTGTTCATCATGTCCGGCTGGTCGTTCGGCGTGATGATCGACCGATGGATGGCGTTCAGCGCGGCCCGTAAGCAGTCCCGGGCCTTTGCTCCAGCAGTGGCGGGTGCCCTGCGGGACGGCAAGATCGACGAAGCGATTAAAGTTGCGGAGCGCAACAAGAAGAGTCACCTGGCGAAGGTTGTCACCGCTGGCCTGATGGAGTTCCGTGCTCATCAGGAAAGCGCTGACATTCCGGGCGAAACCATTGAGGCTTCCAAGCGCGCTCTGGAGCGCACCGAAGCCATCGTTCACGCCGAACTGAAACGCGGCTTGGGCGGGTTGGCCACCATTGGTTCAACCGCTCCCTTCGTCGGCCTCTTCGGCACCGTGATGGGCATTTTGAATGCCTTCAAAGGTATCGCTGCCGAGCACGCCACCGGTCTGGCCGCAGTCGCCGGCGGTATCGCTGAAGCTCTGGTCACCACTGCCTTCGGATTGCTGGTCGCAATTCCGGCCGTGATGATGTTCAACTACTTAACCGGGCGCGTGGAAGCGTTCGATGTGGAAATGGACAACTCATCGAGCGAACTGATCGATTACTTCCTGAAACGTCGCGCCGTTCGTCGGTAATTGGGATTGTGGGGGCACGGGCGTCTCGCCCGCGCACACTTGGGTTGCTAAGGTCCCGGCTGGAGCAAAACTCCAGCCGGGCTTCCTCCAAACCTGATCCAACACCCTGAATTCGGGGAGAGAAAAAAGCTATGGCAATTTCAACGCGTGACGAAGGTGCCAAGGTCAATTCCAACATCAACGTGACTCCCATGGTGGATGTCATGCTGGTGTTGCTCATCATCTTCATGGTGATCACGCCCATGTTGCAGAAGGGCGTTACTGTTGACCTCGCCAAAGTTAACAACCCACAGCAGATGCCGGACGCCGACAAGGAAGATGCGCTCATTGTCGCAGTCATGCGAAATGGGGACGTTTTCTTTGGCAACGACCGTATTCAACCCGATCAATTGACCAACAAGATCAAAGATCGGATAGCCAACAAGGTCAACAAGACCGTTTACCTGCGCGCGGATGCGCGCGCCAAATACAAATCCGTCGTCGACGTTGTAGATAACGTCCGCTCCGCCGGAGTTGACGATCTTGGCTTGTTGACTGATCAGAAGAAACAGACTCAGACTCCGGGTGCGCCGAACACACCTCCGGGCGCTAGCGGGTCTGAATAGATTCGAGGGAGATTCCTATGGGAATGTCAATGGGTGGTGGAAAGGGTGGGCCGAGCGCTGACATTAATGTCACGCCCCTCATCGATGTTTTGCTGGTGCTGCTGATCATCTTCATGGTGATCACGCCGCTTACGCCTAAGGGACTGGACGCGCTTGTGCCCCAGCCCCCGCCGCCGAATCAGCCCAAAAACCAGCAGCCCGATCGCACTATCGTGGTGCAGGTAATCGATATGGGTCCAGGTAAGACCCCGGGCGTAAAGATCAATCAGGATGACACTACCTGGCCCGATCTGCAGACCCGGCTTACCGACATCTTTAAGTCGCGCGCCGAAAAAGTCATGTTCGTCAAGGGTGATGACAACATCCCCTTCGCCGACGTGGCCAATGTCATCGACATTGCGCACGCCTCGGGTGTGGACAAAGTCGGTCTGATCACCGCCAAGATCGAGGCTGGCGGCTAACCAACAAATGATTCGCGACTGAGGACGGGCGTCTCCGCCCGTCCCAATTCGTGCCTGAACGCTTTTGAATTAGTTCCGCGCCCCAAATGGAAATTTGTGTTATCTTATGCGGCTGGAAATTGGGGCACGTTTCTGCGAGGGGGAATAACATTCATGAAGGTAAGTCTAAGAGTTGTGGCGTTGATGGCGGTGGCGGCACTCGCATTGTCCACTGCGGGTTGCGACAAGCTGCGCGCCCGCGACCAACTCAATAAGGGTGTCGCATCCTACAAGAACGCCCGCTACGAGCAGGCCATTGAGCACTTCAAGAACGCCGTCGGCCTCGATCCTAGCCTTCTAAATGCCAAGTTGTACCTGGCCGCCGCCTATGTCGCCCAGTACATTCCTGGAGTTGACTCGCCCGACAACCTCGCCAATGCCAATGGCGCCATCGAGCAATACAAAGCTGTCTTGGCTCAGGACCCGAAAAACGTAAACAGCATGAAAGGTATCGCGGGCCTGTCGCTGCAAATGAAGAAATTCGACGATGCTCGCACCTACTACCGGAAAGCAATCGACCTTGACCCGAACGATCCCGAAGCTTATTACTCCATCGGAGTTATCGACTGGACCATGGCTTTCCAGCCTCGTATGGAAGAGCGAGCCAAGCTGGGGCTGCGTCCGGACGAGCCTTTAAAAGACAAAAAAGTTTGCGCCAAGCTGCGCGCAGATGCCGAACCCATCATTCAGGACGGACTCGATAATTTGAACAAGGCTCTTTCGCTGCGCCAGGACTACGACGACGCCATGGCCTACATGAACCTGATTTATCGCGAGAAGGCAGACCGCGAATGTGACGAACCCGACCAACGCGCCGCCGATCTGAAAAGCGCCGATGAGTGGGTGGACAAAGCTTTGGCCGCCAAGAAAGCCAAGGCCGAAAAGGCAGCTAACAGTCCCCAAGGCATCACGACCAACCAATCCAAATAGTTCTACGCAGCGCAAATCAAACGATAAAAGTTTGTGGGGAGACGGGCGTCCCGCCCGTCTTTTACTTTCCAATCGCCTTACTCCATAGCTAAGAAGATTTATGACTGGTGGCCCATTCAAGCCCGAGTTTGGCTTGAGTGGGGCAGTTGGAGCCTTTGCTTTCTCCATCGCTGATGATGGGGCGACGGGCGTCCTCGCCCGTCGAAGCAGTTCTACGGCCCCAAGCTAATTCTGCACACCAGAATATTGTCCCCAAACTCTCGCGGAGAGCCACACCCATATCGACCCAATAACGTCTGCAACTCCGGCTCCCGGTCCACGATAAAACCCGCCTGAAATAACCAAACCTCGCGACCCCGGACCCGTGTCGCTTCGTCCTGCACCAATGCCCGTAACTGCATTGAAAACGTATCCGCGCGAAACACCCACAACCGCGGGAGCAAAGACGCCGACTGATACTCCCCACATCGCGAAACATAAAAATATTCTCTCAACTCTCCCGTGTGAGTTATATCCGCCCCGCATACGTAATAGCTCAACAGCAGCCCGCTCTCGTAATCCGTCAGAATAATTGACCCCGGAGCGGCCGACCCGCGAAGATAAGCCACCGCTTGCCCCATGAGTTCTTTTTTCTGATTCTTCGGTTTGATGTACGATCCCGCGGCTGTCACCGTGAAATTGCAAATCGCCAAAGCAACAGCGATAGCCAAAGGTCGCGCCCATCGTGGGCTGGGCCGCCATAGCGCGACAGCGAACGCAACCGCTGGCATTGCAAAAATCGCCAGATACGAGTCATGCCGTGTCCCTCCATATGGATAAGCTCCAACCAAAGCCGCGCCGCAATTAATCACGAACGGCAGCAGTAATAAAACCCCGAGTTGTCGCGCGCTCGGACGTCCGCCTCGGTCGTCAGGATCTCGGGTTCGCAGCAATATCACAATCCCAACCACGAACAGTAACAGGCCCACTGCCGAAACCGCTCCCTGGCTGAATAGGAAATGAAACAGCCGCACATTTGCCTTCGCCAGAAATACCAACGCATTCTCTTGCCCGCGATGAAACAACGACTGACGAAGATACGATTGCGCCACATCCTGAGTCAGCGCCCGACGGCGAATAACCGAAATATGCGTCTCCCATAAAACAGCAGAGATGGCGATGCAGCCAGCCTGAACGGCGGCCCATGTTGCCACCATCAACGCTTTCGGGCGGATGTCTGCAATCCTGACCAATCCATACACCCCAACGCTGGCCGCGAAAATCATGCCGGCGTAATGCGTGAGCAGCGCTAAATATAAAGTTACCGCCGACACCAGCATCAGCCCTGGCGACCCCGACATGAACCCGCGATCCAGCAAATACAACGTCGCCGCCATGAAGCCAAGCAGCAAAGCGTACTGCCGCACTTCACCCGACGTATAAATCAGTGCTGGCGAGAACAACGCGAGACTCATGGCGATCAACGCCGTCGTACGGTCCGCCACATCGCGAAGCCACGCGTAAACGAACCACCCAGCTGCCGTGCCCGCAACCACCGACGGTAGCCTCAGAAAAAACTCGGCGTGCGAAATCATCCCCCAATAATGCAGAAAAATAATCAGCAATGGAGGGTGTGCCGCGCCCAGGCTGGCCCGATACGCCTCTGCCAGCGTGGGCTGCATCGCCAGCAGGTAATGCATCGCCTCATCGGCATTCAGAAACTTGGAATATGCCCCAACCAGCCGCACCGCCAGCCCCGCCAAAACCAGCAGCAGTGGCGCCGCCGCCACCGACTGTTGCCACGCCCCGCGCGGCTGAGCTGAAACAGACTTCTCACTGGCGATCATGGGAAAGAATGCTTATAGTACGAAGTTCTGTTTCATTAGGCCAGAACTTCGGCTGACCCGGTGAGTGTCGACGCTAAGTGCGC
This sequence comes from Terriglobales bacterium, assembly GCA_050746025.1. Taxonomy (GTDB): domain Bacteria; phylum Acidobacteriota; class Terriglobia; order Terriglobales; family Acidobacteriaceae; genus Gp1-AA145. The sequence goes on along the minus strand of JBOGLH010000164.1, from coordinate 12,384 downwards.
AAACTGTTCAACAAAATTCTTATCGCGAATCGTGGCGAAATTGCCGTGCGTCTCATCCGCGCCTGCCACGAACTTGGCATCACAGCGGTAGCCATCTACTCAGAACCCGATCGCGCTGCCCTGCACGTCTTGAAAGCCGACGAAGCCTACGCCATAGGTCCCGCTGCTGCCACCGAGTCTTATCTAAATATCGACCGCATTCTTCAAACTGCCAAACACTGCGGCGCTGACGCCATTCACCCCGGCTACGGGTTCCTCTCTGAAAATGCCGCGTTCGCGAAAGCCTGCCGCGACGCTGGCATCAAGTTCATCGGCCCCAGCCCCGCTTCCATCGAGCTCATGGGATCCAAGACCCGCGCCCGCCAGCAAATGGAAAAAGCCGGTGTTCCCTTTGTTCCCGGAACTTCACGCGGACTGGAATCACTCGCTCAAGCCCGCGAACTCGCTGCGAAATTTGGCTATCCAGTCATGCTGAAAGCTGCAGCCGGAGGCGGTGGCAAAGGTATGCGCCTGGTGACGGCTGAATCTGAACTAGCTTCAAGTCTCGACACGGCCCGAAGCGAGGCTCAGCGGGCATTCGGCAGTGACGAGGTCTATCTCGAAAAAGCCATTCCCGATCCTCGTCATATCGAAATGCAGATTCTCGCCGACGAACACGGCAACTGCGTTTACCTTGGAGAGCGCGAATGCTCCATCCAGCGCCGTCACCAAAAGGTGCTGGAAGAATGTCCTTCTCCCGCAGTCATTCCGGAAATGCGCCGTCGCATGGGTGAAACCGCAGTCCAGGCTGCCAAAGCAGCCAGCTACAGCAATGCCGGCACAATCGAATTCCTTGCCGACTCGCGCAGTAATTTTTATTTCCTCGAAATGAATACCCGTTTGCAGGTCGAGCACCCCATCACTGAACTGGTGTGCGGGCTCGATCTGGTTCACTTGCAAATTCGCATTGCTGCCGGCGAGAAGCTGCCATTCACCCAGGAAGACATTCAGCTTCGCGGCCATGCTATCGAGTGCCGCGTCTACGCTGAAGATGCCGATAATAATTTTTTCCCCAGCCCCGGCCGGATTTCGTCCTCCATCGAGCCCTCAGGCCCCGGGATTCGCCTCGATAGTGGAATCTATCCGGGATGGAATGTCGGCACCGATTACGATCCATTGCTCTCGAAGCTTGTCGCGCATGGTGCGGACCGCGATCAGGCAATTGCCCGCATTCGCCGCGCCGTCAACGAATACGTCATCGCGGGCGTGAAAACAAATCTGCCATTGTTCCGCCGCATCCTCGCCGATCCCGAGTTCCTCGCCGCCAAAACCGATACCGGATACCTGGCGCGTCTTTTTGCCAAATCGGCGCCGGCAACTAACCAGGGTGATCACGAAATCACCGTCATCGCGGCCGCCATCTATTCTGCTCTCGAACTCATCAACGGAAAACTCGCTCCTGTGCAGGCCCCGGCCTCATCAGCCTGGAAACACGCTGCCCGCACCGAGGCGCTGGATTAGCTGCGTGGACGTCTACCAGATCAGCGTCAGCGGGAAGACTCACAAGGTTGAAGTAGAGCCGCTTACTGCAGCCCCACCTTCCAATGGTGAACTGGCGTTTCGGGTTCGACTCGATGGACGTGAGGTCACGGTGAATTGCGTTCCTCTAAACGACCGCACACTTTCACTCATCTTGAACGGCCAGTCTTTCGAGGTTCAATTTCAACTCACCGCTGAGTCTCTGCAAGTGGCTCTTCGTGGAGCAATCTGCGAGTGTATCGTGAGCAACCCCCGCTCGCTGCGCACCCGAAAAAAAGCCGGCCTCGCGGATTCCGGCGAACAAAAACTGACGGCCGGCATGCCTGGTAAAGTCGTCAGAATAATCGCTGCAGTCGGCGATCAGATTAAAGCAGGGCAGGGAATTCTGGTAATTGAAGCCATGAAGATGCAGAACGAAGTGCGTTCCCCCAAAGACGGTCAGCTGAAGAAATTACTGGTCGGTCAGGGCGCGAATGTGGTCGCCGGAGAAGCGCTGGCGATCATTGAGTGAGCCGCTAAATTTGCGAACTTAGTGTCCTGCCCCGCCCGCTGCCAACACATGCTGCGCATAGTAATTGTCGATCTTTGCCTGATTGCGCATCACTTCGTAATAAGCGGTCTTTAGAAGTTGTTCGCGGCGGTCTTGTAGTTGTTGGCGTATTTCCTGCTTCACGTGCTGATCAGAGAGTTCGCGCACCCCAGCCGGTTCCACCGAGATCAGCTTCACGATCTGGAATCCTGCGATTTGCCTGTTGGAAGGATTCGCCAGAGGAATGACCTGCGTAAACTGTCCCGGCTTCAATTTCATTACGTCGTCGCGCGTGGCCATGTCGGTTTGCTTTAGCGCTGACTCCGGCACGATTCCAATGTCTCCGCCATTCGCTGATGTCGCATTGTCTTCCGAGTAAGTCGCCGCCAACGTCGCAAAGTCCTCACCTGCCTGCAGTCGGGCCAGCACGCTATCGATCTTTTTGCGCGCGTCCGGCTCATTGCGCGCTTTGTTCGGGTCCCGGCCTTGCGGATCGGGCGAAGTGGTCACCAGAATATGCGCCAGGTGGTAGCGCGGCTCAATCAGGTTAAACTCAGACCTGTGGCCGTTGTAGTAGTCGGCGATGTCCTGGTCCGTGATGTTGATCTTCGATGTGATCTCTTTATTGACCACCTTCTCCGCTGTCAGCGACCGGCGGATCTCGCGCTTGATGTCATCAAGCGTCAGTTTGCGCTCTTGCAATCGTTGGCTGAATTCCTGATCGGTGTAAGGCGACCGGATCTCTTTCAACCGGCGGTCTACTTCCTCGTCGGTGGCCAGTAGCCCAAGCTTCCCGGCGCGGTGCATGAGTATCTGGTTCTCGATCAGGTTCTCCAGAATGCTCAGGCGCAGGCCAGTGGCTTGCTCGTCGCTTAATGGCTGGTTCGATCCTGAAGTTTGATTTTGAAAGTATTTCTCAACATCCGCGCGGTAGATTTTTTCGCCGTCGACGGTCGCGGCGACATCGCTGCCCGGGTTCTTGGCGCAAGAGGTTGCCATCGCCGCCAGTAAGACCGGAGCACACAACCAGCAGCTCTTCCTGAAATTTATTTTCAAACATTCCCCGTTTCGCGAAATCTACTGTCCTTTTTGTCCCGGCGGGTTGGGCGCCGTCGCCGGATGCGCAGGCGCTGCTACTCCTGCCTGCTGCAACGCGCTATCGAATATGGTGCGGAATTCTTCAGCCGAACGCGCTCCGTTCACCAGGCGCCCGTTTACGAACATGGTCGGCGTTCCATCCACTCCCAGAGCTTCGCCTTCCTTCGCTGATGCAGTTACCGCATCCTGCTTTTGCGCCTTAACGCAGGCCTGCAGTTTCGTCGTGTCCACGTTGAACTTCGCACCTTCAGTCAATGTAATGCGGTCGAGGGCCGCAAATTGGTTCTCGTGCCCCTTCTCCGAATTCACCACCTGCTGGTTGCTGTGAATGTAATCAGCGAAATCCCAATACGCATCGTTGCTCAATGCGGCCAGGCAATTCGCGTCCACTGCAGCATGAATTGCCCAGGGATGGATTTCCGACAACGGAAAATCTTTGTAGATAAACGCCACCCGATCGCCATATTCTTTCAGTAATTCAGGGAACAGCGTCTGATGGGCGCGCGAGCAAAACGGGCACTCGAAGTCATCAAAATTGACAATGACGACTTTCGCGTTCGGATTTCCCCGCACCGGCCGCCCCTTCACATCGATCCTTTTCATGTTCTCCGCATACGGGTCCTTGCTCATGTCCATCTTGGTCATGCGGATCAGCGTCTTCTGGTCTTTCGAAAGCAGGAAATCAAAAACTTTCTTATTGCTCTCGCCTTCCAGCGTGACCGTGTAACCGTCATAGGCCGGAAAATCACTGGCATGGGGTGCCGATATGGTTACTTTTACTGAGTCAGGAAGGTCGTAATACGAACGGATCTGGCGCTCCATGCGCTGCGCGAGGTCCGCGGAGGGGACCTGCGCTCCAACCCCAAGACAAGCCAGAAGCAGAAAAATTAGAGTGCGTTTGCACAAGATCAACAAAGACCGCCTAAACATTGAGTGTGGAAAGAGTGTTGAAAAAATTATCTCACAGCTGGAGAGTGGGATTGTCTGTAATACGCAATTTATGCCCGAATTTGCTGGAAATTCGGCTACCCGGCGCGCCTGATCTGTTCCGGTGTAAGTAGCGCATTCATCGAGCCAGAGCGAAATCCTTCGAGATCAAGGGTCACGAACTTGAAACCCAGCTTTTTAAAAATGCGGCTGAACTCTGCTGCCATCTCTGCCGTCATAGCGTGCGTCATCTCATCGCGCGCAATCTCTATGCGTGCAATGTCTCCGTGATGCCGGACCCGAAACTGTCGGAATCCCAATTGCCGCAGTGCATCCTCGCCTTGCTCAACCATTGCTAACGCGTCCGGCGTGACCTCGCGCCCATATTCAATTCGTGATGAAAGACACGCCGATGCCGGTTTGTCCCAAATGCGCAGCCCGGCTTCGCGTGCCAGGCTGCGGATCTCATCTTTGCCCAGTCCCGCACTTAATAACGGCGCTGCCACGTTATGCTGCACCGCGGCCGCTTGGCCCGGACGGAAATCCCCTTTGTCGTCCATATTGATTCCATACGCGATTGCCCGGAAATTATTCGCCCCGGCAAACTCTGACATCACGCTGAATAGTTCGTCCTTGCAGTGAAAGCAACGCGACGAATCGTTTCGAACGTATTCCGGCCGGCTCAGTTCCTGAGTGCGAATAATCTCGAGTGGAATGTTCTGCTCGCGCGCAAATTCCACCGCGTCCTTAAGTTGATAACGTGCCAGGCTCGCTGAATCTGCGATGACCGCCAGCATCTCCTTGCCCAGCGCTCGATGCGCCGCCCACGCAAGAAAAGCCGAATCGGTGCCGCCCGAGTACGCAACCAACAATCGCCTAAGCGAACGAAGTTCGTTGTCGAGTGCCGCCCTTTTCCCGGTCAACTCAGCTGAAATTACCATTTCGTTATGTTACCTCTGTGGCATTGCTCCGCGTAACTCTGTGTTCTCTGTGGTTGAGCTTTTTGAAAGCTCAGAACAGCCGCTCGCCGCGTCTTAGGTTCCCGAACGCCCCGACATTAGCCAGCGAGAACGTAAAACGGTACTGGTTTTCGTTGCGTACCGAAGCCAGCGCAAAGCGTCGATATTCCACATCCACGCCGCAGCAGTCCCATTTATATGCCAATTGCACCGCACCATACTGCACCTGGCCGCGTTCCGCATCGAATCCCAGATTCGTTGCTCCGCTGAAGCCGCGTTTGTTTGAGCTTCCATACCCCAGAACCGTGCGAAACTGGTTGAACTTCACCGCGGTCGGGGCCACGCTGGTATTGGTAATTTCTCCGGGAACGTGCAGAAAAGCATCGCCGGCGCCGACCGTGAACAGCCCCACATGGTAATTAAATAAAAAAGTACTGGAGTTGACCCGGCCGGCGAGGAAATCATAATCCGCATCCCATTCCAGATCGCTGCTGCGGGTAGTCCCCATGCGAAGCCGGGAAGTAAGCGGCGAAAGATGCCGAGGTTCTGTCAAAAACGCGATTCCGGTTAGATCCACAGTACTGGTGAAAACGTTACTTCTTCCCGGAACCAGCGCGCCCCCGAAGGTCGGATCTAAAAAGTATTTTTGTGCCAGCTCCCAGCTGACGATCTCGCGGGTGTCTGGTTGTCGGGAGCAGTTTCGCTGCAACCCGGATTGCGATGATGTTTGTTGCACGTTCAATACTTGTGAGTTCGCTGCTGGCGGGGTTCCGCCACGTTCCCATGGCACGTGGCTTGGTGCGGGCGCGCCTCCCACGATCAACGCCGGCATGCTGTCAGTGGGGCACTTCTCTTCCCCAGGCGACGTTCGCTTCGCGTAAAGTCGATTTACCACCGAATATTCCACCTCATTGGTGTCGCTCAAAATGTCGCGTTCGTCAAAGCGCAGGACGCGGTCGAAGTTGCTCACACCGGTAACGTAGTCATAGACGATCCGCGGTTCGATCACGTGCTTCCACTTGCGGCCAAAAATCTCGCGATCGAAAATGCGGTCTATCGCAGGAGGCCGTAAGTCTACCGATCCTTCGAGCGACTTGCGATTGAGATTGTTTGATACCGCTGTGCCGACCTGGGCGAGCGCAGTGCCTCCCGCAGGCGCTAATCGCTGAGTGTAGATCGTGTCCCGCAGCGCGAACTCCGGTCGAACTGACCAGCCTCTAAATAAACGAGGCAACGCAATCGCCGGGCTCAGGTCAAATCGTCCGACCAGCGGAGCGGTCCTGAACCCCGGTTCACTGCGTGAAAGACCTTCGGCGTCCGCGTCGAAGCTCCCGTGGAACGGGGTGCGCCATAACTGTTGGTCCACGCTGGAGACCTCTCCTCCGGGCGCGTGCAGAATCGTGATTACATCCCCCGGAGTAGTGCTCTGAAAATCCTGATAACGACTCATCGCTCCGTTAATAAACAATCCTCCGGTAGTGTTGGAAAGAAATGCCTGCGAGCGCACTTCCGAGTTCACAGCTTGCGCAAAAACATCGCTGAATGCCAGGCGGAAAATATACGAGCTCAAATAGTCGATGTTCGCCACGCTCCGGAAATTGTGAGCGAACTCTCCCTCGGTATTGAGCCGGATCTCCGTCCCACCCTGGTCCACGTTAACCGTTTTTCCTTGCTGATTTACCTGATGCACTCCCCGATCGAACACGCTGTAGTACGTCAGGTCCGCGAAAGAATGATCCGTCGGCCGGGCACGGAATTCGGCGTCCGGGGCCCATCCCCGTTTCGAAAAATATTCCGCTCCCGCCAGCAAATCCATGCTGCGATTGATCGCCCAGAAGATTGAGTCCCCCGCGGTATTGCCGCGCGTCGAAGATCGCCCAATGCTGGGAATCAGGAATCCGGACTCTCGGGGATTTTTCTGCAACGGGTGAGTTGCAAACGGAAAATACAAGATCGGAATGCCTTCCAGCCGAAAGTTGCTGTGGTAAATGGTAGCGCGTCCGCCGACTTCGATATTCACCCGCTGCGCGGCAAACGCCCACTTAGGCCGCGGCAGCTCGCAGGTAGTCACTCTCCCATCCGTCACCATGTAGTGATCAGGCCCAAGCTTTTCCACCACCCGGCCAGTAAAGAAAAACGGATTGGTAGTGGTAAAAACCGTCCTCCGGCTCTTTAAGCGAAATCCCACGCTCCCCACAGCGTCTTCAAACCTGCCGGTTTCCTCCTGCAGGTTATATTTCCCGCGTGACGCCTCGATGTGCTCGCTATTCGGTCCGCCCTCGAGCAGTAGATTGCCTTCAGCCTCAACCTCTCCGGTATCAGAATTGTAGGAAGCACGATCGGCATGAACGGTGTAAGTGCGATAATCAACCTTCACTTTGCCGCGAAGCTTGTACACCGGCCCATCTTTTTCCTGCTCCAGCGCTTCGATTCTGACCGGAACCCCAGGCTTGGCAGAAGGCGCATTCGGCAGCCTCTGTCCCACATTTGCATCTGGACGCAACTGGCTGGTAACTAGCTGCGGTGCGAGTAGCAGATGACAAAGCAGCGTGGCCGTGATAACCAATCGAAAGGGAAACATTTGCAGCGTACGAAAACATCGACCGAGCGTCGGCTTCTGCGTGAAGCCAGCAGCTTCGTTATCTGCGGAACGAATCGCCCGGCTGATGATCACCTTGCAGTATAGGCATGAACTCGCCCGAAACCCAATCCGATTCTTCTTCGCAGGATTCCTACTTCGATCCCGAAGCGATGGACACCAGTGAACAGGAATTTTCCGCCAGCCTGGAAATGCCCAGCCGTCCCGGTTTTGTCGTCGATTCGCAAGACAACCTGCGACCCACTACTGAGAACGAGGACGTGGGACGACGGGCGTCTAGCCCGTCCATCTCAGCCACAGATGATGCAGCAATGCGATCATCAGAAGCCAAAGATCCGTCCCAGATCCCCGACGAGGAACCCTCCCCAACCGACTGGCGCGATCAAGTCAGCGCCAAAGTAAAGCACTACAAAACTCTCAAACCGCGGGAGGAACGTTATCCTTCGCTGCAGTTGCAGTTCGATACCGTGGTCCCCTGGAAATCCGATAAGTCGCCCCTGGCCGCCGAGCGCGCCGAATTTCTGGCCTCTCCGCAAACAGATTTTCCGCCGACGACGTTCGAACCCGAACAGAGTTTTCCCTATCCCGTCTCAAACGAGGCCACCGCGCGGGTCCTGGAGTTTCCCCTGCCCGGAATGCTTCCCTTCAATCGCGACGAACTCGCCGACCCAGTCATCGACCGCCCTCGTATACTGGAAGCGCCAGAACTCCTGCCGCCCCCGCCCGCCTTGGGCGGAATGCTGATCGAACCCGTTCGCCAGCCCGAACCTGAACGCCAGCCCGGCGTGGATATGCCCCTGCAAACTGCCCGGCTTTCTCGCAGAGTATTCGCCGGGGCCGTCGACGCACTCTTAGTTGCCGGCGCAACCGCCATCTTCGGATACATGTTTCTGCGCTTCAATTCTTCGCTTCCCCAAATTCGCGTCGCTGCCGAAGTCGCGGCCGCGCTCACCGTGACACTGTGGTTCGCTTATCAAGCCGCATTTCTAATTTTTTGTGGGACTACTCCCGGCCTGCGCGCCACGCATCTGAAGATTTCCCGCTTTGATGGCGCTCCCGCTACGAGAAGCCTCCGTCGCTGGCGGCTCGTCGCATCCGCTCTCTCCTTCGTCTCCCTCGGCCTGGGATACGCATGGAGCTTCCTCGACGAAGACCAACTCTCTTGGCACGACCGCATCACCAAGACCCACCTAGCGCCCGTGCGATGATTTAAAGTTCGTGCTCTGGCATATCTGCTTCGTTAACTCAATTTGCTTCCTTCGTGAACCTTCGTGCCCTTCCTGGTTAAAAGTTTTCCTCTGTGAAAACCTCTGTGTCCTCCGTGCCCTCTGTGGTTGATGCTTTTTCTTTCTTTCGTGAACCTTCGTGTCCTTCGTGGTTAATGCTTTAAAAGTTTTCCTCTGTGAAAACCTCTGTGTCCTCCGTGCCCTCTGTGCTAATGCTTTTGAACTTTGCCGCTTTTGCTAACATCATTTCGTGCCCACTCCCGTCCGCGTACGTTTTGCTCCATCGCCCACCGGCCATCTTCACGTCGGCAACGCCCGCACCGCTCTCTTCAACTGGCTGTTCGCGCGCCAACAGAATGGAACGATGATTCTCCGCATCGAAGACACCGACGTTGATCGCAGCGAAGCCCGTTTTGAAGACCAACTCATCGCCGACCTGAAATGGCTCGGCCTCGACTGGGACGAAGGCCCCGACGTCGGCGGTTCCTACGGCCCCTATCGCCAGTCCGATCGTCTCGACATTTACCGCGAGCACGCCGAAAAATTACTCAGCGAGCACAAAGCCTACCTCTGCTTCTGCACTGAGGAAGAACTGCAAAAAGATCGCGAACGCGCCACCGCCGAACATCGCCAGCCGATTTATTCCGGCAAGTGCTGCGCCATCGATTCCGCCGAAGCCCAGCGCCGCCGCGCCGCTGGCGAGCCGTGCGCGATTCGCCTCCGCATCCCCGAACATCCCATTCGCTTCCACGACATCGTTCACGGCAACGTCGAATTCTCGAACGAGGTTGTCAGCGATCCCATCATTCTGCGCTCTTCCGGAATGCCGGTTTACAACTACGTGGTCGTAATCGACGACGCCCTGATGAAAATCACCCACGTAATCCGAGGCGACGACCATCTTTCCAACACGCCGAAACAAGTTGCCGTGTATGAAGCCCTGGGCTGGCCGGTACCAGAGTTCGCGCATCTTTCAACTATTCTCGGCGCCGATCGCGAACGCCTCTCCAAACGCCACGGCGCAACCTCGATCGCAAACTTCCACGACATGGGGGTCCTGCCCGAAGCCCTGGTGAATTATCTGGCATTGCTAGGCTGGGCCCCGAGCGGAGGCACGCGCGAGATTTTTTCCATGCCCGAACTGGTCAAGGAATTTTCGCTCCAGCGCGTTACCCCTTCACCCGCCGTCTTCGACATGGAAAAGCTGTACTGGCTCAATCGCCATTACATCAAAGCCAGCCCACCGGAGCGGGTCGAGAAATTGGCGCAGTCATATTTTTCTCAATTGACTGGCGAGGTCTTTGCCTCGCCAGGAATTAGAGCAACCTCGGACTCTTCCCAGGTCCCCGACTCTGGTAAATGGTTCGCTTCCGTTGTTCAATTGCTGGCGCCCTCAGTCGATCGTCTCGATCAGCTTCCCGAAAAAGCCTCACTGATTTTTAATTACGATCCCGCCACCGCTCTCGCTTCTCCCGATAATGCCGAGGTGCTCGCCTGGCCGCAGACCGACGCCGTTCTGGCCCGCTTTACCTATAAAATTCTTGAAGACGAATCCGCGCGCGAGGGCAAACTCACGCCCGAGCAATTCAAGAAAATCGTCAACGAAGTGAAAGCCGAGACCGGCGCCAAAGGCAAAGAGTTGTTTCACCCCATCCGCATCGTCGTCACCGGCTCACACTCCGGGCCCGAATTTGACAAGCTGATTCCGATTCTCGAAGAGGGAAGCCACCTGCCGCTGCCAAAGCCAGTTCTGAACGTCCACCAACGCGTCTCGCAATTCGCCAAAATCCGCAGCAAGTGACCACCTCGAGGAAATACCCCCGCTCTTCCCATCCCTGTCATCCTGAGCGAAGCGAAGGACCTATGCACTCGCTGACAGCTGCACAGTCTCAAGCTGCCAGCGATGTCGATTCGTACCAACTCTACTCAATCAATTCGACCCACCTAACCCCTGTCATCCTGAGGACCTATGCACTTCTTAAAGTCACCATGGCTGTGGCTACCTCAAGAGTTGTGCGATCGCCGCTCCCAAATCTGCATATCGAAACTCAAACCCACTCTCCTCCAATTTCTTCGGCATCACTCGCGCGCTCGACAAAATTCCTTCCTCCGCGAATTCCCCAAAAGCCAGGCGCGCCGCAAACCCTGGCACTGCCAACATCGCCGGACGCTTCATCGCCGATGCCAGCGCTCGGGTGAACTCCGCATTGGTAACCGGGTTTGGCGCGACGATATTCATAGGCCCACTGACAAAAGTGCTAACGCGACGAGCCTCTCCCCGCCCGGCCGGCAAACAGTGAAGTACTGCCGCAGTCACATCATTAATATGAATCCAACTCCACCACTGCCGCCCGCTTCCGACTCTCCCGCCGAGGCCTAACCGAAACGGCCGCAGCATCTCCTTCAGCGCGCCACCCTGCCGGCTCAACACAATTCCAAACCGCAGGTTCACCACGCGAACTCCAGTGATCCCCACATGTGTAGCCGCTTCCCACTCGCGGCACAGATCCGGCAGAAATCCCGTGCCCGCCTCGCTATCTTCCGTCAGAATTTCATCGTCCCGGTTTCCGTAATACCCAATCGCCGAAGCGCAAATAAATGTCTGCGGAGGCGCTTCTGCTTTCGCCATCGCCCACGCCAGATTCCGCGTACTCGCCACCCGGCTCTCCCGAATTTTCCTCTTCTTCTCCGCCGTCCATCGTCCAGCAACGTTTTCTCCCGACAAATGAATCACCGCATCGAATCCCGAAACCAGCGCCGGAGCGACTTCGCGCATGGGCTCCCATTGCAATTCTTTTTCTGATCTCGCAAGCGCGCGCACCAGTCGTGTGACTTCATATCCGTCGACTTCAAGCGCGGTCACCAGCGCCGACCCGATCAACCCCGAAGCCCCGCTGATAAGAATCCGGCTCACGAGCTCGATTCTAGACCCGCTCGGCTCTCATTTCCCCAGAAGTGAGCCATTGGTTTTCTCTGTGGATTTTCTCCGTGCTCCTCCGTGCTCTCTGTGGTTATGCTTTTTCGGCCTGTCGGCTCTCCAGTGCCCACGTAGGGACAGCCGACCTCGGCTGTCCTCTCGGCGCGAGCCGAGTATGCCTCCCGATATAATCAGAACCACTCAATGACCACCCTGCGGGAACAGATCGCGACCAATGTGCTCACGGTAACCAAGTTCCGCGAGCTCATGCGCGACATGCGCGAGAACCGTCCCAACGAAGATCTGGAACTCATCCGCAAGGCCTACGAGTTTTCTCAGCGCTATCATTCCGGCCAGCAGCGCGCCTCCGGCGAACCTTACCTGGTGCATCCTCTCGAGGTCGCTCTCGTCCTCGCCGAAATGAAAATGGACGCAGTTTCCGTCGCCGCCGGCCTGCTCCACGATTCCGTCGAAGACACTTCCATCACCATTGTTGATATCCGCAAAGAATTCGGCGAGCAGGTGGCGCACATCGTCGAAGGCGTAACCAAAATCAGCCAGATTGATTTCTCATCCCAGGAAGAACAGCAGGCAGAAAATCTGCGCAAGAT
>JBOGLH010000163.1:0-7870 GCA_050746025.1 Terriglobales bacterium | reverse complement strand
ACCATCGGCAACGCGCTTCGCCGCGTGCTGCTGAGTTCGATCGAAGGCGCAGCGGTCACTGCCGTCAAAATTGAAGGCGTGCTGCACGAGTTTCAGTCGATCCCCGGAGTGGTTGAAGATGCGACTGACATCATTCTGAATCTGAAGCAGGTGCCGTTCAAGCTGAGCGGCGACGCTCCGAAGGCGATCTACCTGCGCTCTGACCAGCCCGGAGTCGTGACCTCAGGCATGATCGAAGCCGACGGTGACGTTGACGTTCTAGACAAAGACGTGTACATCGCGACCGTCAGCGAAGGCGGCAAACTCGATATGGAGATGCGCCTGAAGCGTGGACGCGGATACGTTTCCGCCGACAAGAACTTCGACGAAGATCTCGGCATCGGTTTCATTCCCATCGATTCCGTTCACTCGCCAGTGCGCAAGTGCAACTACACCATTGAAGCCGCACGCCTGGGACAGATTACCGATTATGACAAGCTGACGCTCGAAGTCTGGACCAACGGTTCCATCACCCCGGCTGACGCGATTGGACTTTCGGCGAAGCTGCTGAAAGACCACATGAATATCTTCATTAACTTTGAGGAAGATATTGAGACTGGCGGCACGACCGAGGACCGCAAGCCGGAGATCAAGAACGAAAACCTGAACCGTTCGGTTGAAGAGCTTGAGCTTTCGGTGCGCAGCTACAACTGCCTGAAGAACGCAAACATTCAGACCATTGGCGAACTGGTGCAGAAGACCGAAGCCGAGATGCTGAAGACGAAAAACTTCGGCCGCAAGTCGCTGAACGAAATTAAGGAAATTCTAGGCACCATGGGCTTAAGCCTGGGCATGAAAATCGACGAGCACGGGAACGCTGTCCCTGGGCCGACGTCGAACCAGGTGCTGCCGGCTTCGGCTTACGGACCGGACGACAATTACTAAGCGGTTGCCAGTTCCCGGTTGCCAGTGCCCAGTGGGCAGCCGGTCTACTGGGAACTGGCGGCTGGCAACTGACCACTGAGGTTCACACATGCGTCACAAAGTAGCAGGATACAAACTCGGACGTACCACATCGCACCGGCGCTCGCTGCTCCGCAACATGGCCACTTCGCTGATCATGGAAGAGCGGATCGAAACCACCGTGCCCAAGGCGAAAGCTCTGCGGCCGACGGTTGAAAAGATGATTACGCTCGGCAAGCGTGGAGACCTGGCGGCGCGTCGCCAGGCCATCGCTTATCTGATGACGGACGAAGCCGTGAACAAGCTGTTCGATACCATTGGGCCGCGCTTTGGCGACCGTAACGGCGGCTATACGCGCATTGTGCGCACCGCCTGGCAGAAGGGCGATGGAGCCGACAAAGCTTTCATCGAGTTGCTGGGAAGCGAGCAACTGCTGGATGAAAAGCGCCAGAAGCGTGCCGAGAACCGCGCCAAGAAGGCTGAGGAGACTCGCAAAGCCATGGAAGAAGCAGACCAGCAACGAGCCGGCGAAGAAGCCGCCGCGGCCGATGTTCCGGGCGAGACCAAAGACAAAGAAGAATAAATTTCAGCTCAGCAAGGCTCATGTGGGTCGGACATTCTTGTCCGACCCTTTTTTGTTGTTGGTGGCCCTTACGCTTTTGACACGCGGTAGCCCGATGCTTCGAAAAGTCGATTGATTCTAGGTTGCACCGACCCAAACACCAACTGGAAAGAACCAAAGAAGAAAGAACGGTCCTGCGTCGTCGTAGAACGTGACTGATTTGCTCGTCTCAACGATCGACAGGCTCTTAGAAACAAAATACAAGAGGTAAAACATGCAGAAAGTCGCAAGGGCGTGTAATGGGAATACCAGGAAAAGAAGCGACGCCTGCTGGTGGGGGAGAAATAATGTGAAAACTGGGACATAAAGCACCGGGTAGATGCACGCAAAATGAAAGAAGCTCTTTCCCAATCTCAAATGCGCGGGTGCGATGCTATCTAGAAAAGAGGCCATTGACCAAAACCATCCGATAAACCACAGCAGGAACAGTGAGGTCATGAGTGCCCATAGCATGCCAGCGAGACTGAAAACATCGCCCGGCATTGAACTAGTATCACCAAGCGCACCGGCAGCAGATACATCTAACGTCGAGAAGAGCACGAAACTCAAGAATATCTGCCAAGCTTTGCGCGAAGGAAAAACTGTTGAATCGCATGCATATTTAACAGGTTCGCTGCAGCTAGATGATTAGCGCCGGGGGGATTATAGCCTGACTATACCGATTTGAATACTCATCCTTCACGAGAACAGCAGATTCCTCACCGCTGAAGCGGTTCGGAATGACAGCGCTTGGGAGAGTTATGTGGGCGACAGTCCGCATTCAAGCCGAAGTATGCTTGAATGGGCCGCCGTCCGGCGGGAGCACGACCGGGATCGGCAGGACTTCAAGTCGTGCCGACCCGAGCGTATAAAGCGCGGCTTTAGCCTCTGAGGTCACGATTGTCACCGCAACGAACCTCAGCGGCTAAAGCCGATGACTTAGCCTAGCTTTTCGACACGAATAAATTCGTGCCCTTCCCTGGGCGAGACATTCGAGGGACGCAAAATAGTCCCAGTGTCGTGACAATCCCACTCAAGCCAAAAGCAGGCTTGAGTGGGCCACCGTCTCTTTATTTTCTGTCTCTTCATTCTTCAGTCTTTTTATTCTTCTGTCTCTTTATTCTTCCGTAATCGTGGACCTCACGAAATTACCTCGACTGTCCCACCAGCGCCGACAGCGCCATCCTTCCAAAATGTTGTGTCGCCTGCACCGGATGGTCCTGATTCCACTTAGCCATTCCCGGCACATATCCGGTCGCCAAAACGTGGTTGTGAACAACGTCGAGCGAGAACCCACTGTCGATGGTGACCTGATTGCCCTCGTGTCCGTATCCTGCGATATCCGGAGGCAGGTGCGGCACCACGTCCCAAACATTCATGATGCGATAGCAGATGTTCACGTGGGTGTTAAAGAAGGTGACGAAATCGCTGTGTCCCACGCGCGGTTCGGCCCAGGTGTAAACCACGGGGGAAAGGTTTGAGTTCACATTCAGCAGGTCGAGAGTGGCCAGCGCGCACAGGGCGCCGCCGAGGCTGTGGCCGGTAACTAAAATTTCGCGAAATCCCGCGGAATATTTGTTCAGCAGCGCAATCAGATTATCGCGCACGGTCAAGTACACGATCTGAAATCCTTCGTGCACGGTACCGCGGCCGGGCACCGGAGCATAGGGTGCGGGGACGAAATCGAAATCGTCAAGCCAGTCGTGAATAAACTGGGTACCGCGAAAGGCCACGATCAGCCTCTGATTCGGTTTATCGAGGCAAAACCAGCCGAAGTGGAGGTTGGCATTCGGGTTCGGCGGAAGAGCACGGACGGCCGCGTCGCTGGCTGCTAACTGATGTTGCTTCGGCTGGTCGAGCATGCTTTGCAGCATTTTCTGACGTTTGGTTCTCTCGGATGGAGCAAGTTTTGCGAGATGGTCCTGCACCGCCGGGTGAGCTGGGTTGGCGAGGATTTCGAATGCGGTTTGATTCAGGGTGTAATTGGCCGGAGGTTGGGTGCTGTCGTATGCGGCCTGGGCAAGAGGCAGCACAGTATTTTCGGCAAACTGGCCGTCGAAGGGGATCATATGGACTCCTGCTGGTAAATGATTTTGTAGGGAAGGACGCTAGCATAGAGCGGGCGAGACTGCGGGGCAAGCAGAATGTTATCGCCAAGCCATCAAATTTTTGAGTCACTGTATGTAGAAAGATTAACCACAGAGAACACGGAGTTTCACAGAGGAAAGCCATAGAGGGAGCGACGGAGCATCATGAGTTGAGCCTTTACCCGACCTCATTCGAAGCGGCGAACGCAGCATGGGCCGCGCCCAGCACCGGCGCATCCTGATTCAGCACAACGAAGATAGGGATTCGCGCAAGTTCATTCGCGAGCTTGGTCTTGTCGCAAAATGCTCGGACAAATGTGCCGTCTTTTAATTTCGCAAGAATTTTCAGCGCGATGCCGCCGCCGACATACACTCCGCCGAAGGGAAGGCAGCGCAGCGCCATGTTGCCGGCTTCGGAGCCGTAGGCTTCAGTCCACATGTGCAGAGTTTCTTCGCAAGCCGAGCAGTCTTTGGCAAAAGCCTGTTGCGTGATGCTGGCGGCCGAGTCGATGTCCGGATCGTCGAAGAACGGGTGATGCTCCTCGGGAAAGATGGCTCCATGGATGGCACGAAAACCGCGGCCGGATACGATTTCCTCGGTGCAGACGCGAGGCATATGTTGGCGCAGGTACTGCAACACCAGAATTTCGCGATCAGTGCCGGGAGCGAAGTCGGTCAAGCCGGCTTCGCAAGCGGAGACCTGATAGCGATCGCCATTCCAAAATAAAATCGACTCGCCCAATCCTGTTCCTGCAGCCACATAAACTTTCGGAGCGTGCGCTTGCGGCGTTCCATGGTTCAGTTCCATCAGGTCTTTCGGTTCTAGGTGCTCCAGGCTCGAGGATGCGGCTTCGACGTCGTTAAGCAGAAGCGTTTTGCTGGGAGCGATGTGCAGGCTTTCGGCGAGGCGTTTCAGAGTAATCGTCCACGGCAGGTTGTTGCAGACGACGGCCTCATTCACGATTGCGCCAGCGACGCCGAATCCGGCCGCAGCGAGATTGCTTAATTCCTGGCCATCCCGCTTGGCGCGGTCGCGGAAGTTATCAAAGAAAGATTCGATGTCAGGAAAGTCGGCGGTTTTTGCAGTGAGCCGGTAAATGGGACGCAGGCGCTGGGCATCGACGGCATACAGAATCAGCGTGCACTTGGTGCCGCCCAAATCTCCCGCGAGGATCATGAGGAATGAGCGTAAACGGAATTGCGGGTTCACATCAAGTGTGGGGAGGCTTGAGTCATGTTTCGGCAAGAATCAAAAGCGTCGGACAAGAATGTCCGACCCACACGGGCAGATGGTCACCGCCGTCAATCTGCGCTTGCGGTTTGGGGAGCGGACTCGACGTTCTTGCCTGATAGTGTTTCCCAACCGCGGCGCGAGAGATCCCAGAAGATCAGATAACCGGCGACTGCGGCCATTGCGAGCAGCAGGATTCCCTGTCCCCATTGTTGAAAGACAAGTTTGCCGATTCCGAAGAGGCAGCCGTAAACCAGGATGACGCCCATCAGCCAGTTGAATGCGTTGCCGGCTACGTCTTTCACTTCGGGCAGTTCGGGAGCCAGTTTTGCGATGCGCTTCCATCCGTAAACGGTGGGGTGAACGCGGCGATAGAACGATACCAGCGTCTCGTTGGATTCGGCGCGAGTCAGGAATGTAGCCAGGACCCACGCGATGGTGGTGAGCCCGCCGGTGATCAAAGTCTTCTTCGCGTAAACCAGCGCGTCATTGCCGGCGAATGAAACGTTGCGCAAGCCGATGGTGACCGCAGCAGCGGCGATCATGGCGGAGATTTCGCTCCAGGCGCTGATTCGCCACCAGTACCAGCGCAGAATATAAACTGCTCCGGTTCCGAAACCCACGCCCAGCACCAGTTCCCACCCAGCGCCAATCGATTTCAATTGCGCTGCGGTGTAGCCGCTGGCGAGCACCAGGAGCACCGTGATCACACGGCTTACGCGCACGTAATGCCGTTCAGTGGAGTTGCGGACGAGGAATCTTTTATAAAGGTCGTTGACCAGGTACGAGCATCCCCAGTTCAACTGGGTTCCGACCGTCGACATGAAAGCGGCGAGGAAGGCCGCGACCATCAGGCCACGTAGTGCAGGCGGAAGGAAATCGCGCAGCACCATGACGTATCCCTGCTCAGGATTTTGTGCGAAAGCCAAGCTGGGATGCAGGCCGCCATTGGGCGAGTAGACCACGATGGCGACCAGAGCGGTGACAATCCAAGGCCATGGCCGCAATGCGTAATGCGCGACGTTGAACCAGAGCGTGGCACCGAGCGAGTTTTTTTCATCCTTGGCGCTGAACATTCGCTGTGCTACGTAACCCCCGCCACCAGGCTCCGCGCCTGGATACCATGCAAGCCACCATTGCATTCCGAGGTAAACGATGAAGGTGAGAACGGGTAGGGTCCACACCGCATTGCTTGCCCATCCCAAATGGAAATCTGGCAGAAACGCTGTCGGGTCGGAAGTGGTGGCGCCCGCCGCTTGTGCGTTGGCGCGAATCACTTGCAGATGCGCTTCGAGTGCGTGCATGCCTCCAATTTTCGCGACTGCGACCCAGGCGAGAACAATGATCATCGCCATCTTAAGCACGAATTGAAATAAGTCGGTGACCAACACGCCCCATAATCCGCCGATGAAGGTGTAAAGCCCGGTGAAGGGAATAATGACGAAGATGCAAATGGCGAGCGCGGTATTTTGCGGATCACCGAGGGTGTAGTGGCCGAGAAACCCAAGATCCAGCACTCGCCCTTGAGCGATCATCGGGCCGAGGATCACGGCGATGATGCTGACCATGGCGCGCGTGACCCATCCGAGGATGAAGCAGTTCATGAATAGTCCGAGGTAGATGGACTTGAAACCGCGGAGAAAGGCTGCGGGATTTCCGCCGTAGCGGATTTCGCAGAATTGAACGTCAGTCAAGATTTCAGCGCGACGCCAATAACGCGCGAAGAAGAAAACCGTGAGCATCCCGCCCACGCAGAAGCCCCACCAGATCCAATTGCCGGCGATGCCCTGGCGTGCAACCACGCCACAGACGAAAAGGGGAGTATCGGCGGCGAAGGTGGTTGCTACCATAGAAGTTCCCGCCAGCCACCACGAGACATCGCGTCCGGAGACGAAGAATTCTTCCGTGTTGCCGCTGGCCCGCCGGCGGTAATAAATTCCGATGGCGAGGTTCACCAGCAGATAGCCGATGATCACCACCCAATCTATAGAGGTCAGAGGCATGTTGGCTCCGTGGTGATGCGGTTCTGTTCAACCTGCCGCAGAGAATGCGGTGCGGCAAAGTGCTATATAGCAATATACTCTGAAATTCCAGTGGAAAAATTTTTGCTTTTTGATCTTTGGTTGTGAATTCTCATTCTACCGACGCGACCAAAACTCCGAATGGCTCCAGCTTTACTCCCGTTAACCCCGAGTCGGCATTAGCCGGTTGTGGCGATGCCAGCAGTGCGTGCAACTTCTTTCCGCCAATGCCAAAACCAGTCAAGGAAAAATTGACGGTCTGCGGCTGCGAGCTCATATTTAGCGCCACCAGCACCGGATCGGTTCCGTTTTTCGCTCGCCGCAAATATGCCAGCACGTTTGGATCGTCGCGATTGATCGATACGTAAGAGCCATCGCGAAGAGCGGAAATCTCGCGCCGCAACGCGATGAGGTGTTTGTAAAAATTAAAAATCGAATTGGGATCGTAGCGTTCGGCAGCAACGTTGTACTGCGCGGCACTGGGCGGGACCGGCAGCCAGGTTTTAGACGCGTTGCTGAATCCCGCGTTGGCCGCTTTGTCCCATTGCATGGGGGTGCGCTCGCCGTCGCGCCCTTTGTCTTTCGGCCAGCCGGTGCGGCCGACGGGGTCTTTGACGTCTTCGATCCGTGTGGGAACAGTGGTGCGCATGCCGTATTTCTTCTTTAACAATCACGACCAGGCGCGTACCTGGGACCGCTATGGCGACGGCGTGCACAATGATCAGATCGCGAAGCTCCTGGCCACATTGCTGTTAACCACTCACGCCACCCCGCAAATGTATTACGGCGAAGAAATCGGAATGCGCACCACGGTTCCTACGCGGATTGAAGACGTCAAAGACCCCGTCGGCCGCACCGGCTGGCCAAAAGACAAAGGCCGCGACGGCGAGCGCACCCCCATGCAATGGGACAAAGCGGCCAATGCGGGATTCAGCAATGCGGCCAAACCCTGGCTGCCGGTGCCTCCCAGCGCCGCACAGTACAACGT